>DASUGR010000069.1:0-30331 GCA_036273915.1 Planctomycetota bacterium | reverse complement strand
ATGCGCCACGAGATCTGTCGGAGCGGTCCGCGCCCCGCGGCCTCGGGGAATCCCGGGAACGTGAGCGTCCCGTTGACGATGCGCGAGTCGAACTTCACGCCCATCCGCGCGTGGCCGGTGCCGAAGTCGCGGTTGATGCGCACCTCCTCGCCCGCGGACATGAAGCCGGTCACGTCGAACGGGAGCGGGCTCTTCCCCGTCCCCTCGAGCACGTGGTCCTCGAAGTGGTTGTCGGCGTACATGAACGCCTGCACGTGGCCGAGCGGGCCGCCGTTGGGGTCGCCGAAGTGCACGTTGCCGCTGCCCTCGGCGGGCCCCTCGTAGAGGCCGTCGCCGTCGTCGTGCAGCAGCGGCTCGCCGGGCTGGTACTGGTTGTCGCCGTTCAGGTCGTTGTAGCTCTCGCCGTCGGTCATCGCGATGAAGAGGATGCCGTCCTTCGCCGCGTCGTACCGGAGCGTGTCCGAGATGTAGACGTTGCCCTTCACCACGATCGTGATCACCGTGCCCGCCGGCGGACTCTTCACGATCCGCTGCTCGGTCCCCTGCGGCTCGACCCAGAGATTGCCGTCCACGTAGTAGATCTTGTTGTTCCCCTCCGCCGGGACCGAGACGCGCGTGAGGTCCGCGGCCTCCCACGGGTCGCCGAGGAAGTAGTTCGTGTTGTCGAAGTGGAATCCCTTGCTCGTCGCGAGGTCGCTCCGGAACTCCTTCACGAAGATGTGCCGCGGGTCGGACGCCGGCAGCCGCCCCCTGCTGTCGAACCGGGCGCCCGCGTCGATCTTGAAGTCGGCGATCTCGTCGTACTTCATCGCGGCGAGGTCCGGCGGCTCGACCCGCGGCGCGTTCTGCACGACGTCGCCGTTGACGATGCCCGACACGACCCCGGTGGCCGTCAGGTCGCCGTTGATCGTCGCGCCGCCGCGCACGGTGACGCTCCCCCCGGCGTAGACCTTCCCGTTGACGACGTCGGCGGAGCTGCCGGTGCCGCCGAACTCGAGGTCGTGCGTCGGGTCGTGGCCGAGGTTGCCCGAGAAGATCGCGTGGTCGCGGATCGCGTGGAGCGCGCGCTCCCACCGCGTCTCGAGGACGAGCGAGGTCCGCGCGTGCGTCGCATGGGCGACGAGCGTGTAGCTCCCGTCGGTCTGGGAGGTGGCCTCGAGCCAGTACGAGCCGCCCTCGAACGGGATCGGGTCGTCGACGCTGCCGACCTCGCGCACCTCGCCGAGCTCCAGGTCGCGGAGCACCTCGACGGCGCCGACGCTCGTGCCCGCCTCGGCCACGTAGAGGACCTTCGTCTGCTCGGTGCGGCCGTGGTGCTCGCGGTCGAGCAGGACGGTGTTCGTGAGGAAGGCGTAGGAGAGCGCCGCGATCACGAGGATGAGGAGCACCGTGGTCACGATGACCATGCCCCTTTCGCTGTCGGTTCGTCTCATGGTCCTGCCCCTCAGTTGCGGAGCTTGATGGAGGTCGAGACCGTGCGCGTGAGGACGCCCCCCACGCGATCACGCACCTCGAGGGAGAGCCGGATCGTGAGCGTCCGGCCGGAGAGCTCGAACGAGAGCCCCTCCTCGTCGGCGAGGCCGTTGCCGTTGTCGTCGGCGCCGTTTCCTGCCTCGCCCTCGGCGAGGCCGCGCACGGAGCCGCAGAGGACGACCTCCCGAGGGCCGTCCTCGTCGTCGAGGTCGCGGACCCAGACCACCTCGCGGTCGCCGGCGAAGGAGCGGAGCCCGATCGACTCGCGCGGCCCCCACGTGGCCTTGCCCGCGTCCGCGCCCGTCGCCTTGCGGAAGGTCAGCGAGGCGACGCCCAGGGGGTCCGGGGGCTCGAGCGTCTCGAGGCCCGCGGCGACGAGCTCCGTAGCGATGCGGTCGAGCGTGCGGCTCGCCTGCCCCTCGAGGACGGCCATGGCGGTGCCGAGGCGCGCGGTGTCCGTGCTCTCCGAGGTGACGGCGTAGACGGCCGCGAGCATGAGGATCGCGATGGTGCTGGCGACGGCGAGCTCGAGGATCGTGAATCCGCGCATGGTCACCTCTGCGCGAGGACCGTCGCGAACTCGACGGACCGCTCGCCCGCGACGCCCTCCCAGCGGATGCGGACGGTGACGGGGAGCAGCAGGTAGTCGAGGGCGTGATTCTCCTCGTCGATCTCGCCGTCGCCGTCGAGGTCGCGGTCGGCGACGTCCTCGCGCAGCTCGAAGCCGCTATCGCCGCCGGTCGGGAAGAGGATCTCGCCGGTGGCGCCCCGGAGCCCCTCCACGTCGAACGTGCCGCCGGGCACGTCGGCGGCCGGGTCGTCGTCGGGGTCGTTGTTGTACGACGCGAAGACGAGCTCGAACCCGCCCGCGGGATCCTGCAGGCGCTCGAGCGCCTCGCGGGCCGCGTGCGCGGCCACGTCGATCTCGCGGTTGACGGCGACCGTCCGCATCCCCGAGCCCATGGCCGCGGCGAGCGAAAGGAGCCCGAGCGCGAGCGCGCTCAGGACGCACGCGACCTCCACGAACGTGAAGCCGCGGGCGGACGTACAGTATCTGCGATCGTAGTGCGGCACGATCGACCCCCTGACAGGAGTCTTGCCCACCGGAAGCCCCGGACAACCGCGATTCCCGGCCGCCGCCTCACCCGTACCGGATCGACCCACCGCCGCCGGGCGGCCTGCCCCGAACCGCGGCATCGGCGGGGGGCGGGGCCCCCGGGGTACGTCCCCCATAGAATCAAGCGCCATGGTCACCGACCGGAAGGCGGAGATCCGCCGGCGCGCCGCCGAGGTGTTCGCCGGGCAGGGGTTCGACCGCGCGTCGATCCGCGACGTCGCGAAGGCCACGGGCCTCTCGCTCGCGGGGCTCTACTACTACTACAAAGGAAAGGAGGAGATCCTCTTCGACATCCAGCGCGAGGCGTTCACGACGCTCCTCGACGCGCACGCGGCGGCGCTGGCGGGCGTGCGCGACCCCGAGCAGAAGCTCCGGCGCGTGGTGGACGCGCACCTCGCCTTCTTCGCCGGGCACATCGCGGAGATGAAGGTGATGTCGCGGGAGAGCGAACAGCTCCAGGGCGAGTACGCCGGGCAGGTGGACGAGCTGAAGCGGCGGTACGTGCGCCTCGTGCGCGGGATCGTGGAGGAGCTGCAGCCGCGCCCTGAGGCGCCCGCCGGCGTGGCCGCGTTCCTGCTGTTCGGGATGATGAACTGGGTCTACACCTGGTACGACGAGAAGCGCGACGGGAGCCCGGCGGACATCGCACGCGCGGCGCAGGAGATCTTCCTCCGCGGCGTGCGGTAGCGGTACCGGGTTCGTTTCGAAAGGGTAATCCGCGAAAACCCGCACACCGTCGGGGTTTCAGGGGGAAGAGGGGGGGCGCGGGGGGGAGAGCCAGTCGCCGGACGCGATCCGCGGCGCGCCGCCGGGCGGCCGCGCGTAGACGTAGAGCCACGCGTCCAGCACCCGCTCGCGGCGGTAGAGCGTCGGCACGCCCTCGGCGCGGTCGAGCGCGGAAAGCGCGTCCGCGCTCGCGAGCTCCCAGAGCTCCGCGACGATCGCGCCCTTTCCGGGCACCGCAGCCGGGTACTCGCCCATGTGGAAGAGGTCGTAGCCGGGAACCCGCACGTCCTCGAGGTAGCGCGCGCCGGCGAGGAGGCCATGGAGCGTCCCGCCGCGCCGGAGGAGGCCATAAACGAGTATGCGCAGCGTCATCGACGCGCTCGGACCGCTTTCGGCCTGCTAGGCGGATTCCCGCCGGTAACTCTTTCGAAACGAACCTGGTTCGTCATCGCACGCACAGGAGGAGCCCGCTCAGGTAGCGGGTCTCCGGGCACGAGAGGTCGACCGGGTGGTCCGGAGGCTGTCCCGTCGCCTTGAGCACGCTCGCGTCGCGACCGGCGCGGACGGCGGCCTCGCGCACCTGCCCCTCGAACTCCTCCGCCGGGAAGAGCCCCGTGCACGAGAACGTGAACAGGAGCCCGCCGGGACGCAGCGCGCCGAGCGCGAGCGCATTGAGGTCGACCGACTTCCGGCGCGCACGCGCGAGGTCCTCGCGCCGCGCGGCGAGCTTCGGCGGGTCGAGGACGATCAGGTCCGCGCGCGGGTTCTTGCGGAGGAAATCGAACGCGTCCGCGTGCTCGAACGGGACGTCGAGCCGGTTGAGCTCCGCGTTCTCGCGCGCGAGCGCGACCGCCTCCTCGTCGAGGTCGACGCCCAGCACCTCGCGCGCGCCGCCCTTCGCGGCCGCGAGCGCGAAGCCGCCCGTGTAGCAGCAGAGGTCGAGGACGCGGCGCCCCTGCGCGAGGCGCGTCACCTCGGCGCGCGACTCCCGCTGGTCGCAGAAGAACCCGGTCTTATGCCCGCCGCGGCAGTCGACGTGGAAGCGGAGCGGCCCCTCGCGCACGACCACGCGCACGGGCTCCGCGCGGCGCTCGGCGACGCGGAACCCCTCGATCTCCTCGACGTCGGGATCGGCGCGCACGACCATCTTCCGCACGCCCAGGACGTCGCGCAGCGCCTCCTCGAGGTCGTCCAGGCGCTCGAAGATCCCGCGCGCCCCCACCTCGACGACGGCCGCGTCGGCGTAGCGGTCGACGACGAGCCCCGAGAGCCCGTCCCCCTCCGCGTGCACCACCCGATAAGCGTCCGTGACCTCGTCGATCCGGAGCGACGCGCGCAGGTCCGCGGCGGCTTTCACGCGCGCCCTCAACCACGCGCCGTCGAGCGGCGGCCCCTTCTCGTTCCTGTCGTAGATGCGGACGCCGTACACCGACCGCGGGCTATAAAAACCGCGGCCGACAAAGGCGCCGCCCTCCGTGCGGACCTCCACCGCCTCCCCCGGGCGCACCTGCCCCTCGGGCCTCCTGAGGCGCTTCGCGTAGATCCGGGGGCTCCGCGGAATCTCGGCGCCCTTGAGCACGACGACCTTCAACGGCGCGTTTGTATCACGGGGGCGTGGTAGCCTCGCGGGATGGCGCAGGCGAAGGGCAAGGGCGGCGGGGTCGGCTCCGCGCTCGGTTGCCTGGTCGTGCTCGGGGTCATCGGGTTCGTGGTCTGGCACTTTTACCCGCAGATCTCGTCGTACATCGGCACGAGGTCGCCGCCGGTCGGCTGGGGAGAGGCGTACATGGGCGGCGGTCTCCGCGTGAAGGTGGAGGGCGCGGAGATCGAGATGACGCAGGTGGACGACGTGCTCGGCCAGCGCGACGGCACGCTCGACCTGCACGTGACGCTCGAGATCACGAACCTGAGCGACACGGCGATCAAGTACCGCGAGCCGCAGCTGCTGCGCGCGTCGGAGCCGAAGCTCACGGACGACCGCGGGCGCGGCGTGGGGCTCGTGGCGTACGGCGACAAGGCGACGGTCGAGGGGCAGCTCGAGAACGGCCAGGAGATCGAGCCGCACGACAGCGAAACGCACGACCTGCTCTTCAAGGTGCCGCCGGCGGACGCGCAGTCGTTCCTGCTGAACGTGGACATGGCCATGTTCGGCGGCAGCGGCGTGGCGCAGTTCCGCATCCCCGCGGACAAGATCAAGGGTCGCTGACCGGGAGGCGGAGGGGGTCCGGGGGCGGTTCGCTCCAGGCTGCCGCTACCGCTGCCGGAAGACCTGCGACGTCTCGACCGGCAGGAGCGCGCTCATCTCAGAGCTTGTGAACAAATCCCCGCTGGCTTCGGCCGGCTGCGGCGGCGTGATGCTTCGTCAGGCCTCCTCACCGTATCGCTCCGCTGATACGGCTCGCCGGCCTTCCTCGCCTGACGCCACCTCGCTCGGCCTCGGGCCGACGCCGGGATTTCTTCACGAGCTCTCAGGCGCGCGCGGCGAAGATGGTTCGGAAAAGCGCCCGGGCGCCGCGGCGGAGCCTTTTCCGGGACCGGGCGAGCGCCCGCGCGGCATCGCGCGCGCCGGAGAACGCCTCGTCGAGCGTCTCCGCCCGCGTGATCCGCTCGGGGTCGAACGGCGAGGTCACGACGAACCCGCCTTCCTCTGCGCTCTCGAGGCGGAGGACTCGCCGGCCGTCGCACACCGTTTGGCGCCTGCCCGTGAAGAGAAGGATCCCCCGGGCCCCCTCACACCGCAAGGCCCGCGGCATGGCCGGTCGAGAAGGCGCTCTGGAAGTTGAAGCCGCCGATCGGGCCGTCCACGTCGAGGATCTCGCCCGCCACGAAGAGGCCCTTCGCGATCCGCGACTCCATCGTCGACGGGTCCACCTCCGGGAGCGCCACGCCGCCCGCCGTCACCTCCGCGTGGTCGAAGCCGCGCGTGCCGCTCACCGGCGGCGTCCAGCGCTTCACGGCCATGAGCAGCGCGTGGCGGTGCGCCCTGCTCGTCTCGCCGCCGGGCTGCTGCCCCCGGACCCCCTCCGCTTCGCACAGCGCTTCGGCGAGGCGCGCGGGAAGCGGGAGCGCCTTCGCGATGCGCTTCGACTGCGCGATCGCGGTTCGCAGCTCCTCTTCGCTGACGTCCGGCAGGAAGTCGACGTGCAGATCCGCGGGGCCGAGCTCGAACCAGCGCGACACGTCCATCGCGCCGGGGCCGGAAAGCCCCGTGTGCGTGAAGAGCAGCGGGCGGCGGCGGTCGGCCTTCCTGTCCACCCACACGCGCGCTTGCGGGACCGTGATGCCCGCGAGCGCGCGCACCCACGGGAGGTCGATCACGAGCGGCACGAGCGCGGGCGTGGGCCTGACGATCGTGTGGCCGAGCGATTGGAGCCACGCGTAGCCGTCGCCGGTCGTGCCCGACTTGGGGTAGGAGCGGCCGCCGACGGTGACGATGATCTTCGGGGCCGTGACGTCGCCGCGGCTCGTCCGAACGACGAAGCCGGGGCGCAGGTCGAGAACGGCGGCGCCTGTGCGGACGGTCGCGCCCGCGGCGAGCGCGCGGCGGAGGAGCGCGTGCGCGACGTCGCTCGCCCTGCGGCTCTTGGGCCAGACCTTTTCCCACTCGCCTTCTTCTGTCGGGACGCCGAGGGCGTCGAGCTCGTTGCGGACGTCGCGCGGGCCGAGGCGGCGGAGCGACGGCCTTAGGAAGCGCCCGCCGTCGCGGCCGAAGGCTTCGCTGAGCGCATGGCCTTCGAGGGTGGTGGTGACGTTGCAGTGGGTGCCGCCGCTCGCGAGGATCTTCACGCCGACGCGCGGGTTCTTCTCGAGGAGGAGGACCTTCTTCCCGCGAGCGGCGGCGGTGCCGGCGGCCCAGAGCCCGGCGGCGCCCGCGCCGAGGATGACGACGTCGGCGCTCTCGGGGAGCGGGCCGGGGCGCTCGAGCGCGGAGGGGGCGCGATCCTCTGCGACGCTCACGCGCATACTACGTGGCGGGCTCGGTGCCTCCGTCCCCGCACTCGCGCGCCAGCGCGATCAGCAGCGGCAGGATCAACTGGTCGCGGACCCTGCCGGTGCCCGATTTGATGGCGATGAGCGTGGACAGGTCGAGCACGCGCAGGCGAAGGGAACCGTCCGCCAGCTCCACGGTGTGGGGCAGCAGGTCTGCGTAGTCCCGGCCGTCATGCAGGCGGGCCAGCACGTCGAGGGGGCCGCATCGGGTCGTCAGCCTGACCTGTCCCGGTCCGCGAAGAGCCGCCGGGTCCGGCCGGATGTCACGGCGCGCGGGGTCGCGCACCCGCGCGTCAAGCCGCTCCAGCAGATCCGCAAGCCTCTTGATGTTCCCCGTGTCGACGCGGGGGACGATGTCCACATCTTGGGTCGTCACGGGTGCGCCGTGCAGAACGGCGGCAGCTCCGCCCACGACGATGAACTCGACACCGGCCCGATGCAGCGCGTCGAGAAGGGACTCGAGGTCAGCCTCGCGCGGGTGACCCGGCACGGCGGAAACGCCCCAGCATTCGGGCGGCGCGGGTGGCGGCCCGCATCCGCTCGCGGAGAGAGAGCCCGAGGGACCATCGCAGCAGCGAGCGATCGACCTCGAAACTCGCCCGAACAAGGAGATCCTGCGCCGCGCACGGGGACTCGTGCGCAGAGCGCGAGAGCCGGGATGCACTCACCACGCGATCGTAGCACGCACGCGAGACGAAACGCCCGGAAGCGCGGGGGCGGAGAAAAGTAGGGGCGGAGGGAATCGAACCCCCGACCAGCGGATTAAAAGTCCGCTGCTCTGCCGACTGAGCTACGCCCCCGTCGTGGCCGCAAGGCTACCACCGGCGCGGGGTTGCGGCGACCCGCGCGGCGTTGCCGAGGCGCCGGCCGGCGGCATGTGCTGCGCAGCGGCTGCGCAAGTGCTGGCCGGCCCGGGTCGGGGGGGATTTGCCAGCACCCGGATGCGGTAGGGGGAGATTTGGCAAATCCCCCGGGGGACGCATGGCCCCAGACCGCCGCACCTTGGGCCGAGGCGCCGGGAAGGGCGGCGCGCACCGCGACGCGGGCAGCAGCGCGGAGGAGTGTCCCTACGGCACGAAGAATGGGGGCATGTCGCGCGTGTGCGTGATGGGTCCGGACGATGCTCGGCTGCCCAACGGGTGGTCGGTGAAGGGCAAGTTCGTCGTGCGGCGCGCGGACGGCAAGACGCTGCCTTTCGTGCTGACCTCGTACCACGAGGACCGGCCTACCCGCCGCGACATACGGTGTCGCTTCGCGCGTGCGCTCGAGGAGGAGTATCGAGCCGCGCGCGAACCCGCTCCCAAGCCCGACCTGGTGCTCGTCGTAGGCGAACTCGTGCGAGAGGGCGCGCCCGGGTACCGGGCGGAACTGCTCTCGCGCGCGTCACGCGCATCGCCGTCGGAGCGGGCGGAGGTCTACTGCCGCATCGGCGATCTGGATCGCGTGCTGGTGGCGCACGGCCGCCGGATGCGCGCGTTCGCGACGGCGGCGCCGCCCGCGTCCCCGCCGAGGAGGGACCACGCGCGCCCGCGTGCAAGGCTCGCGGGTTCCCGGGCTCCTGCACGTCGTCGCCCCGCGACCTCCGCCGGGCGCGCTGCCCCGCGCGCGGCGGCGACCGGCACCTCTCCCCCCGCCCCAGGAGACGCGCCACAGGCGCCACATCCTGACGCGGCGGCGGTCCCGCCGCGGTCGCGCGCGAACGAACGCCCGCGGCGTGCCACGGCACGACCGCGGCGTCCGGGTGTCGTCCGCAGCCCCTTCATCGCGACCACGGTCGCGATCCTCCTCACGCTGCTCCCGCCCAGGGAGCCCCTCCCCCGTTCACCCGCGACGAAGACTCCTCGACCCCGCGCCGGCCACGGGGTCGGTCGTCCCGACTCGCGCAACATCATGAAAGGAGATGCCCAATGACAGTCCGGAATCGCATTAAGGAGCTGCGCTACGTGAGGGCGGGCGATCTCGCCCCGAACGAATGGAACTACCGCATCCATTCGTCAGGGCAGCGCCGCGCGCTCGAGGCGCTGCTCAAGGAGATCGGCTATGCCGACGCGCTCCTCGCGTACCAGAAGGACGGGAGGCTCGTCCTGTGCGACGGGCATCTGCGCGCGAGCCTCGACCCGGAGCAGACGGTGCCCGTGCTCGTGCTGGACGTGACGGAGGAGGAGGCGAAGAAGCTGCTCGCCTCCCTCGATCCCCTCGCCGCGATGGCGGGCCAGGACGACGACAAGCTGCGCGAGCTGCTGAAGACCCTCGAGACGGGCGACAACGTTCTCAAGGATCTCTGGGCGGGGCTCGTGAAGCCGGTCCCGGGATCGGGGCTCACGGATCCGGACGCGGTCCCCGAGCCTCCGGAGGATCCCGTGACGAGGCGCGGCGACCTCTGGATCCTGGGGGACCACCGGCTCCTCTGCGCCGACGCGGGGAGCGCGGAGGACGTGGACCGGCTGCTCGACGGCGCGCCGGTGCATCTCGTCTGCACGGACCCGCCCTTCAACGTCCGCGTCGAGCCGCGCTCGAACAACGCGATCGCGAAGGCGGCGCACGAGGGGAGGGTCCTCGGGCGGAACGTGAGGGCGTCCGTCGCGACGCGGAAGCGCGGCTCCAGCCTCAAGAACTCGCAGCTCGACCTCGCGCGCCATCCCACGAAGGCGAGGCCCACGGGCCGGATGCGTCCCAAGGACCGCCCGCTCGAGAACGACTGGATCCCGGACGAGGAGTTCGAGGCGAAGCTCGCGCTGTGGTTCGGCAACATCGCGCGCGTGCTCCGCGAGGGCCGAAGCTACTACGTCTGGGGCGGGTACTCGAACATCTTCAACTATCCGAAGGCGATCCGGACGGCGGATCTCTACTTCAGCCAGCTCCTCGTGTGGGTGAAGGGGCACGCGGTCCTCACGCGGCGCGACTACATGGGCGACTTCGAGCAGTGCTGGTACGGGTGGAAGCCCGGGGCGGCGCACTACTTCAACCCGGGCGTGACGTCGACGGACGTCTGGGCCGTCAAGAAGGTGAACCCGCAGGAGATGGTCCACCTCACGGAGAAGCCCGTGGAACTCTTCGCGCGTGCGATCGAGAACTCGAGCCGGCGCGGCGAGAACGTGCTGGACCTCTTCGCGGGATCCGGCTCGACCTGCATCGCCGCGGAGCAGACGGGGCGGAAGTCCTTCCTCATGGAGATCGACCCGCTCTACTGTGACGTCATCTGCGAGCGCTTCCGTGGGTTTTCGGGGAAGGAGCCCGTGCACGCCGCGAGCGGCAGGCCGCTCTCCGAGATGAAGCGGGAGAAGGGCACGGGCGATGGGTAGTCGGGGCGGCCGGCCCTCGAAGCTGACCCGCGAGCTGCTCGAGGTGATCGTGCAGTCGGTGAGGGCGGGGTACGACCTCGAGATCGCCGCGCGCCACGCGCGGGTCGACCTCACGACGCTCTACCGGTGGCTCAAGCGGGGCCGCAGGCAGCGCGAGGGGCTCCATGCGGAGTTCGCGAGGGCCGTCGAGGACGCGGAGCGGCGCACGGACCTCGCCGCCGGGGCGACCGTCCAGCAGCAGATCCTCGCCGGGAACCTGAAGGCGGCGCAGTGGCATCTGCAGTGCAAGTACCCGGAGCGCTACGCGCAGCGCTCGCTGTTCTTCCAGCTGAGGCGCCTGCTCCGCCTGGCGAAGGAGGACGGCGAGCACAGGGAGATGTGGCTGCGCCTCGCGGATTTCGTCAAGCGGCAGATCGCGAAGCTCAAGCCGTTCGGCGCGGCGGCGGAGAGCGTCGAGTTGGATGTGGACGAATTCCGGGAGGATCTCGAGAAGCAGGGCGTACCGCCCGAGATGCGGGACGAGTATGTCGGGGCCCTCCTGAAGGTCCTCGAGCTGGAGAGGCGCGCCGAGACGTGGCGGAAGGAGCAACAGGATCGGCCTCCGGGGTCGGGCGGTCCCTTCCCGCAAACGCCCGGGGGGACCGGCAGCAAGTGGTGAGGTCGCCGCGAGAGGCGGGAGGATCCCCTACCCCTCGGCCGCCCGCGCGCGGCCGCGCGGGGGCCCCGCCTCCAACGCCTCGATCCCTGCCCGCGCCCGCGCCGACACCGACCGCACGTACCGTGCCGTCGTCGAGTAGGAAGCGTGCCCCATGATCTGCTGGAGATCGCTCGGCGCGCCGTGCTCCAGGAAGTGCGTCGCGAAGCTGTGGCGAAGCGAGTACAGCGTGAGCCCCTTCCTCCGGTCGAGCCCCGCGCGCATCAAGGCCGCCCACCACGGACGCCGGTAGTCGAACTGCGGCCGCCCGCCCTTCGAGAGGAAGACGTGCTCGTCGTCTTGGACGACGCGCGCCTCCTCCTTCGCCCGGCGCTCCTTGAGTGCCCTCAGCTCCGCGGCGAGCGTCGGGTGGAGCGGGATCGAGTCCCCGAGGCCGACTTTCGTCCGGAACACGGTGAGCGTCCGGTTCCCGAAGCTCACGTCCCCCCACCGGAGTGCGAGGAGCTCGCCCGGCCTCTGGCCCGCGTAGTAGCACGCCATCGCGAAGGGTCGGAAGTTGTCGCCGCAGGCCTCGAGAAGGCACCCGACCTCCTCCTTCGAGAGGACCGCGCGCGCCTTCACCGGCTCGCGTCCCCGCGTCACCCGGCGGGCGGGGTTCCGCTCCAGCTGGCCGAGCCGCACGAGCCTCCCCAGCGCCGCGCTGACGAACGCCACGTCGCGGTTCACGGAGGAGTTCGACGGCTCCTCGCCCCTGACCTCGACCACCTCCACGACGGGCCGTCCCCCCTCGCCGTTCGACCGCCTCTTCGCGCGCCACTTCCTCCCGCGGCGCCACTTCATGTACTGCTCGATGTCGCCCGGCTGGAGTCCCGAGACCGTGCGGGCCGCGAGCGGCGAAGCGGCGATCGCGCGCCGGCTCACGAGGTAGCGGCGAATCCCGCTCTTCGACCTCCCCTCGGAGCGCTTCGAGTCGAGGTACGCGTCGAGGGCATCGAGGAGCGTGAGGTCGCATGCCGGGGCGCGCTCCGCGGGCGCGGCGAACTGCCCGAGCAGGACCGACCGCTCGATCTCCTTCGCGAGCGCCTCCCCCTCCGCCTTCGAGTCGACGGACCGCGTCAGGTAGCGCGTGCGGCCGGAGGGCGCCTTCGCGCCCGTCGGGTCGGGGTACTGCACGAGCCAGCCGGGGCCGCCCGGCCGCGGGTACACGCGGCCGAACCGGCGGCGCTTGCGCCGCGCCCTGGGCTTCGTCGTCGCGATCGTCATCACGAATCACATGAGCCAGCGGATTCGCGGAGCATCAAGGGGATTCGACGGCGACGCCGTTAGGCGCCGCTATCTCGCCCGGGTCCGGACCCTCAGATGCGGCGTCGGCGCTCCCGTGCCTTGCTCCGGAACTCCCGGATCCTCCGGCACGTGCCGCAACTCGGCTCGACCGCCGCGGGGACGATCCGGACGGTCCACGCGACCGCGCCGCAGAGTGCGAGCGGCTCGCCCGGGCGGAGGCTGTGCGTCTTGCGGGGCTTCGTCATGGCGGACATCAGGGCTCCGGTCCCGCGGTTTGCAAGTCGGATCGCAGGTGGGTGCAGCACCGCAAGGCACGGAAGGCGGGCGCCGGCACGCCGTGGCACCGGCGCCCGCGGAAGCATCACTCGCCGTAGCGCGGCTGCGGTCTCTTCGGCTCGTCCTTCCTCGTCTCGCCCGTCGGCGCGATGACGGTCGAACCAGAGTAGACCTTGCCGTCCCGGTAGATGAGGCGGTCCGGGGAGAGGTCCTTCTCGATCGCGCCCGTGACGAGGTCGATGATCACCCCGAGCGGGCTCAGCAGCAGGATGTTGCCGAGGAACCACGGCTGGAACGTGCGCCTCACGTAGACCGTCTGCCCGTTCGGGAACGTGACGTGGTGGTTCGTGTCGCGGCCGAGCGTGACGAGCGCGGGCGTCGTGTACCTGCTGCCGTCCACCGCGACGGTCTCGCCCTGCGGCTCGCTGTCGATGCGGATGGTCTCGCTGTCGGACGCGAGGATCGTCGCGCACCCCGCGAGGAGGGGGAAGAGGACCGGGATCAGGGCCTTCATCGTGACATCTCCTGCCCCCGCTCCTCGGGACGCCGACCCGCCGACGCGGCGGGCCGCTCCCCCTCGGTCGCCGGGGGGCGACGATCAGGGCTCCCGTGGGGCGGAACTCAAGGCCCTTCTCGGAAGGGCGAATCCGGGCGTGCTACGGCCCCTGCAGTGGTTTCGGCGCGTCGCTGGCGAGGGCGAATGCGAGCCAGCCCGCGACGAGCGAGCCCGTGCGGTAGCCGCGCCGGAACCCGATCTCCTCGGCCGCCCGCCGCAGCGCGTGAAGGTGCGCGAGGGATCTTCCCGTCGCGACCAGCGCCTTCGCGACCTCGCCCAAGGCGACATCGACCTTCCTTCGCGTTCTTCGACGTCACAGCGGGTGATCGCAAAGGCGCTTCTGGCGGCACCCCTCGAGGTATCCGATCGCGTGTTTGACTGGTTGCTGCTCGATCCGGCCAACCGTCTCCGGGTCGGCGGGTATGACGACGGACCTTGGGACCATGCCCGCGCCCTCGTGGAGCGCTTCTCGCCTGCGTGCTCGGACGCCACGTACCGCCGCCTTGAGGCCTTCTTGCTCGCGTACCACCATCCTCACGAACTCGACGACTGCCGCTTCCGGCACGGTCGGCCGCCAAGAGAGAGAGCGTCCGTGCGAACCCGCTACGGCGAAGCGCAGTTTGCCTTGCTCTCCGTCCTTCCGCGGAACCGCCTCTCGGAAACCGCCCTGGCCCGTCTGGGTGTCCTTCAGGAGAAGTTCAGGACGATCGCCGACAAGCTGCTCGCGCCCCGGGAAGGCGTGGAGCTCTCGCGCGTGACCTCGCCGATCCCCAGGAATCGGCTGGAGAGGCTGAGCGACGGCGCATGGACCCGACTCATCACCGGATTCACGACGCCTGTGGAAACCGCGCCCCACTTCCGCAAGAGAGGCCGAGCGATCGAGACGAGCGTTTCCCAGTTCGCCGCCGATCTTCGGGAGGTGACTCGCCGACACCCTGACCGGTTCGCCCGCCTGGCGGCGAGACTCCCGACGGGGATTCACCCCGAGTACGCAGGCGCCATCCTGGAGGGGCTCGACCAGAACGCCCCGCCCGAGGGTCTCAGTGAGTCACAGCGGAAGGAGTGGAAGCCCGCGTCGGCCCACCTTGTGTGCGAGGCGGCTTTGCGGCTCATGGGAACCCCGTATGACGACGCAGACCGCGCCGTCTGTCGCCTCGTGAGGAGATTCCCGACAGCCGCATGGCCCGCTTCCGTGATCGATCGCGTCAAGTCCTGCGCCATGTCCCACCCCGACCCCGAGGCGGGCAAACAACCCATCCGGATGACGCCCCGGGACGACGATGGCGTACACGAGATCGAAACCCACGCCATCAACTGCGTGCGAGGAGTCGCGGCCGCGGCGCTCGGGGCCCTCCTCCACGCCCAGCCCGTGCACCTTCCTCGAGTCGAGCCGGCCCTCCGAAACCTCGTCGACGACCCCCATCCGGCGGTCCGGATCGCGGCGGTCGACGCGACTGCGGCCGTGTTCGCTAGCGACCACGCACGCGCCCTGGAGTTGTTCCTCCGCTGCATCGCCCACGATGACAACCGAGTGGTGTGCTCTCATGCGGCCAACAACGTCCTCAACTACATCCGGCGCGACCATGCCGATCGCCTCACGCCGATCTTCGAACGAATGCGTGCGTCGAAGGTGCAGACGGTCGCCGAGCGAGGCGCGGCACACACGACGGCGGCTTGGCTGGAGACGCAGCTCTTCGAGAAGGACGTTCACGCCTGCCTGAGCGGGCATCCGGCGCTGCGCCGGGGCGTCGCCGCCGTCGCGGCGCGATGGGTCGCGCACGCCGAGCACCGGGACCAGTGCCTGCGTATCCTGACCTCCCTTCTCGGCGACGCGGACGAAACCGTGCGCGCGGCCGTGTCGGCGGTCTTCCACGTCGATGGGATTCTCAGCCTGCCCGGCTGCGCGCAGTTCGCTGCGCAGTACGTCGGCTCTGCGTGCTTCCGGGGCGCGCCCATGTGGCTCCTCCACGCCATCGAGCGCCATCGGGGGCCACTCCTCCCGCTTGCGGACCTGGTGCTTGACGCCTGCTCGGTGTTCTGCACGGATCTCGCGCAGGCCTCGCGGGACTACTCGACCAGCATCGCCGCGGACGCACACTCGGTCCCGACGCTTCTCCTCCGCCTCCTGGAAGAAGCACAGGAGTCTCCGAGCAACGAGCGGACCGTCGGCAGGTGCCTTGATGCGCTTGACAACATGCTTGAGGCGCGTGTCGGCTGGGCCTCGGATGCCTTGGAGAAGCTCCATACGTAATTGAGGGCGGCGCCGCGCAGAGACGACCACACGTTCGGTAGAATCCGGCGCCATGAACGAGTGGGAGCGGGATGACGGCCCGGACGTGCAGGCGGCGGACGCCGAGGCCGGACGAGGCTGGGAGGGGCTCAGCGAGTGGACAGGGGGCATTGTGCCCGAATCGGTGCCGGCGCTCGCCGGGGTGCGCGAGCTCGAACCCCTCTACCCGCTTCTGCACTCCCTTGTGGGGCGGTCGCCGCGCGAGTTCTTCGCGCGCGCCGCCGCGATCGAGGCGCTCGTCGCCTCCGGACTCGGCGCCTTCCGACCGCAGGCGATCGCGGAGACGCTGTATTGGCTGGACGAGGAACCCCGAGACGCCATCGTACGGTCGCTGAGATCGGCGGGGTGGCTGGACTACGATCCGTCCGCCGGGTTCCTGATCTCGAGCGCCGGCCGCTGGGTCTACGAGGTGCTGGCGTTCCTGCACAAGAAGGCGGCGTCCGGCGACATCATGCCCACCCTCGCCGGCGTCGAGTACGCGATCGAGCTCGGCCTGGATCCGGCACGGCACCTCCAGTCGATGAAGTCCCGCCTCGTATCGCTCCGGCGCGAGATGGAGGTCGCGCGCGCGTCCCACTCCGCGGTGGGACTGAGGGACGCGGCCCACCGCCTCGGCGAGACGCTCGCGCTGTCGGAGCAGATCCGGGCCGTTCTCGACCGGATCCCGGCCGGTGATCGCGGTGCGAGAGGCCTCAAGCGCGAGATCCATGACCTGCTCTCGCGCCTGCACGGCGTCGGTGCCGACCTCGAAGAGGCGCTCGCCGCCGTCGGACGCCAGCAGATGCGCCTGACCGCCGGCCTGAGCGTCGAGCAGATCGTGCGGGCACTCATGGCGCGGTCGAGGGACGAACTGGCAGACCTCGGCCGCAGCGCGCTGCTGCCGATCATCACCGCACCCGGGCTCCTCACCACTGATTGCGTCGCGTCGGCGGCGGAACTCCAGTGCGCAAGGGAGCGCGGGGAGGTGGAGGAAACGGCGTGGGTCGAGCCGCCGGGGCCCGCCCGCGGCGCCGAGGACGCGGGTCCGCCGGAGGAGGTCACGGAATGGCTCCTCGCGCTCCGCGAGATCGAACGGGGCCGGGTGGTGGTGCCCCTCGCGGCAACGGTGCCGCACCGGGATGCCGCGCATTCGTTCCTCCGACTGAGTCTCCTCGCCCTCGTCGGCGACGCTCGCATCGGGGAGGGCGTCGCCGGGCAGCTCGGCGCCCTCGGGCTGGATATCGTCACCGAGTCTGGGCATGAACCGGCGCCGCTTGCCGACGGGCCCCTCGCCCGGCTGACGCCGGGGTCGGTCCGACCCCGCGCGGAGGCGTCATAGGCCATGGAACCCGCGGTGTTCATCTGTGCGCGGCTGCTCCGCGAGACCGCCGTCGCGCGCGCCGACCTCCCGGATCTCGATCTGCCCGAGGTCCGCGCGGAGGTCGAGCGGCGGCTCGGCGCCGTGGGCCTGACGTTGGCGACGAGCGCGTACTCGGAGCACGTAGGGCTCCGGCTGACCGGCGACGTGGCCTCCCACGCTACGTTCGGCACCGCATCGAACCTCGGGCTCCGCGCCGACCACTGCGCGCTGCTCGTGATCCTCTGGGCCCGGCTCGTGCTCCAGAAGCGGACGGCCTCGGACGAGCGGCGGGTGCCGGGACAACAGCCGCTCCTCGAACGCGAGCGGGCCGAAGCCGCGCGCGGGTACCGGCCCTCGGTCCGGCTCCGCACGCTCGCGCACGAGTTCGGGAAGGAGCTCGGGTCGAGGCGCCGCATCAAGGGCCTCGTCTCCCGCCTCGCGCACCTCGGCTTCCTCTCGGTCCGCGGTGAGGAGATCACGCCGGGGCCGCTCCTCGAACTGGGCGTGGACGGGGAGCGGATGGTCGGGTTCATCCGGCGCGGCGTCCTCGCCCAGATCCTCGGACAGGAGAGGGCGGCGGAGCCGACGCCTCCCGAGGAGGATCCCGCGGAGAGGGCGATCGTGGAGGCGCTCGCCTCGCTCGGCGGCCGGGGGAGCATCGCCGACCTGGAACGCGTAACCGGGATCCGCCGCGCCGAACTCCGGCCGCACCTCAGGATCCTGATCGACGAGGAACGGATCGTCCCCCAGGGCGAGCGGTTCGACCGCGTCTACGCCCTCCCGACCGAGCCCGGAGCACGATGATGTTCCGGTTCAAGGAATTCTCTCTCCTCTCGTGGGATCTCTGGCCGAGCGTGAAGCTCCCGCTCGACCGCGACGTGGTCGTCGTGACGGGACCGAACGGGTCGGGGAAGACAACGCTCCTCGACGCCATCCGACAGCTCCTGAACGCGCCGAAGCTCTCGACGCGGCGCACCGTGCAACGCTATCTGCGCCGGCCCGGGCGCGCCGCGCTCCTGCGGGCAGTCGTCTCGAATCTGGCCCTCGATGGCGGCGGGCGGCCGTTCGCCGCGGAGCGGGTCTTCTCGGACGAGGCGACCATCGCGTGCGCGCTGGTCCCCGGATCCGGCGGGGCCCCCGAGAAGCGTTTCGTGGTCAGGCCGGACAGGGTCCCCGCCGAGGAACTCCAGAGGATCTTCCTTGAGACGAAGGACTGGGTCGGGCCCGAGCAGTACGACCGGATCCTCGCGCGCGCAGGGCTCACGCGCAGCCTGCACGGGTTGCTCGCGCTCGAGCAGGGGAAGACGAACGCGCTCTTCGACCTGACGCCGCACGAGCTCTTCCGAAGGGTGCTCGAGATGCTCGGCGACCAGGCCGTGCTCGACCGCTACAGGGACGCGCGCAAGGCACATCGGCGCTGCCTTGAGGAGCTCCAAGAACAGATCCGCGAGCTTGACTTCCTCCGCGTCAAGCTCGATTCGCTCCGGGACGAGGTGGAGAAGCTCAGGCAATGGGAGGAGGCACGTGACCGTGTGGAGGATCTCAGGCGGCGGGTTCCTGCTGCGGAGCTGCAACAGGCGCTCGCGGACCTGCGGGACATGCGGGCCAAGCTGCCGGAGATGCGCACGAAGGTCAAGAGAGGCGAGACCGAGGCGCAGCGTCTGGCCGTCGAGCTCCGTGCTGCCGAGATGGTCGAGAGCGAGGCGAAAGGCGCGCTCGAAGACGCGAACCGTGCGACGGAACTGGCCCAAGAGCGGCTCGGCGAGGCGAAGACGCGGCTGAAGACCGCTGACGAACAGATCGGCAAGCTCAGGGAGGACAAGGCGCGGGCCGACGCCCTCCCGGCGCGGAGCCGGGAGGCGCTCACGAGCGACGAGCGCGACGCGTGGCGTGTCCTCACCACCGCCGAGGCGCAGGAGGCAGCCGTTCGCGACGAGATCCGCGACGGAAGGGGCCGGATCGACCGGCTGAAGGCGGGAAAGAGCGTGTATCCGACCGCGGTGGCGCGGACCACATCCGCCCTCGATGCAGAGCGGATTCCGTTCCAGCTGCTCGCCGACCTCGTCGAGGTCGCGGAGCCTGCGCTCGGGCCGGCGGCGGAGGCGGCGCTCGGCGACGCGCGGTTCGCGCTTCTCGTCGCGCCCACGGACGAGCGGCGCGTCATCGAACTCGCCCGCGCGAACGCGTTCCCGGGACCCGTCTTCGTCGGGGCGCGCCAGCCGGGCGAGAAGACGTGCGGCCCGCTCAGGCTCGCCATGGGCGCCCCCGGATGGATCGACGCCTGGACGCGCAGGACGGGCCTCGCCGAGGACGGGAGCTGGCGCGATGAGCGCGGGACGTGGACCCGCCCAGCGGGCGAGCGGGTCCTCGGCGAGATCGGACGCCAGGCCGCTCTCGCGGACGCCGAGCGCCGCGTTGCGGAGGCACAGCACCGACTCGCGGACGCGGGGGCCGCGCGCCGCGCGGGCGACGCCCGGCTCGAGGGGATCCGCACGCAGATCGAAGAGGAGGATCAGCGACGGCAGCTCCTCCAGCGCGTCGCGACGCTCGCGGATGCGGAAGAGACGCGACGGCTCGCAGATGTCGCGCTCGCGGAGGCGCTGGCTGCCGCCGATGCCGCGCGCACGCACCGGGACGCCGCACAGCAGGCCTTTCAAGAGGCAAACACACGGCGTGTCGAGGTCCAGAAGGAACGGGACGTGAAGTCGAGCCAGTTCGAGGGCGAGAGACGGGCGCTCGACGAGCTTGAGACGAAGGCGGTCGAGGCCGAGAGGGTGATCGCGGCTCGCCGGTCCGAAGTGGCCCCCGAACTCGCCTTGCTCGCCGAGCGGGGCGAGCTGGACGCGCCCGGCTCCGTCCGCCGCGACCTTGAGAAGGCCGAGGAGCATTTCGCCGGCCTGCCCTCGCCTCCGTCCCCCGAGGTCCGGCTCGAGGAGCAGGCCACCGCCGCGAACGTCAAGGACGCGCAGGCCCATGTCCTCGCGCGGCGGAAGGAGACGGAGGGCGCCGAGGCCGAGCTCACGGAGTGCAGGCGCCGCTACGCCGAGGTCGTCAGGGAGGCGCTCCACGACTACCGGGACCGAATCCTCGCCCTCGCGCGTCTCGCGGAGGTCGAGGCCGATGTGCGGCTTCCCTCGTCGCTTGACGACGACCAGGCGCTCGACGAGGCCGGGATCGAGGTGGCGTTCGGGTTCGACGGGAAGGACATGCTCCCTCTCGGGGACTCCGACTACAGCGGCGGCCAGCAGGTGATCGCCGCCCTCATCCTGCTCATGGCCATGGCGGAATCCGAGGGCCGCGGGTTCTTCATGCTCGACGAACCGTTCGCGCACTTGTCCGTGGACCGGATCGACGATGTCGGGCAGTTCCTCCGCGCCAGCCGCGCCCAGTTCCTCCTCACGGCGCCGACGACGCTCGACCGGCAGCAGCTCGACCCTGCGGCACTCCTGATCGTGCTCCGCAAGAAGAAGCCCGGGGAGGCGGCCGCGCCCGAGCCCCTCGTGGCCGAACGCCGATGAGCGAACCGCAGCCCCACGCGTGCCAATACCGGGAACGACTGGTCTGGGAGGACTGGACGGACGGCGCGCGGCTCCGGGAGCGGGTTGCGCGACGCATCCCGGCATGCGACACGTGCGGGAAGGTTCGCCCCTCGCGCAGGCCACGGCGTGTGGCGTTCGTCGAGAAGGAGGCCAAGGCGCCCGAAGCGCCGGCGATCGCCACGTCCGAGTCGCGGCGCCTCGCCGCGGTCCTGTCCGCCCGCGGGCGCGGGACTCCGTCCTGTCGAGCACGCGGGGTGCTCTCCGCACTTGCTGTGCACGGAATCACGGCCAGCAAGGCCGAGGATCTCATCGAGAGGTTCCTGGACGCGGGTTGGTTGCGCGTCCGATGGAGGAAGGCACCGGGACGCGACCTGCTCGATGGCGTCCTCATCCTCGACGCAGTGTCGATCGAGGACCACGCCCGACCGGGCGTCCGCGCAGAGCGCTCGGCCGCGCTCGCCCTGGCGCTTGCACTGGTCGAACCATGCGACCACCCCGCTGCCGTGAAGGCCCGCGACTGGCTCCTTTCGGACGATGCTGGTCGTGCGGACCCGCGTCTCGTGCGGGCAGTGGCAGCGGTGGCACTGCACGCGAACTCCGGCGAGACGCTCTCGGAGCGCATCCTGTCAGCGCGCGCGCTCGGGGACTCGAAGATGCTCGGACGGGTGCGGCGCGCTCTCGAGCGCGTCGTCGGCCCCCTCGACGCGCTGGGCGTCAGGGAAGGCGCCGCTCTCGTCGTCTGCGGCGGAGAGGGAACCCTGTGCCTCGCCGGCGGGCGCGAGGTCCAGCTCGGCGAGCTCCATCCGTACGTCGGGCTCTCAAGGGACACCGTTCTCCGGCTGGCAGGCGTCAAGGCGGCAGGCGAGGGCGTGCTCCTGGTCGAGAACCTCGCGCCGTTCGAGGCATGCTGCCGCGGCGAGGTGGAAGGCGCCGGTGCGGCCACGGTCGTCTGGACGGCCGGCTACCCCGGGCGGGGGGTGCTCCGTCTCGTCGAACTCGCGGCCGCCGCGGGAGCGCCGGTCCGAGTCTGGGCAGACCTCGACCTCGACGGGGTGCGGATCGCACGCGTCGTCCACCGCGCCGCGCCTCGGTCGGTCGCATTCTGGCGAATGAGCCCCGACGACCTTCGCGCCGCGGCGGCGCGGCGCCCGCTGTCGGCCGCCGCCACCGCCGCGCTCCGGCGGGAGATCGACGTGCGGCCTGATGCCGCCCTCGTCGACACACTGCGGGCCATCGTCGAGGCGGGTTTTGCCGCGGAACAGGAAGCGCAACTCGCCGCCGGATCCCAGACCGGAATCCGGAAGTGAATGGGAGCGGGCCCGTGGGCCCCGTGTGACCCCACGGCGAGCCCTGGCGCGGCCGCTTGCCCCGCTGCACCCGCCCGTGGGCCCCGGGAGGCGGGCCCTGCCCCCTCCTTCCCTCATCTCCCCCCTTGGGGCAGAGATCTCCCCCATTCTGTCCGTGGGGATTCTCACGCACTTTCGTCACATCCCGTTTTCCGACACGGACTTGCGATCCAATCCGGCGATCTGAAAGACCCGCTTCTGGCGGACAAAAAGGAGGAGACGCCGACCGCCGGGGCACAGGAAGATCCCTCGGCGCCCGTGTCGAGCGGTCCCTCGACGCAGGTGTCTCGATGCCGAGGCCGCGGGAAGGCGCCCCGGCGCACCCCCCCGACAAGGCATCGACTGCTCGGCCGGAGCGTCTTATGGTGACGCCCTCTCCATCGGCACGTCATGCAGGAAGGCGCTCACGGTCGGGCTCGAGTAGACGCCGAAGGCGTCCACCAACAACCCCCGGGTCCCATCCGCGGTCTCGATCGCGTACACGACCGCCATGTCATCGGGGTCCGAGGCACCTTCGAATCGCTGGAACTCCAGGATGGTCGACTCGTGAGCGCCGAAGGTCCTCCCGCTGTCGAACGCTCGCAGCCGATCACCCACGATCCCGAAGTGCGCCGTGAAGCCTCGCTCGCGGAGCCGCTCGATGGCGTGCGACAGGGACTGCATCACCGGAGGCCCTCTACGACACGCTTCAAGACCACCGCCTCGTTGTGCTGGACGTCCCGGGCGGCGTAGACGAGGGTCACGGTGCGCGACTTGCTCCTCCGCCTCAGACGCTCGAGCAGATCCTTCTTCCCGCGGAGTTCCCTCCGGTACCGGGCCTGGAACTCCTTCCATCGGCCCGGAGCGTGGCCGAACCACTTGCGCAATCCGGTGCTCGGGGCCACGTCCTTCAGCCACAGGTCCACAGCCGCCCGCTCTTTGGTCAAACCGCGCGGCCACAGGCGATCGACCAGGATTCGCGTGCCATCCGTACGGGACGCCGGTTCGTACACCCGCTTCAATCGGATCATGCCCGGGAGCCCTTGTCGCGTCCGCGCCAATGCCTGTCCCTGGGGTCGGGCGCGAGGAGTTGAAGGCGCCACTGGGACGGGAACCGCATACGTCGGATAAACGTGGACCCTCCTTTCAGGGTTGATCCCGAGGGGGCGCGGGGTCCGTGCCGACGCCGTGGCGGTAGACAAGCTGTCCTCCGAGCCAGCCTCCGAGAAGGAGCGCGACCGCGCCGACGGCGGAGGACACGAGGGCCCACGCTCCTGCCGGCGCGTCCGGACGCCCTCGCACGAGGAGACTTCCGAGGAAGAGCGTGAGCGCCGCTCCCATCGCGACAAGGTGCGCGTTCGCGGTGCGGGACGCCGGGTGGCCGGGACGGAGGGCGAGCAGGTCGATGACCCCGGCCACGGCCGCCGCGACGCCGGCGGCGAGTCCCGCCGCGATCATCCAATAGGCGATCGGCCCCCACGCCCCCTCGACTTCGAACAGGCGGAGGACGTCCGCGAGGAGCGACGCCGGCAACAGTCCCATGGGGAAGTGCACGAGCGCGGCGTGGAGCGGATGGCCGGCGAAGCGCAGTCCGGTCATAGCCCGAGCTTGAACACGAGCAGGAGCACGAAGGCGACGACGGCCGCGCCGCCGTGGACGAGGAGCAGCGGCTTCGGCAGCTGCTTCTTCTGGGCGTGCTGCGCGAAGAGGTAGAAGCCGCCGAGCGCGGCGACGATGAAGATCGCGAGCGAGACGAGCGCGAGGCCTTTCGCTTCGCCCTTGAGGGCGGCGACGACGAGCAGCACGAGACCCGACGCGGCGAAGAGGCCGTGCACGAGGGCGAGACCGAGCCCCGGCGGCTGGGCGCCCGCGTGCGACCTCAGGTGCTGGACGGCGAGAACGAGGCCGAAGAGGGCGGCTACGGCGAAGAGGACGAGGGCGATGGTCAACACGGCGCACCTCCTGTGACTCGAGTCAGGTCAAGAAGAGACCGGCCGAGCAGGGAGAATAACACATCCTATTATGGGAGAGAAGCCTGGGACACCGCTCAGGCGTCCGCCCGAAAGAGGGGGCCTTGAACTCGCTCCTACTGCGCGTGGGCGCGGACCACGCGAAGTGGCACGACGGTCACCGCTGGGGCGGGATGGCGTCGGCCGTCGCGATCGTCCTCTTCTTCGCGCCCGTCGCGTCGATGCGAGCCCCGCGCACGCGAGGGTAACATGGGCTCGAGAGAGGAGAGCTGAGATGACACGACCTCGCGCAACGGAGCGGCCCGTGAAGGCGCCGCGGCTCAAGTTCGACCTTGCCGACGCGATCGCGCAGCTGAGGCGCGAGTCCGCCTGGGCGACGCATTCCCGCAGCGCCGTGACGCTCCTCAAGGACCGCGGCATGCGCGTCGTGCTCGTCGGGCTCCACAGGGACGCGACGGTCGAAGCCCACAAAGCCGAGGGGCCGATCAGCGTGCATGTCCTGAGCGGCGCGATCCGCATCACGGCAGGGGGCGAGGAGCTGGCGCTGAAGGCCGGCCAAATCCTCACGCTGGAGGAGGGCATCGAGCACGACCTGCACGCGGACGAGGAGAGCGTGTTCCTGCTGACGATCGGCGGCACGGCCTCCCACCCGGCCGAGCGGTAGCGTCCGCGGGGCGTCAGGACGCAATGACAGCCCGCGGTACCCATCACGAGCGCCAACCACGCGACGCCGCACCGCATGACGGAATTCGCTGTGGTCGAGCGCGCGCGGGTCACATACCCAACCAGGACCCTCCGGAGGCGCCGCTCGCCACCCTGGCGCCCTTCCATCTCGAGGCGACGGTGCGTGTGCTCCAACGCCGCGCGACGAACCGGGTCGATGTCTGGGAAGGAGGCCGCTACCTGCGAGCCCTGGCGACTGATGACGCCGTCGCGCTGGTGGAGATCGTCAATCGCGGAACGATTGACGATCCTGACGTCCGCCTCGTCATGCTGAAAGGCGGAGTTTCCGCCGCCGCCCGTGCGACGCTCGGGCAAGTCGTCCGGAGGATGCTCGGCATGGATGTGGACCCGGTGCCCTTGCAATCTCTGGCCGAGGCGGAACGCAGGCTTCGCCCCACCGCGCTCGCGCTGCGCGGCATGAGGCCGCCGCGGTTCGCTGGCTTGTTCGAAGCGTTTGCAAATGTGGTCCCGTTCCAGCAGGTGAGCCTGGACGCCGGCGTCGCCATCGTGCGCCGCGTAGTCGAGCGCTTCGGCAAGCCGCTCGATTCCGACGGCCGTCGCTTCTTCGCGTTCCCGGCGGTCGAGGCCATCGCCGGGGCTCGCGTGGGTGCGCTCAGAGAGTGCGGCCTGAGCCTCCGCAAGGCCGAGACGCTCCGCGAGGTCGCCCGCGCGATCGAAGGCGGGCAGATCACCGAAGAGCGGCTCTCGGGCATGGACAGCGAGGAGGCCATGCGGTTCCTGCAGGAGCAAAAGGGGATCGGTCCCTGGAGCGCCGGCTTGGTTCTGCTGCGCGGCCTGGGACGTCTCGACGTGTTTCCGCCGGGTGACGTCGGCGCTGCGCGCCGGCTCGGCATGCTCCTAGGCCTCGAGCCGGGACGCTCGCTCGATCGCATCGTCCGGCGCTTCGGTGAGCTGCGGGGCTATCTCTACTTCTGCTCCCTGGGTGGCAGCCTGCTGTCCGAGGGCCTGATCCATGCGGCTTCCCCGCCGGCCTAGACTAGGTCGCTCAAGATCCGGGGCTCTCGCCAACCTTCGCCGGCGAGCCCCGGCTCTGCTCGTGGACCCACACGGCGGCGAAGCGGACGAGCGATGTGCCGTCCTCGAGCCGCCGCCCGGATAACACCGATCACGCCGTGCTTGGCGGCGGTGTACGCGGGGCTGCCTTTGATGCCGATCACCCCGGCTCCCGAGGATGTGTTCACGATCGCGCCCGTCAAACCCGAAAGTGTTTTCCTACACACCACAATGTCGAACGCGTCTTGGCCTTTCATCGCTGGGTGCCCGAGATCGGTGAGGTCGATGCTCGTCCGGTGCATGTCGATCTGCTTTCCGCTCACCCCGGAGGGGGCACCAGCTGCTGATAGCCGCCGTACGCGGCGACCGGGGACCACGCGGGGCTCACCGCCGGAAGCGCGGACGCCAAGTCGCCGAACGGGCCTGCCGCGTAGACGATCTCTCCCCCCGTGACCGTCAGGAGGGACTCGATCGCGCGGATCCGCTGCTCGGGCACGGTCATGTAGTCCTCGGAGAGGATCGCGAAGTCCGCGTACTGGCCGGGGGCGATCCGCCCCTTGACCGCCTCGTCGCCGCTGAACCAGGCGCTGCCGACCGTGTAGAGCAGGAGCGCCTCCTCGCGCGTGAGCCTGTTCCCGTCCGAGAAGAGGCGCGTGCCGCCGACCGTCTCGCCCGTGACCAACCACGCGATCGAGAGCCACGGGTTGTGGCTGCTCACGCGCGTCGCGTCGGTGCCGGCGCCGACCGGGATCCCGAGGTCGAGCATCCGCCGGAGCGGCGGCGCGGTCCGGGCCGCCTCCTTCCCGTACCGCGCGGCGAAGAGCTCGCCCGCGAACGCCATGCGGTCCTGGATCGCGATGCCGCCGCCCATGGCCTTGATGCGCGCGAGGTTCCCCTCCGAGACCGTCTCGGCGTGATCGATGCACCAGCGCGCCTTGTAGCCCGTCTCCCTGAACACGGGCTCGAACACGTCGAGGATGCGCGTGATCGACTCGTCGTAGGTCGCGTGGATGCGGATCGGCCACTGGCGCCGCGCGAGCACGCGCGCGACGGCCTCGAGCTCGCCGACCCTCAGCTCGGGGCGGGGAGCCAGGAAGTTCTCGAAGTCGCCCGCGGACCCGACGAGGTTCTCGCCGGCGCCCTCGAGCGCGTAGCGGTTGAGCTCTGCGGTCGCGAGGTCGAAGCGCATCTCCTCGGCCGCGGTCCAAGTCCGGTAGTCCTCGAGTTCGGAGCCCGCCTTCTGGGCGAACAGGTAGTACGAGATGCGGATCGGGAGACCCGGCCTCGCGGCCAGCGCCTTCGTAGCCCCGTAGTCCTCCGGGTAGGCATGGCCGCCGCCGCCCGCGTCCACCGCGCTCGTGAGCCCGAAGCGGTTGAGCTCGCGGAAGAAGTGCTTCGTCGAGTTGACCTGGTCCTCCGGCGAGAGCTGCGGCAGCTTCGCGACCGCCGTGTAGAGGATCGCGGGGCTCGGCTCCGCGTGGAGGACGGCCCCACCCCCCTCGATGAACTCGAAGCGGCCTCCCGGCGGCGCCTCGCTCGCGGACGTGAGCTTCAGCGCCTCGACCCCCGCACGGTTGAGCAGGCCCTGGCTGTAGAGGAGGAGAACGAGGACCGGCGTGTCGGGCGCCGCGCGGTTCAGCTCGGCGACCGTCGGCATCCGCTTCTCGCGGAACTGGTAGGGCGACCATGCGCCGATCACGCGCACCCACTGGCCCTTGGGCGTCCGCCTCGCCTGCTCCGCGACCATCTTGAGCGCGCGCTCGAGCGACTCGACGCCGTCCCAGCGGAGCTCGAGGTTGTAGAACCGGCCGCCGCGCACCACATGCACGTGGGAGTCGTTGAGGCCAGGGACGACGCGCCTGCCGCCCGCATCGATCACGCGGGTCGCGTTTCCCTTGAGATTCACGACGTCTTCGCCCGGCCCGATGGCGACGAAGACGCCGCCGCGGACGGCCAGCGCCTGTGCCTCGGCCCTGGCGGCGTCGAGCGTCGTGATCCTCGCGTTGACGACGATCAGGTCCGCCGGCTCCTCTGCCGCGACGCCGAAGCCCATGGCCAGGACGGCGAGAGCCGTCCTGGTCCACGAAGGCCGTCGGAAACCCATCTACTGCTTCCTCGCGCCGGCCTGCGCCTTGTGGCTCGCGAAGATCTCGGCGTAGGAGGGCATGTGCTCGACGCAGAGCTGGGCGAAGCCCGGGCCGCCCGGGTTGCGCCAGTCGGAGAGCAGCTCGCAGGAGATCGCGAACCACGTCCCGATCGTCGCGCCGGCCTGCGCCATGCGCACGATCGCCGCCTGCTGGACGTCCGGGCTCTGGCACCCCGACGCGTCCACGACGACGTAGACCTCGTACCCGGCGTCGAGCGCCGACAGCGTGGCGAAGGCGACGCACACGTCCGTCGTGATGCCCGACATCACGATCTTCTTCCTGCCGGTCTTCCGGATCGCCTCGACGAAGTCGGCGTTGTCCCACGCGTTGATCTGCCCGGGGCGCGGGATGACCGGCGCGTCAGGCAGGAGCGCGAGGACCTCCGGCAGGTAGGGGCCGTTCGGCCCGTTCTCGGCGCTGGTCGTGATGACCGTCGGGATCTTGTGAAGCTTCGCCGTCTTCGCGAGAGCGACGACGAGGCTCTTGAACTCGACCGACGACGTGTTGTGCACGAGGTTCATGAGGCCGGTCTGGTGGTCGATGAACGCGAACACGCTGTTCTCGGGCGTGAACCGCTCCCGCTTGCCGCCAGGCGCCCACGTGGGCGACGCCTTGGCCGCGGGCTCCTGGCCGAACGCCGCCCTCGTGGCGAGGAACGTGCCGCCAGCGCACACGAGCGCGGCGAGCATCAGAACGGGAAAGTACCTGCGACTCATGGACGAGTTCCTTTCCGGAAGCGCGCGCCGGCTCTGTAGCGCGCCGAGGATTCCGCGACTCCCGCGTTCGTGAGGCGCCGACGCTCCTTCGTGAGCCGAGCCGGATGACCTGCGCGCGCTCCCTGCCCCCCTTGGTAGGAAGACACGATCCGCTTGTCAACCACGGACCTTCCGGTTACCGAGTATCCTCGGGGTTACCGAGGAGGCGCGATGGCGCGCACCAAGAAGACCGTCAGCTGTCCGGTCGAGATCACCCTGGCGGTGATCGGCGGGCGATGGAAGGTCCTCGTCCTCCAGCAGCTGTTCGAGAGCGTTCTCCGGTTCAACGCGCTGCACCGCGCGTTGCCTGGCATCTCCCACCGCACGCTCACGAAGCAGCTCCGGGAGCTCGAACGGGACGGGGTCGTCGCGCGACGAGTGTTCCAGCAGGTCCCGCCGAAGGTGGAGTACTCCCTCACCGCGCTCGGTCGGACGCTCGAGCCGATCCTGCTCGCCATGCACGCCTGGGCCGTGAACCACGGCACGGGGCGGACGCAGAAGGCGAAACCAATGCCCCGATCGTGAAGCGGCCGGTCGGGGCATGCGGCTCCCCCATGCCGGCAACCCCCACCATCAGCCTTCTGGAGCGGATTGTGCGGTCACCGCCGTTCTGGTCCGCTCGACACCGCGCCCACTCCCTCGCGGAGGATGCGTTCGAGCGTGACCCTCGGGCAGAGGTTCTGCTCGATATAGCCGAGGAGGTTCGTCGCGACGCTCCGCACGAGCTTCTCGACGTCGGCATCGAGGCACCGCCCGTCCGCGTCGAAGACGTTCTGCACGTGCGCGACCGAGATCGGCAGCGGCAGGACGATGGCGCCCACGTGGGAGCAGACGCTCCGGAGATGCTCGAGGGCCTTGATGGCGCCGATCGCACCGGCGGCGACGCCCAGGAGCGCGACAGGCTTGCCGTTCAGGACCGAGGGGAATCCGAGGTTCTCGATGACGAGCTTGATCGCGGCGCTGTAGCTGCCGTGGTACTCGGGCGTCGTGAGGACGACCCCGGTCGCGGCGGCGACCTTCGCCGCGAGCGCCTCCGTCGCCTCGGAGCCCGGATCCGTCCCCGCCATCGGGAGCTTCATCGCGGCGGGGTCGATGACCTCCACCGAGACGTCCGGCCTTTTCCGCAGCTCGGCCACGACGAGAGCCGTCGCCTTGGTCGTGTAGTTCCCCGGCCGCACGCTTCCGTTGATCACGACGATCCGGATTCCGACGGTTCCGCCCGCCATGGGGGTCTCTCCTTCCGCACCTGCGTCACGTCACAGGGGCAATTGCTTCACCTCGACCGTCGCCGCCGTCATGAGCTTGTGGAGGGGGCAGCGCGAAACGACGTCGTGGAGCTTGTGCTTCTGCTCGTCCGAGAGCCCGCCCTCGAAGGCCAGTCTCACGGAGAGCACGTACGTGCCCTCCTTCTCCCGGGAGTCGTCGCGTGTGACCTCGACGACGACCCGGTCGAGCGCGATGCCGCGCGACTTCGCGTAGACCGTCGCCGTCAGGGCCTTGCACGTGGCAAGAGCCGTGTCGAAGTAGTCGTGCGGGCCGGGGGCCGTGCCGCCTCCCGCCGCAGCCGGGACGTCCGCGTGCAATGTGTGCGCATCGACGCGGATCACCTGACGCGCGGCTCCGGGCTTCTCGGTCCGCGATTCGATCGCCATCGGAATCCTCCCGAAGGTCAGCTCACCGGGTTTGCCCGGGCGGGCCGCGCGAACGCGGGCGCATCGAGGCGCGGCCCGGTGTGGCGGCCCAACGCGCGATGGACGCCGGATTCGTGGCCACGGACGGCAGCGGGCGCGGTTCGGAGAGGGCGGTTCCGCACCTTGAGCGGGATCTGGGGACGGACCGCGTCCCCGACG
>DASUGR010000068.1:0-35548 GCA_036273915.1 Planctomycetota bacterium | reverse complement strand
GCGAACGAACGTCCGGCGAGCGACCGCGCGAGGTCCGCCGCCCGCGCGCCGTGCTGCGGGTCGTGGGCGTCGCTCTCCCGCCGCGCATCGTGAAGAAACGCGAAAAGCTCGACCACGCGCGGCCTTGCCCCGGTCACCTCGGCGAGACGGAGCCCGTTTTCCCGGACCCGCTCCCAATGGGCGGCGCCGTGGATGCCGCCCCAGTCCAGCGCGAACTGGGTCTCCAGGATGCGCAGCAGCCCCCGGTCGTCCATCCCCGATGTCTGGCGGATTCTACAGCCGCCGCCCCCGGACCCCCCCTTCTTCCCGCCGCGGCAAACGGCCGATTTGCCTAGTGGAGCTACACTATGTGGCTTCGCCCATGAACGTCAGGAATATCGCGATCATCGCCCACGTCGACCACGGCAAGACCACGCTGGTCGACCAGCTCCTCCGGCAGGCCGGCGTCTTCCGCGCCAACCAGGAGGTCCAGGACCTCGTCATGGACTCCGGGGACCTCGAGCGCGAGCGCGGGATCACCATCCTCGCCAAGAACACCGGCATCTACATCGGCGACACGAAGGTCAACATCGTCGACACGCCCGGCCACGCGGACTTCGGCGGCGAGGTCGAACGCGTGCTCCAGATGGTCGATGGCGTGCTCCTGCTCGTCGACGCCGTGGACGGGCCGATGGCGCAGACGCGCTTCGTCCTGCGGAAGGCGTTCGAGAACCACCTGAAGCCGATCGTCGTCATCAACAAGATGGACCGGCCGAACGCGCGGCCGGCGCAGGTGCTCGACGAGGTCGTGAGCCTCTTCTGCGACCTCGAGGTGCCGGACCACCTCCTCGAGTTCTCGGTCGTCTACGCGGCCGGGCGCGAGGGGTGGGCGGTGCGGGCGCTCGGCGACGAGCGGAAGGACTTCCAGCCGCTCTTCAAGGCGATCCTCGAGGAAATCCCCGGGCCGACCGGCTCCTCCGAGGGCGACCCCCTGCTCTCCATCGCGTCGATCGAGTACGACTCGTACGTCGGGCGCGTCGCGGTCGGCCGCCTGCGCGAGGGCACGCTCCGGAGGGGGATGACCGTCGGCGTCCGCTCGCGCGACGGCAGCCTGCGCAAGGAGCCGGTCGAGAAGCTCTTCGTGTTCGAGAAGCTCGGGAAGGTCGAGGTCGAGGAGGTCGGCGCGGGCGAGATCTGCGCCGTCGTCGGCTTCGAGCAGGTCGAGATCGGCGAGACCGTCTGCAACTTCGACAACCCGCGCTTCATCGACGTGCCGCCCGTCGAGCCGCCGACGATCTCGGTGATCTTCTCGATCAACACGTCGCCGCTCTCGGGCCGCGAGGGGCAGTACGTGCAGAGCCGGAAGATCCGCGAGCGCCTCTTCCGCGAGACCGAGTCCGACGTCGCGCTGAAGGTCGAGGAGACGGACAGCTCGGACTCGTTCAAGGTGTCCGGCCGCGGCACGCTCCACATCGGCATCCTCATCGAGCGGCTGCGCCGCGAGGGCTACGAGTTCTCCGTCGGCAAGCCCGAGGTGATCATGCGCGGTTCGGAGGAGCCGATCGAGAAGCTGGTCGTGGACGTGCCCACCGAGTACGGAAGCACGGTCATCTCGCTCGTGACCAAGCGGCGCGGCGAGCTCATGCACGCCGAGCAGAAGGGCGGCCACGTCAAGCAGGAGTTCCTGATCCCGTCGCGCGGCCTCATCGGCCTGCGCACGCGGATGCTCACCGCCACGCGCGGCGAGGCGGTGATGCAGACGCTCTTCGAGAAGTACGCGCCGTACAAGGGGCCGATCGCCGGCCGGAGCACGGGCGTGCAGGTGTCGATGGCGGAGGGCGCGGCGGTGGCGTTCGGCCTCTTCGGGCTGAAGGACAGGGGCCCGCACTTCGTGAAGCCGGGCGATCCCTGCTACGAGGGGATGATCGTCGGCGAGCACTGCCGCCCGGACGACATCGACGTCAACCCGTGCCGCACGAAGAAGCTCACGAACATCCGCTCCGCGGGCAACGACGAGAACGTGCTCCTGTCGCCGCCGCGCGTGTTCGGCGTCGAGGAGGCGCTCGAGTACATCGAGGAGGACGAGCTCGTCGAGGTGACGCCGAAGTCGCTGCGGCTTAGGAAGCGGATCCTCCAGGAGACGGCGCGCCGGAAGGCCGCGCGCGACGCCGCGAAGATCGGCTCCGCTTCCGCGGAGTGAATCGGGGGGGCTTCGGGGGCCTTCGCCGAGACTTCGGCGGGCAGGCCGTTCAGGCCGTGCGGCGGCGTTTCTTCGCGCCCTTCCTGAACGTGAGATCGGTTACGAGCCGCGCATCGATGAAGTCGAAAGCGTCGTCCGACACGGCCACGGAGATCGTCCGGCTGCCCGGCGGGAACACCATGAAGAACCGCTCGCGCACGGGGAACTTGCGCCCGTCCGCGAGGTGAATGACGAACGGCACGAAGGGCTCGGCCCGGTACGCCCTCCGGACCTGCTCGGGCATGCTGGGGCGCTTCATGGCAGTCCTCGATCCTAGCACGGTGCGCTTGCCGGTCATGACTCGAACTCGAGATCGGTCACGAGCAGGAGATCGATGGCGTTCCTCCTCCCGTCCGGCTGATGGACCGTGATCGTCCGGCCCAACCCGCGTCCCATGAATTCCCGACTGCGCACGGGGATCTCCCGCCCGTCCGCGAGATGGAGGACGAAAGGCAGAAAGGGCTGCGCCTCGAGCGCCTTGCGGATCTGCTCGGTGGTCACGCTCGTGCGCTCATGGCAATTCGCGTACCCATCACGTCAAGCCGCTCGGACCGCGGTCGTCGCGAGCGTTCGCGCTCGTGCGGGGCTCCGATCGCGCCCACGCGCGGGGCGATCCGCACGGTCACCGGCCGAGCAGGACGTTTTCGATCCCGACGCCGAGGACGTTGGCGGCGAGGGTCACGACCTTGCGCTCGCCCCCACGCTCGTACTCGACCGACACGCCGCCCCGCGCCGCCTTGAGGGCCGCGCGGAGGGCCGCGATGCTCGTCGTGGGGTTGCCGTTGCAGGAGAGGATCACGTCCCCGACCTCGAGTCCGGCCCGCGCCGCGGGACCGCCGCGCTGGACCTCGGTGATCCGGACGGCATCCGCCGGCCGCAGCGTGACGGTCTGGCGCACGACCTTGCGCGCGGGGGTCAGCGCGACCTCGACCGTCGTCGGCGCGTGCGCCTCGGTGTGGATCCGGAACCGGTGGGTTCCGAGCGCGAGGCCTTCCTCCGTGAGGGCGCCGTCCTCGAAGGAGCCTGCGCCGGTCGTTCGCTTGAACTCGTACTCGTAGGCGCCCTCCAGCACGGTCTCTCCCGTGGCACCGTCCTTGATGTCGAGATCGATCTTGCCGTCCTTCCGGTTCCTCACCACCCGCACCGTCACCGGCTCCGAATCGGTGCCTGCGGTCACGTCGACGCGGGGACGCTCGACCACGTACACCTCCTCGGATTCCGGCAGGTCGAGATCGAAGACGCCGGGCTCGACGTGGAGCTGGAACCGTCCCTCGCGATCGACATCGGCCGCGTCGGAGTCCGGTATCGCCTCCCTAGAAGCGACCACCTCCAGCGCCTCGATCCCGGTCAGTGGCAGGCCCGTGTCCGCATCGATGACGACACCCGGGATCGCGACGGACGCCTGGATGTCGAGTCGCAGGCACCGTCCCGCCGCGAGATCGACATACCGGTCGAAGTACGACCCGTCCGTGAACACCTCGACTTCGTACCGGCCGGCGCTCAACCCCTCGAACCGGTAGCGACCACCCCGGCCCGTCGCGACATCCGCGTCGCTTGCCCCGGAGACACGCACGTTGGCGCCGGCCACGGGCTTGCCACCCACGGCGACGAAGCCCTCGATGGCGGTCGCGCCCGCAGCTCCGATCTCGAGCGTCCGCCGCTCACCGTTCCCTAGAACGAGAGAGATGGCCGCGATCGGATCGTGCGCCTGGTCGTAGGCGTGGACGGCCAGCTTCTCCCCCGCCTCCAGCGGACCGATGGCGAACGCGCCGTCGGCGCCGGTGACCGCTGACCCGATGACAAGCCCCGCCACCTCCCACTCGACGACGACGAGGGCGCCAGCCATCGGCTTGCCGGAGGACCACACGTGGCCAAGGACCGTTCCGCCCTTGCCCAGCGCCACACGGAAGCGGTATCCCGCATTCTGGCCCGAGAACGTGAGGACGCGCGAGGCGTAGCCCGCGTGATTGACGCGCAACCACGTGGACTCGAACCGGTGCTCGCCGTACCCGGCCCGGAGCTCGTACGCCCCGTCCCGGTCGCGCACGGCCGTCGCGGGCGCGAACGTGCTCCACCGTTCGACATGCAAGCCCAGCTCGAAGGAGACGTCGTCGAGCGGGGTACCGGTCTCCTCGTCGATCACGTCGACCAGGAACGCCTCCGTCCTCGGGAGCGCGACCTCTACGTCCGCGACCGCGCCAGGCCGGACCTCGACGCGCTCCTCATCCCGGAGCCAACCGAGCGCACACGGCGCGAACCCATCGGCTTGCACGAGGAGCGCGTACGGACCCGGCCGGAGATCGGCCATCTCGAACGATCCACGCGCGTCTGTGGACGTGCTCGCCTGAAGGATCAGGTTGGAAGGCAGGGTTTGGCGGAGGAGCGCATCGTGGGGGTGCCAAGGCTCGTCGTCTTGGCGACAGCGGAGGGCAGAAACGCGGCACGGTGAGACGGCAACGCGACCTTCGGCGGTTACGACGAGCCCTCTCAGCCCGCCACCGGGCCGGAGCCGCACGACGATCGGGTCATCGGCCGTCGAGCAGCGTATCGACGTGCTGCCGTAGCCCTCGTGCCGCGCGACCAGCTCGACGAGCCCCGCTCCGGCCGCATCGGGGAACGCGAACGTCCCGTCCGCGGCGGACGCGGTGCTCAGGACGGTCCCGGTCGCGAAGGCGCACGCGGTCACCGCGGCACCCGCGACGGGCGCATCCGTCCGGTCGTCGACGACCTTGCCGAAAGGCCGCGCGTGGGCAGCGGCCTTTTGCGCGGCGTCCGGACCGCGCTCGCCCTTCGCGGGGACCGCCGCGTCCTCGCGCGTCGCGGCGGCGCGGGCTTTGCTGTGCTCGGGGGAGCGATCACTCCACAAGGCGATCGCCAACAGAGCGACCGCGATCACGAGCACAACCAGCGCGATGCGCACCGCGGAACGAGTGTACCGCGCGAGCGATTCCGCTCGCGTGTGAGGATCACGCGCATTCCGGCGCGTGCCGGTTCTCCACCGCCCCCGAAGCCCCCTGGAATATTTTTTTGTGGAGAACCGGGGGCAAAGCGCGCGGCCGTCGGGCGGGAAGAGAGCCGCTCCCGTTGAGAGATTGTGGATAACCTGTGCGGACCGACTCCGCGCGCGGAACGGGCCCCGGCATTGCATCAGATCGAGACGGTACGGCAGTCGGGAACGAACGGCTGCATGATCTCTGACAAGAAGTCGGTGTTGGGTGTCAGGACGAGTTGTCGCACCGATACGTCGCGGAGCTGAACTGCGGTCGGGCAGTCCGGCGCTCCTAAGAGGCCTCCCGAAGCTAGCGTACGGGGGCCGAGGCGAAGCCATAAGCCCGGAGCGCGCGTTGCCCTAAGAGGCCCCGCGCACGACAAGGTGCCAAACCCCAGGAAGGCAGGCAGTCTCATGAGAGACCAGGCCGCTTCCGCCACTGAAGAGCCCCTGTAGGCCGGGCTGGGCGTGGTCCGTAGGGAGCATCCCCAGCAGCAGGCCAAGAGGGAAGAGGCCCGGGAAGCCGGGCCGAAGGTGGTCGGAGGAGAAAGCCTTGGAGGGGCCAAATCCCAAGAGGGCAAGGTTCGGCCGTCTCCGCCTTCGGGCGGCGGCGAGTCGGGCCCCTTTCCCGCCGGAGCCAACCTCTGGAGTCGCGACCACCCGCCTTCGGGCGGACTGGAAGAACGACAGGAGAGGCGAGGCCTCGAGAGAGGTACCGCTGGCGGGGAGGTGCAAGACCCTGAAGGGCGAACCCCATGGGCGCTGCGGCGGTCGACGGGCCGTCGCGAGGCGCGAAGGAGAGCAAGCCGCCGGGAGGGTAACCAAACCCTGGGGGCGGAAGGTGCCGGGGGCCGGAATCCCCGGGAGAACCGGATCCTTCGCGTTGAAACGTGCCGTAGGGGCGTGGAACCCCAGGAGAGCCATCTTCCGACCTTCGGGTCGGGAGGGGGATCACGGGATCGGACACTCCAGAGGGCGGGCCAAGCGCACGTCCGGTTTAACCGCGCGCGAAAGCGGGCGGGGTAGCCTCGCGGGGAGAACCCCATGGCGGTCGAAACCGCGCAGGGGGGGCGGTGAACCAACTAGCCGCTACTCGCGAGGGGAGCTGGAATAGCGCAGGTCGATGCCCAGGAGTGCGGATGTCGCGCGGCGACGCGCGGCCTCTTGTTCCCGTGCGCCCGCAAGGCTCTGGAGGGGCACGGGCGACTCGTCCGGCCCGACACCGCTTTTTTCTTCCAAATCAGCCCTCACTGTCCGACGCGGTCGTGACGAGCCTCCTCCGACACGGCCGCGTCATTTTTTTTGCCCGGTCGTGCTCGCCGACCCGCGCAGCGGGGAGCGGAAGATGTTCGCACACCGGCCCTTGGGAGCCCGCGAAGGGGGCCCGCGGGACGGGCCGCCGGATGGTCGCACTCGGCGGCCGGGGGCAACGGGAGGGGGCACGGGGGAGGGGCGGAAGATGTTCGCACACGGCCCGGCGCGGCCGCGGGGCGGTCAGGCCTTCCGGCGCTTCACGAGCGTGACCTCGTTGCCGCGGTCGTTGTGGCGCACGTCGTCCATGAACGTCCGCATAAGCATGAGGCCCCGCCCCGAGAGCCGCGCGAGGTTCTTCGGGTCGCAGCAGTCGGGCACCGTCCCGGGGTCGAAGCCCTTGCCCTCGTCCCGGATCACGAACGCGGCCTCCGCCGGCGTGAACGTCGCCGCCACGTGCACCCGCCGGCCCGCGTAGGGCTCCTGCACGAGCCGCTCCTGCATCAGCGCCAGATAGGCCTCGATCCCGTTCTCCCGGAGCGACGAATCGAGCTCCAGGTTCCCGTGGTGCGCCGCGTTCGTGAGCGCCTCGTGCAGCGCCATCCCCACCTGCATGAGCTCGGTGTCGTCGCGGAAGCCGCGCCGCGCGAGCTCCTCCTGGAAGTGCGCCACGAGCGGCCGGAGCCAGTCGCACCGGTTGTCGAGCTCGTACCGGTAGTCCGCCTTCGCGAGCCACAGCGACGGATCCCCCCGGTCGCCATCGGACGGCGCGACGCCGAGCACCCGCTCGATCGTGCTCGCGAGGTCGCGCGCGAGGTTGCGCTTCGGCACGTAGCTCGCCGCGCCCGCCCGGAGCGCCGCCGCCGCGATCTCCTCGCTCCCGTGCGCGGTCATCAGCACGACCGGGACCTTCGGGTAGCGGGCGTGGACCGCCCGGACCAGCTCGAGGCCGCCCATCTCGGGCATCTGGAGGTCGGTGACGATCAGATCGGGCGCCTCCGTCTGCACGAGGTCGAGCGCCTCCCGGCCGTTCGTGGCGCGCACGCACGCGTGTCCCACGTCCGAAAGGAGGGCCGCCACGAGCTCCAGATCCACCCGGGAGTCGTCGACGACGAGAATCCTGCTCATGACCCTTCTCCTTCCCCCGCGCGATCGCGGATCGCGCGCGTGACCTCCTCCATCCGGTCCGCGAGGCTCGCGGCGAGCGGAAGGGCCTCCGCGAGCGCCCCCGCCCGCGAGAGCTCCTCGATCTCCTCGGCGGTCGCGCGCGCGGCCGCCGCTCCGAAGAGGTCGAGCGAGCTCTTGAGCGTGTGCGCGTGCCGGCGCAGCGACTCGGCGTCGCCGTTGTCCAGCGCATCGCGCAGCGCATGGAGGAGCGAGGGCCCCTCCTTCAGGAAAACCTCCACGAGCCGCGCGCGCACCCTCTCGCTCCCGCCCGCCCGCGCGAGCGCGGCGTCCCAGTCGATCACATCCGGGGGGGCCTCGGGGGCCGCCTTCGCGGGCGACCCCGCCTCCGCCGGGGCTACGGCGGGCAAGCCGGCGGGCGCTGCGGTCGACGGGGAGGCCGGCGCGGCGCCTTCGACCGCGTCGTAGAGGTCCTTCGGGCGGACCGGCTTCGACACGTAGCCGTCCATCCCCGCCGCGAGGAAGCGCTCCCGATCCCCCCGCATCGCGTGCGCCGTGACGGCCACCACCGGGATCCTCGACCCGCGCTTCTTGAGCTCGTTCGCCGTCTCGACGCCGTCCATCCCGGGCATCTGCACGTCCATGAGGATCACGTCGAACCGCTCCCGCGCGACCGCCTCGAGCGCCGCGTGCCCGCTGGACACGAGCGTCGGCACGTGCCCCCTCTGCTCCAGCAGGTGACGCGCCACCTCGCGGTTGAGTTCGCCGTCGTCGACGACGAGCACGCGGCGGGGCGTCGCCGCGGGCGGCCGCGGCTCCGCGGGCGCGTCCGTCTCGATGCCGCGGTCGCCGAGGCCGTCCGCGAGCGCGTGCAGGAGGTCCGACGGGCGGACCGGCTTCGTGAGGCAGCGGACGATCCCGACGCGCGCCAGCCGCGCGGTGTCCTCCGGCGCGCCCGCGGACGAGAGCATCAGGAGCACCGCGTTCTTCACCGGGCGGAGCGCCCGGATGCGCTCCGCGAGCGCGAAGCCGTCCATCCCGGGCATCATCGCGTCGAGCAGGACGACCGCGTAGGCGCGCCGCCCGATCTCCGCGAGCGCCGCGGGCCCGTCGTCCACGACGGTCGGCGAGAGGCCCCAACCGGAGAGCATCTCCGTGAGCACGCGCCGGTTCGTCGCGTTGTCGTCGACGACGAGCACCCGCGCGCCGTGCAGCCTGGGCCGCCGGCGCTCGGCCGCGGCGCGCCCGAGCCGCGCGGTGAAGTGGAACGTGCTGCCCTCGCCCGTCCGGCTCTTCACGGAGATCCGGCCGCCCATCATCGAGACGAGTTTGCTCGAGATCGTGAGGCCGAGGCCGGTGCCGCCGAACCGGCGCGCCATCGACGTGTCCGCCTGCGTGAACGCGTCGAAGATGGCCGCGTGCTTGTCCGGCGCGATGCCGATCCCGGTGTCCTTGACCGCGAAGTGGAGGAGCACGCCGTCGAGGGCCTCGTCCTGCCCCCCGACCCCCCCCTCTTCCCCGTCGCCGGGCTCCACGGTGACGGAGATCTCGCCCTTCTCGGTGAACTTGATCGCATTGCCGACGAGGTTCACGAGGATCTGCCGCAGCCGGCCGGCGTCGCCAAGGAGCCCGTCCGGCACCTCGGGCGCCACGCGGTAGGTGAGCTCGAGCCCCTTCGAGGTCGCCCGGTGCGAGAGCGTCTGGAGCGTGGACGCGACCGTGTCGCGGAGGTCGAACGGGAAGCGCTCGAGCTCGAGCTTGCCCGCCTCGATCTTCGAGAAATCGAGCACGTCGTTGAGGATGCGGAGCAGCGACTCCGCCGACTGCTGCACGAGGCCCAGGTACTCCCGCTGCCGCCCCGTGAGCTCGGTGTCGAGGAGGAGCTGCGTCATGCCGAGCACGCCGTTCATCGGCGTCCGGATCTCGTGGCTCATGTTGGCGAGGAAGTCGCCCTTGGCCTGGCTCGCGGCCTCGGCCGCCGATTTCGCGCGCTCGACCGCCTCCTGCTGGCGCCGGAGCTCCGCGTTGGCGCGCGTGAGGTCCGCGGTGCGCTCCCGCACGCGGTCGCGCAGCTCGGTCGCGGTGCGGTTGAGCCGGCGCATGACGAGGCCGAGGCCCAAGAGCGCGACGCCGCCGAACACCGCGAGGACGGTGATCGTGCGGCGCGGGATCGTGCTCGCCGCGGCCGGCGCGCGTAGCGGGAGGTCGACCTCGAGGACGCCGCGCACGTCCCCGGCCTTCCAGTCCCTCTTCGGCGAGTCCGGGCGGCCGTTGTGGCAGTCGACGCACGCCGCGCCCATGCGGTCGGCGGTCGCGTAGCGCAGGACGCGCTGCCCTCTCAGCTCCTCGACGCGGTGGAAGGGCACGTTGGGCGCCCGGTTGAGTGCCTCCCACGCGTCGTGCTCGAACGCGTCGCGCTCCGGCCACGGCTTCCGCCACGGGAACGGGTAGGGGCTGTAGAGGTCCGACCGGACGCCCGCCTCGTCCCCCTCGAGGAAGTCCTTGGTCAGCGTCGCCGGGAGCGGGATCGCCCCCGGGCGGTGCCGGTAGTCGTGCGCCACGGCGATCGACGGCGGCAGGCGGTCCACGACCTCCGTCGTGTAGAGGCTGCGGAACCGCCGCAGCGCGGCCGAATACGCCTTCGCGTCGTCGAGCGCCTTCACCTCCATGAACCGCTCGCGGTCCTCCAGCTGCTGCCACAGGAGGACCCCGCCGCCTGCCAGGAACAGGAGCGCGAGGGCAGCTACAGTACGTTTGTACAGTATCTCGCGAAGGCGGTCGAAGAGCCTGCTCCCCATACGCCGCGGGCGATTCTACGCCGCGGGCTATTGGGGGGCTTCGAGGACTTTCGGCGCGCCCTCGGCCGACTCGAAGCGCCTCGGGCTGTCGCAGCAGGAGTTCGCCCGACTCATCGGGGTCAGTGTCGCGACGCTTCGGAACTGGGAGCAGGGGCGCCGTCGTCCGGTTGGCCCAGCGCGCGCGCTGCTTCGCATCGCCGCGACCCATCCGGAGGCTGTTCTCGACGCCCTGAGCGCGTGACGTGCCTCGCGACCGCGAGTCTCCCGTGCGAGAACACCGTAACATCTTGGCGCCATGGCCGATCCCCTCCTCGCGTACCGCGACCGGTTCCCGATCCTCGGGACCACCAACTACCTCATCAGCAACTCGCTCGGCGCCATGCCCGCTGCGGTCGCGGACCGCATGAAGGCGTACGCCGACATCTGGGCCGCGCGCGGCGTGCGGGCGTGGGCGGAGGAGTGGTGGACGCTCCCGGCGCGCATGGGCGATCTCGTCGCGCCGCTCCTCGGCGCGAGGCCGGGCACGGTCGCGATGCACACGAACGTCACGACCGCGAGCGCCGCGTTCCTCTCCGCGCTGAAGCCGGCGAGGGGTCGCGACAAGGTCGTCACCACGTCGCTCCAGTTCCCGTCGATCCTCTACCTCCTCGAGCGCTGGTGCGGCGGCAGCGGCGCGAAGCTCGAGATCGTGCCGGCCGAGGACGGCATCGGCGTCGACCAGGAGCGGCTGCTCGGCGCGATCGGCGAGAAGACGCTCGCGGTCGCGATCAGCCACGTCGAGTTCAAGAGCGCCTTCGTGAACGACGCGCCATCCGTCGCGCGCCGCTGCCGCGAGAAGGGGGCGCTGCTGCTCCTCGACGTGTTCCAGTCCGCAGGCGTCCTGCCGATCGAGGCGGAGAAGTGGGGCGTCGACGCGTGCGTGGGCGGCTGCCTCAAGTGGCTCTGCGGCGGCCCCGGCAACGTCTTCCTCTACGTCGACCCCGCGGTCGCGAAGCGCCTCGAGCCGCGCGTGACCGGCTGGATGGCGCACCCGAAGCCGTTCGCCTTCGAGGGGCCGCCGATGCGCTGGACCGAGGGGCCCTACCGCTTCTTGAACGGCACGCCGCCGATCGCCTGCCACTATGCGGCGGAGCCCGGCTTGAGGATCCACAACGAGATCGGGATCCGTGCGATCCGCGAGAAATCGAAGCGCATGACGAAGCTGATCATGGAGGGGGCGCGGGGGAGGGGCTGGCGGACGCACGCCCCCGAGGATCCCGAGCGGCGCGGCGGCACCGTCGCCGTCGACGTGCCCCACGGGGAGCTGGTCGCGAAGGAGCTTCTCTCGCGCGACGTCGTGATCGACTACCGGCCGGGCGCGGGCATCCGCATCGCGCCGCACTTCTACAACTCCGAGGAGGAGTGCGGGAAGGCGCTCGACCAGATCGCGGAGATCCTCGAGACGAAGGCGTACGCGAAGCACACCTCGGTCAAGGGAGCGATGCCCACATGACGGCCCCCGAAGCCCCCTCGCCTCTTTACGACATCTCGCCGCCCGTCGACGAGAAGACCGCCGTCTGGCCCGGCGACACGCCGTTCTCGAAGAAGGAGATCCTCCGGATCGCGGACGGCGCCCCGGTGGACCTCTCGACGATCACGCTCACCTGCCACATGGGCGCGCACGCGGACGCGCCGTCCCACTACGTGGGCGGGGCGGAGGCGATCGACGCGGTCCCGCTCGAGCGCTACCTCGGGCCCTGCCTCCTCGTCGACGTGAAGCCCAAGGGCGACGCGGTGCGGCCCAGCGACCTCGAGGGCGTCGACCTCCGGGGCGCCGAGCGGCTGCTCCTCCGGACCGGCTGCATCCGCGACCGGACGGTCTTCCCGAAGCCGGTCATCTGCCTCACCGTCGAGCTGGTCGAGCACATGGCCGCAGCCGGGATCGTGCTTGTGGGGCTCGACTCGCCGAGCGTCGACCCCTTCGACAGCAAGGACCTGCCCGTCCACAAGGCGCTCTACCGGCACGGGATCGCCAACCTCGAGAACCTCGCGCTCCAGGGGGTTCCCCCGGGGCGGTACGAGCTGATCGCGCTGCCGCTCCGGCTCAGGGGGCGGGATGCGAGCCCCGTCCGGGCGGTCCTGAGGCCGCCTGGCCGGAGGTAGGCGTCTCGCGGCTACACCATTTGCAGCGGCTGGGGCCGACGGAGCTAGAGAGGGCTCCCCGGTTGACGTAGTCTTTTTACAGAACCATGCACCAGCCGCGCCTTCTCCTTGCCGCCCTCCTCTGCTTCGCCCTCGGCCCCGCCATCGCCCAGGACGGGGGCGACGACGACTCGGGGATCGAGGTCAGCGAGGACCCGAAGCCCGGGGAGGAGAAGCCCCCCCCGAAGGACGACGGGTACGACCCCGACGAGACGAAGAAGAAGAACGTCGGGCTCGCGGGGGGCGGCGAGGAGAACGACGACGACCCCAACGCGCCGAAGGTGAAAGGCGACCTCCAGACGCGGATCAACGAGGCGATCGCGAAGGGCGTCGAGGCGCTCAAGAAGATGCAGGACAAGGACGGGTCGTGGGGTCCGATCCGGGCGACCCAGAAGTACGACAACCCGAACGAGAAGGGCGACTTCGTCCGCGACGAGCTCGGCCCGACCGCGTGGGCGCTCTACACGCTCGCGAAGTGCGGGGTGAAGCTCAAGGACCCCGTGATGAAGAAGGGCCTCCAGTGGATCGGCGCGAACACCGAGGTCGTGTTCGACGTGGTCGGCGGGAAGCCGGATGCCGACGCGAGCGGCGCCCAGAAGGGCGCGGGCAAGAAGAAGGGCACGCCCCGGTCGCTCAGCTCGTACGAGTCCGCGGCGATCGTCCTCATGATCGAGGCGATCTACCAGGAGAGCGCCAAGCTCACCGGCAAGCAGTCGAAGCGCCGCCTCTACTCCGACAACCCGCTCAAGGCGCCGGACCGCAGCAAGGTCCCCGAGGAGGTCTGGAAGCGGATGCACGAGCGGATCCTCTGGCTCACGGTCGGCCGGCACCCGGGACGGGGCACCATCATCCACGGCCAGCAGAACCTGAAGGTGAACGGCCAGGCGGGATCCAAGGGCGCGGGCGGCTGGCGCTACGGCCAGGCGAACGGCGACGCCGATCTCTCCGCGACGCAGTTCGTGCTCCTCGCGCTCCGCGCCGCCTCGCAGGCCGGCTACCCGATCGACAAGGTCTCGCCGGAGTCGTGGGAGGCCGCTGCCCAGTTCGCGAAGAACTGCCAGAAGCCGGACGGCGGCTTCGGCTACCAGGTCGGCGGCCCCTCCTACGCCTCGATGACTGCGTGCGGCGTCGGGAGCCTGCTCATCTGCAAGGAGCAGATGGATCTGTCCGAGGACAAGAAGGCGCCGCCGTGGATCGACGACTCGATCAAGCGCGGCATGGAGTGGCTCGACAAGAACTTCGACGCCGAGACGAACTCCGGCGCCGAGCGACCCGAACTCTTCTACTACCTCTACGGCGTGGAGCGCGTCGGCGACCTCTCCGGCCGCAAGGAATTCAACGGCAAGGACTGGTACCTGCGCGGCGCGATGCTCCTGCTCGACCGCCAGGAGGGCGACGGCAAGTGGTCCGACCCGACCGGCTACCCGCCGACGGACGTGCTCGGAACCTGCTTCGCCCTGCTGTTCCTGAAGCGCGCGACGGTCCCGGTCGTGACCTTCAGCGAACCCGAGAAGGGCGAGTAACCCCCTCCGGTCCCCCGCGTCCCCTCCGCCTCCCCCGCCTGCGGCGAGGCCCCGGCTACGCCTTCCGCAGGGCCTCCGAGAGGTCGTGCATGATGTCGCGCGGGTCCTCGAGCCCGATCGACAGCCGGATCCCCGCCGGGTCGATCCCGTGCCTCCTCTGCTCCGCCGCGGGGATCATCGCGTGCGTCATCGACGCCGGGTGCTCGATCAGCGTCCGGATCTGGCCGAGGCTCACCGCGAGCGTGACCGAGTAGGCGCTCCGCGCCATGTAGTCGATCAGCCGCTCGCACGCGCGCCGCGACTCCCTTGGCCGGCCCTTGAGGACGAAGTAGAGCATCGTCCCCGGCGCGAAGTTCCCGTCCCAGTCCTGGAGCTGCCGGCGCGCGAGGTCCCTCCAGCGGTAGCCGTCGAGCCCGGGCCACCGCACCTCCTTCACGCGCGGGTGGTCGAGGAGCATCTCCGCGACGAGGCCCGCCGTCCGTTCCTGTTCGCGGATGCGGAGGCCGAGCGTCGGGAGCCCGTACACGAGCACCGACCAGGCCGACGGCCCCGAGAGGACGGCGCCGAAGTCCTTGCGGACCATGAAGAGGTCGGACTCCAGGCGCTTCGGCGCGATCACCGCGCCGCCGAGGATCGTGCCGAAACCGCCGAGGCTCTTCGTGAGCGAGTGGACGACCACGTCGGCGCCGAGCGAGAGCGGCCGCTGGCAGAAGGGCGTCGCGAACGTGTTGTCGACGACGATCGTCGCCTTCCGCCGCGCGCGCAGCTTCCGCACGGCGGCGATGTCGATCAGCTCGAGCGTCGGGTTGACCGGCGTCTCGAAGTAGAGGACGCGCGGGTCGAAGCGGCGGATCGCGCGCTCGACCGCCTCGACGTCGGTCATGTCGACGAACTGCGTCCGGATGCCGAGGCGCTTGAGCCAGGTCGTGAGCAGGCTGTAGGTGCAGCCGTAGACGCGCTCGTGCGCGACGATCGTGTCCCCGGACCGGAGCAGCACGAGCAGGGCCCCGGCGACCGCGCCCATGCCCGACGCGAACGTGACCGCCGTCTCGCCGCCCTCCGCCTCCGCGAGGTTGTCCTCGAGCATCCCGCGCGTCGGCTCGTCGAGCCGGTCGTAGATGTAGATCGGGTCCGGTTCGCCCTTCTGCGACGTCGGCGCGGCGAACTGCTGGAACCCGCGCGCCCCGCGCGCGGTCGTGTCGAGGCGGAACGTCGCGGTCGAGCTGACCGGCGGGACGAGGTGGTGGCTGAAGTCCCAGCGGGCGGTGTGCGCCTTGCCGTGGATGAGGCGGCTGCGGATGTGCGCGCGGCGCTCGCGGCTCACGCCACGATGCTATTCCCGCCGTCCACGATCAGCGTCTGCCCGTGGATCATCCGGGCGAGATCGGAGACGAGGAAGAGCACCGCGTCGGCCATGTCCTCGGGGGTGACGAGGCGGCCGGCGGGCGTCCGCTTCAGCCCCTCGTTGAGGATTTCTTCGCGGTTCGGGAAGAACTTGAGCGCGTCGGTGTCGACCGCGCCGCCGGACACGGTGTTCACGCGCACTCCGGTCGCGGCGTTCTCGATCGCCAGGTGGCGGACGAGCGCCTCCAGCGCGGCCTTCGACGCCCCGACGGCCCCGTAGAACGGGATCGCGTGGGTCGCGCCGAGGCTCGAGACGGCGACGATCGAGCCCCCCCGGTCCCCCATGAGCTCGATCGACCGCTTGGCGAGCGGGATCAGCGCGCGGGCGTTGATGTCCATCGTCCAGCGCCAGTCCTTCTCGCGCAGCTGGGTGACGGGCTTCAGGACGCCGAGCGCGGCGTTCGAGACGAGGATGTCGAGCCGGCCGAACTCCTTCTCGATGGTGGCGAACATGCTCTCGAGATGGGTGTCGTCGGCGACGTTCGCCTTGATCTCGAGCGGCTCGGGCCCGACCGCGGAGATCTCCTTCACCGCCTGCGCCGCCGCCTCGCGGTTGCGGAGGTAGTTGAAGCAGATGCGCGCGCCGTGCTCCGCGAGCCGCTTGCAGATCGCGCGGCCGATGCCCCGCGATCCGCCGGTCACGAGGGCGTACTTTCCTTTGAGATCGATTCTTGCTTCGGCCATGGGGGGCAGCCGGGGGGAATCCCCCGCTTCCGAATCCTATGCCAAGGGCGCCGAGTTTACAATTCCGCGGTGCATACGGACTTTCCCGCGTTCGTGACCCTGCGCACCTCCGTCACGGTCGCCCGGGCCGAGCCGGGCCGGCCCCTCGTGATCGCGCTGCACGGCCGCGGAATGACCGAGCGCGCGCTCGAGCGGTGGCTGCGGCCGGGGATCGACCGGGGCGGCCTCTCCTGGTGGGTGCCCCGAGGTCCCCTCCCGCAGGAGATCCACAGCCGCCGCATCACCTACGCCTGGTACGTGTTCAACGGGGACCAGGTGGCGCTCCGGGAGAGCATGGACGAGGCGCGGCCCTACCTCCACGAGCTGGTGGCGATCGCGCGCCGCACGATCAAGCCCTCGTCGGTCACGCTCTTCGGCTTCAGCCAGGGCGCGTACCTCGCGTCGTACGTGGCACTCTCGCGGCCCGACCTCTTCGACCGGCTCGTGTGCTGCGGGGGCCGGCCGAAGGCGGAGTTCATCGAGGACCTCGCGGCAGCGCGCGGCGTGCGCGTGCTCATCCAGACGGGCGCGCGCGACGAGGCGGTGCCGCCGGACGTGGTGGCGAAGGGCGTGGCGCCGCTGCGCGAGGCGGGCCTCGACGTCCTGGAGAAGAGCTACGACGCGGAGCACAAGGTGACGGCGGAGATGGCCACGGACGTTGCGGAGTTCGCGGGCGCGTGAGGATCCGGGCGCACAACCTGCTCTGCATCCAGGGCTTCGTGGGGAAGGGCTACAGCGAGGAGTTCGTGGCCAACATGAAGGCGATCGTGGGGGGGCTGGGGGGCGGGACCCAAGTGACGGTCCTCGACGAGCCGGACAACCTCTGCGCGAAGTGCCCGAACCTGAAGGCCACCGGCTGCGCGCTCCACGGCGAGGGAACGGAGAGGGGCATCGTGGCGCAGGACCGCGACGTGCTCGATCGCCTGGGCCTCGAGGCGGGGCAGACGATCGCGTGGGGCGAGATCCTCGATCGCATCCGGGCGTCGGTTGAGCCGGACGACCTGGACGACATCTGCGGCAGCTGCCCGTGGCTTCCACTCGGCCACTGCAAGGCCGGCCTAAAGCGCCTGCGCGCCGCCCGGTCGTGACGTCCTGCGTGCGGGGCCCGCGGGCCGTACCATGGATGTGGCATGGCATTGGACAGGACCCAGCTGCCCATGGCGCGGATCGAGGCCTTCTGCGGGCGGCACCACATCCGCCGCATGGCGATCTTCGGCTCGGCCCTTCGCGAGGACTTCGGGCCGAAGAGCGACATCGACCGAACTCGCGCCGACCTCGACTCCGATCGGACCTTGACCTTGGCGTTGACAAGGCTCGTCGAGATCCTCGGCGAGGCCGCGAACCGCGTGTCAGAGCGTGATTCAGCCGGTTGCGCATTCCGATGATCTGGCGCCAAGGGACCTGCCGCCTCTGATCGAGGGGCTGGCCGCGATCCTCCCGCCCGGCGGGCCCCCGGCTACTCCGCCGCGACCTTGAACGGCGCGCGGCGGGGGCCGTTCGCCCACTGCGACGCCCACTCCGCGAGCTCCGCGAGCGCCGCTGACAGCTGGAGCTGGTACGGCCGCGGGTCCCCGAGCGGCTGCGTCACCCGGATCGGCTCGCCGACGCAGAGGACGACGGGCATGAACGGCGCGCTGATCGTCGCCTTCGACCACGCGCGGCGCGACGACAGGCGCTGGAGCCCCCACGCGCGCAGCGGGAGGATCGGTGCGCCGAGGTGCGCCGCGAGGTGGATCGTCCCCGGTTTCACGTCGCCGAGCGGCGCCTTCGGGCCGTCGCAGGCAAGCACGATCGACGAGCCCGCGCCGAAGAGCCCCTTGAGCATCATGAGCGCCTCGCCGCCGCCGCGCGACGAGGAGCCGCGGACCACCTCGTAGCCGAGCGCCTGCAGGCACATCGACGACAGGTTGCCGTCGCGCGAGTAGGAGGCCATGGTCGCGAGGCGCCGGCCCTTGAGCGCGCGCGGGAGCCCGTTGAAGCAGTCGAGCATGTCCTGGTGCGTGCAGGCGAAGACGACAGGCTTCCCGCTCGCGAGCAGCTCCCGCGCGGCGGGTCCGGCGCGCAGGACATACCGGTAGAACGGCACGCGCAGGACGACGGCGATCGTGCCCCGGACGATCGGCCCCCAGAACCGGTTCATCCAGTGGCCCTCGGGGTAGGTCGCGGGGCGGACCTTGTAGTCGGTAACCGTCGGCTTGTGGCTCATCGCGCCGGGCGCGAGTCTACAATCCCGAGGAAGTGCGCGCCCTCGGCTGTCTCCTGCTCGCCGCGGTGCCCGCGCTCGCGGTCGACGAGGAGATCAAGGGCGACCTCCGGCTGCCCCCGGGCCCCCTCAGGATCGAGCGCCCGCTGCGCGTGCTCGCGGACGGGATCACCCTCGACCTCGGCGACGCCGTGCTCGTCGGGTCCCCCGATGGAACTCTTCCCGACAGTTTCGACGGCATCGGCATCGTCGTCGAGGGGCGGAAGAAGGTGACGATCAAGGGCGGGAAGCTCTTGGGGTTCAAGTGCGCGATCCTCGCGACCGGCTGTGAGGACCTCGTGCTCGAGGGGATCGACGTGTCGGGCAACTTCGCGGAGCGGCTGCGCTCGACGCCGGAGCGCGAGGACGGCGGCGACTGGCTCTGGCCGCACGAGAACGACGAGCAGCAGTGGCGGAAGAACTACGGCGCGGGGATCTGCATCGAGAAGTGCGTCCGCGCGACCGTGCGCGAGTGCACCGGCAGGAACCAGCAGAACGGCCTCCTCCTCGACCGGTGCGAGGCGTGCCGCGTCTACGACAACGACTTCTCGTTCAACTCGGGGTGGGGGATCGCGATGTGGCGGTCCTCCGAGAACCTCCTCTCGCGCAACAAGTGCGACTGGTGCGTGCGCGGATACAGCCACGGCGTCTACGACCGCGGCCAGGACAGCGCGGGGTTCCTCGTCTTCGAGCAGTGCAGCCGGAACGCTTTCGTGGGGAACTCCGCGACGCACTCCGGCGACGGCTTCTTCCTCTACGCCGGTCACGAGACGACGCAGCGCACCGGCGAGGGCGGGTGCAACGAGAACTTCGTGTGCGGGAACGACTTCAGCCACGCCGTCGCCAACGCGATCGAGGCCACGTTTTCCTGCTGCAACAGTTTTGCCAAGAACCGCTGCGACGACTCGAACTACGGCATCTGGGCCGGGTACAGCTACAGGTGCGTGATCCGGAAGAACCGCGTCCGCGACAACTCGGTCGCCGGCATCGCGATCGAGCACGGCTCCTGCAACTGGATCGAAGGCAACGAGTTCGCGCGCAACCCACGCGGTATCTGGCTGTGGTGGGACGACGACAAGGACCTGCTGGCGGGCCCGTTCGGCAGGAAGCAGGGTTGCGACTCGAAGTCGTACGTCGTTACCGAGAACCGGTTCGACGGCGACAAGACGGCCGTGCTGCTCGAGAAGACATTCGACTGGCAGGAATCGTCGAACGAGTTCCGCGGGGTCGAGCACGAGATCGTCGCCGACCGCCCCCGCCAGGGTCGGCCGGGCGAGATCCTCCACAGTTGGCCCGTGGGATCCGCCTACCTGCCGGAGTGGATCCTGAAGGAGATGGACAAGACGGGCCGCCTCGACCCCTTCCTCCCCGAAGGCCACCCGCGCGGCCGCAAGTACATCATGATCGGCGAGTGGGGGCCGCTCGACCCGACGAAGCCCGCCGTCTACCCGACCGAGGGCGGTCCGGTGTTCCGCGTGATCGGCGCGGACGCGTACGAGGTCACCGTCCCCGACGGCTTCCGGGTCGAGAAGGAAGGCAGCCTCTTCCGCGTGACCGCGGGGCCCGGTCTCCACGATTTCGCAGGCGAGGTGAAGATCGGCGGGCGGCGCTTCCCGTTCAAGGGCCGCCTCTTCAACGCGAAGTGGACGATCAAGCACTGGAAGTGGGAGAAGGATCCGCGCGAGGAGGGCGCGTGGGCCGCGCTCATGAAGACGAACCCGCTCTCCGTGGTCGAGCGCGATCGGCTGGAGGAAGTGTGGGGGGGCGGGGGGCCGCAGGACGTCGCGGCAGACCGCTTCGCCACGCGCGCCGAGACGAAGGTCGCGCTCGCGAAGGGCTTCTACGAGATCACGACGCTCTCCGACGACGGCGTGCGCGTGCTCGTGGACGGGAAGGTCGTGCAGGAGGACTGGACCTGGCACGGCCCGACGGAGCACAAGACGGAGATCCCGCTCGACGCGGGCGAGCACGAGATCGTCGTCGAGCACTTCGAGATCGACGGGTACGCGGTCCTCCGCCTCAGGCTCACGACGCTCGACTGCATCAAGTGATGGCCTCCCTCCTCCTCGCGCTCCTCCTCCTTCCCTACGACGGCAAGTACGCGGGCGACCCGCGCCTCGACGCGATCCGGAAGGAGCTGCCGGCCCGCGCCGAGGCGGCGAGGAGAACGCTCGCGGACCTCCTCGGCGTCGACGTGCCCGATGTCGCGATCCGCCTCGAGGACGCGGGGGACGATCGCTCCGGCGTCTTCGCGGAGTCCGACGACAGGGAGATCGTCCTCAAGACCGAGTACCTGGTCCTCGGCGCGTTCGACCTCGACAAGACGCTTCTCCACGAGACGTTCCACTGCCTCCAGCGCCGCCGCCTCGGCAAGCGCTACGGCCGCGTGCCCGAGTGGGCGCGGGAGGGTGCCGCGCTCTACGTCGCGGGGCAGGCGTCCGAGCGCGCGCGTTCGCTGGCCGCGATCGCGGGCAAGGACGGGATCAAGAAGCTCGTGAACGGCCTCGACGGCCCGCACGGGCTCTTCGACTACTACGAGGACTGTGCCGCGTTCGAAAGGGTGGGGGCGCGGGGGAGGGATCTCGTGCGGAAGCTCCTCGACACCGACGACGTCGCCGCGGCCGTGCGCGAGGTCCTCGGCGAGGACATGGCCACGTTCGAGGCGGAGACGTCGACGTACGCGAGGAATGTGCTCGAGCCGCTGCTCGCGGAGGGGAACGTCCCGGGCGACGCGCTGCGAGCGGCGCAGGCGCTCGCGGACGACGGGAAGGACGCCGAGGCGCTCATCGCCGTGCGCGCCTGGCTCGGGCGCTACCGCACCGAGGCGTGGCTCATGGGCGACGCCGTTCGACTCGAGGTGGAACTGCTGCGCCGCACGAAGAGCCCCGATCACGCGGAGGCCGCGCGCCGCGCGAAGAAGGACCTCACGGTCTACGCCCCCCCGGTCCCCCGGGCCCCTCCCGCCCCCCCGGCGGAGCGGTAGCGCTACCGCCCGCCCCGCTGGAAGATCAGGACCTTCACGGTCTCCATGAGGATCGTCAGGTAGAAGGTCAGCGAGCGGTTGAGGACGAAGAAGAGCTCGTAGGAGAGCTTCATCCGCGCGTCGTCGTCGCTCGCCGCGTACGCGTGGCGCACCTGCGCCCAGCCGGTGAGGCCGGGGCGCACCGCGTGGCGGCTGTCGTAGAGCGGGATCTTCTCGCGCAGCGAGTCGACGAAGAAGCGGCGCTCCGGGCGCGGGCCCACGAGCGACATGTCGCCCCTGATCACGTTCCAGAGCTGCGGGATCTCGTCGAGGCGCGTGCGCCGCAGGAAGCGGCCGACGGTCGTGATGCGCGGGTCGTCCTCGGCCGCCCACACGGGGCCCGTCATCTTCTCCGCGTCCGCGACCATCGTGCGGAACTTCGCGATCGTGAACTCGTGGCCCCAGCGGCCGACGCGCGGCTGCCGGTAGAGGACCGGCCCCCTCGACGAGAGCTTCACCGCGATCGCGCAGAGCATCCCGACCGGGACCGCGACGGGCAGCTGGACGAGAACCAGCAGGAGATCGAGGACGCGCTGCGTCGGGAAGCGGTGCGCCTGCGTCGAGAGCAGGTTGAGCAGGCGGATGTCGTCGTTCGCGGTGAGGTTGAGGCGGCCCTGCGTGCGGGCGACGAGATCGTCGACCTGCTCGACGACGCAGCCGAGACCGGTGCACGTCGAGAGCACGGGGCGCAGGTCCTCCGCGGGGACGGCGTTCACGAGCACGAGCCGGATGCCGTCCTCGCGGAGGTGGCGCATCGCCTCCTCGGGCGTGCGTACCGGGAGCCCGGCCATCGCCGTGCGGTTCGCGATCTGGCGCGGCAGCAGCACCGAGCGCACGACCACGCACGGGTTGTCCGCGAGCTCGGCGAGGCCGCGGGCGGCCTCCTCGCGCGTGCCGGCGAACACGACCGCGGGCACGATGTCCTCGCGCGCGCCGTTGATCTCCTGCCACTTGCGGCGGACGTAGACGGCGACGGCGGAGACGACCGGGGCCGCGCAGGCGAGCGTCGTGCTCGGCGCGTAGGTGGGCACGACCGCGTAGCCGAGGCCCATCGAGATGCACGCGGTGGCGATCGCCCAGAAGAGCGCCTCGATGCCGAGGGGCGGCAGCGGCCGCTCCGTGACCCCGATCAGCTCGGCGACGTAGAGGGAGATGAGGATCGCGAGGGCGACGGGGACGAGGTGGAGGAGGATCTCCAGGGGGTCCGGGGGCTGCGCGAGGATGTACGCGCCCACGAAGCAGGAGACGAGGACGCAGACGAAGACGATCAGGAGGCGGCGGACGAGGGAGAAGGGATAGCCCCAGAGAACGTCCAGGTAGACGGGAGAGGGCCCTCCCTTCCCCCCTGCGAGCGAGGCCGCGCTACTTTGCCGACGGGCGCCGGTAGTAGCCATACACCTCCCGGAAGTACGGGATGAACTGCGGTTGCGCGCGGTTCAGGATCGCGGCGAAGAGCTTGCCGCTGTCGAACTCCCTCAGCGCCTGCTCGACGATCTGCTTCGGCGTGCTGTGGGCGCGCACCACGAGCACCGTGCGGTCGGCGATGTCGGCGATCACGTGCGTGTCGGCGACCGGCATGAGCGGCGGGCAGTCCAGGAGGACGAGGTCGAACTCCTCGAGGGCCCGCTGAACGAGAGCCTGCACGCGGGCCGGGTCGAGCAGCGGGACGCCGCCGATCGTGCTCAGGTCGAGCTTGCCGACCGGCATGATGAACACGCCGGGCCGGTCGGTGGGGTACGCGTGGAGGCGGTTCGTCGCGCCGTCCTCCTTCGAGGATTCCATCGCGCCCTCGATCCCGTCGAGCCCCGCCTCGCCGCTGAGCGTGGCGCGATGGGTGTCGAGGTCGATGACGAGGATCCGCTTCCCGGCGCGGGCGAGCTTCTCCGAGAGGGCGAGGGAGAGCGTCGTCTTCCCCTCGCCCGCCAGCGCGCTCGTGAACGCGAGCGTCCGGAGGCCCTGGTCGGTGTGGTGCGCGAGGACGTGCGTCGCGAGCGCGTGGATCTGCTCGTGCGCCAGCCCCGAGAGCCATCCGCCGCCGGGGGTGATGTGGGCGGGGAACACGCCCTTCTTCTCGTGGATCGCCGGCGCGCGGTTGAACGCGCCGGCGGTGACAGCGTTCGCCTTCGGGGTCGTGCGGGTCTTGGGCATCTCGGGGACCTTTGCTTGGGGAGTCATGTCGCTCTTGTCCTTCGGGTCCATGGCCTTACCGCAGGTTGATGAGGGCCCGGATCATGGAGGGGTCGCCCCACCAGCCGAGCTGGATGCCGAGGATCGCCACGGTGCCCGCGAAGATCCCGGCGAGCAGGAGGCCGCCGAGGACGCCCGCGATGGCGCGGCCGACCCGGACGCCGCTCGTGCGGACCTCCGGGATCGTGACGAGGACCGCGCCAGGCATGAGGGCCCGGAGGTCCTCCGCCTGCTCGTAGGTCGCGTTGAGCTTGTAGCGGGCGATCGCGAGGCCGATGCCGATGCCGAAGCCGACGATGATCCCGACGAACGAGGTCAGGAGCCGGTCCGGACGGGCCGGGACCGCGGAGACGAACCCGCTCTGCTCGATGAGGATCGGCGTGGTGCTGTCGTACTCGCCGTACTTGCGGTGGTACTGCGCCTCGGCGAGACGGGTTTCGACCGACGCGTACCGCTCCTCGAGGTCCTTGATGTCGCGGTTGAGCGACGCGTACTGCACCTCGAGGCTGGAGGCCTTGAGGTTGCGCTCCTCGGCGTCCTTGATCCGCCGGTGGAGGTTCGTGATCACCTCGTCGATGCTCGCGGCGTCCTTCACCGAGCGCTCGTATTGCTTCTGGATCTCCTCCATCGTGAAGTTGAGGAGCGCGATCTGGTCCATGGCGCTGCCGCCGTGGGCCTGCTGGCGGAGCTGCTCCGTCTGCGCCTCGACCGCCGTCATGTACGCCTTGCGCTTCAGGACGGTGGGGTGGTCCTCGGTGTAGCTCACGAGGAGGGTCGCCATCTCGGCCTTCAGGCTGTCGAGGAGGCGCTCGGAGGCCGTGACCGCGGCGGCGCCGGCGGCGTCGCCGTTCTCCTTGAGGCGGTTCATCTCCGCCTCGCGGAGCGCGAGCTCGCCCTGGAGGCGGCGCGACTCGGCCTGGAACAGCCGCTGATTCTGGCGGTTGTCGGTGATGCTCTGGGTGGCCCGCTCGATCTCGAGCTTGTTGGTCTCGACGTCATCGGGGAGCTCGCCCGGGTGCTTGGCCTTGAACTCCTCGACCGCGCTGCGGGCGCGCTCGAGCTCGAGTCGCTGGCGGGCCTTCTGCTGGAGCAGGAACTGCTCCGCCTTCGCGGCGTTGTCGTCCAGCGCCTCGCGCTGATCCTTGATGAACTCGCCGGTCAGCGTGTTGACGATGTCGGCCGCCAACTCGGCCGGGCGGTCGCCCTGGCTGTGGGAGGCGATGACCGTGATCGAGCCCGCGTTCGGGTTGAGCTCGACGCGGATGTTCTCGCGCAGCTTCTCGACCACGCCTTCCATCCCCTTCGTCTCGCGGATGAGCGGGTAGGGGTCGAGCTTCTCCGCGACCTGCGTCAGCGCCCTCGCGGAGAGGAGGCGCTCGGTGGCCGACCGGAACATCGTGCTCTCGACTTCGCGATTGGCGTTGTTCGAGCCGGCAGTGGGGCGGGAGATCGGCGGCATGAGCACCGCGTAGCTCTCGTAGATGTCCGGCTGGACCGTGACGTTCAGGGTCACCAGCGCGAAGACGAGTACGGCGGGAACCAGCACGAGCCAACGGTACGCAAGCGCCCGTCGGACGTAGTGGCCGAGGATGACTCCAAAACCTGACATGGTTGACTCCAAGTTCTCCTGGCTGCGATTCCTGGGCTGGGACCCTGCTCGGGGACGACACCCGAGTAGCGTCCATTTTTCTCTTCTCTACGCAGTCGTCGGGCGGGGTTGAGGCATACGCTGTGCCAACCACCTCCCTCGGACCGCGTCGTTGCGCCGTGCCTCGTTCCGCCGGTCCACGCAGCGCCGTCCCTTACATTTCCTCCCCGCTTCGAACCGGTGTCCGCGAGTGAGACGGCCTCGCGGATGCCGGTCTAGTTCCTTCGCTGCTTGCGGGTGATTCGCATCCCCACGGCCAAAGCCGCGAACAGTCCACCCTCCACGAGAAGCGTGACGGGCAGGCTGTTGAAAAGCACTGCCACCATGGTTGCCCTCACTGTCCCGAACGTGGCACGAACGCCACCAGACACCCTCACGGAGCCGACGATCGGCCCACTCCGAAGAACCCGTTTCTCAGGCTTCGGATGCTAGGTGGATATCGCGGGATCGTCAACGTCGTTCCGCGTGAGGAAGCCGCCACGTCGTCCCGCGCGGAGCCGGATGTCGCGTCTCGCGAACGTCCGCCCCGCCGCAGGGTCCCTTGGGCCCCGCCTTTGCGTTACTTCGGCCCGCATCGACGAGTGTTCATCCAGTTGGACAGACCGTGATTCCCCAGCAGGAATTCCTCTTCCCCGGCACGCTGCGCGTGCGGCTCGGCGCTGTCGTCCTCGCGGCGCTGCTCGTCGCCGCGTTCGCGCCGACGCTCGTCGAGATGGGCGCCGAGTGGTTCCGGCACGCGGAGTACGGCCACGGCCTCCTGATGCCGCCGGTGGCGCTCTGGATGGTCTGGGAGCGCCGTGCCCGGCTCCGGGAGCTCCGCCGCGCGGGCCGCGGCAGCCCCTGGGCCGAGATCGCGGCCGCGGTCGCGCTCGTCCCGATCGGCGTCCTCCTGCTCCTCGGGGAGATGCGGCTCTCGTGGTTCCTGAAGCCCGTCGCCTTCGTCGGCGCGCTGGCCGCGTGCATCGTGATCCTCTATTCGTGGGACGGGCTGAAGGCGCTCCTCGCCCCGCTCTTCGTCCTGTCGCTCATGTGCCCGATCCCGTGGCGCGTGCTCGTCTGGATCACGCTCCCGCTCAAGCGCCACGCGACCGTGCTCGCGACCGGCCTCGCGGACCTCTCGGGCCTCGACGCGAGCCTGCAGGGCAACCTGATCCACGTCCCGGGCATCTCGAGCCTCCAGGTCGTGGACCAGTGCAGCGGCGTGCGCTCGTTCGTCTCGCTGGTGAGCATCGCGCTGCTCGCCTGCCTGTTCTGGAAGCGCCATTGGCTGCTCAAGGCGGTCGTCGTGCTCTCCTGTGCGCCGATCGCCGTCGCCGTGAACGCCGTGCGCATCTGGCTCACGGCGATGCTCTCCGTGCACGTGAGCCCCGAGGCAGCCCAGGGGTTCTTCCACTTCTTCGAGGGCTTCGTCCTCTTCGGCGTCGGCGTGGCGGCGCTCCTCGGGTGGGCGGCGCTTCTCGGCGCGATCTTCCCGCGCCGTGCCCCCCAGCCCCCCTCCGATCGCGCGCCGGTCCCGCCCGCGCTTCGCCCGGGCCGTCCGATCCTCCGCGGCGCGGCGGCGATCCTCGCGATCGCGGCGCTCGCCGGATCCGCCCTCGGCGCCGAGCGCGTGCGCGCGCGGGTCGACGATTCCGGCACGGATGCCGGCATCTCGGAGCGGATGGACGCCGCGTTCGCGTCCCTCCCCCTCGAGATGGGCGAGTACAAGGGCGAGCGGCGCGTGTGGGACGAGCGCACGGTGAAGGCCTCCGGCGCGGACGTCTACGACTCGGTCCGGTACGTCGATGCCGCGGGCCGCGCCTACGAGCTCTTCGTCGGCGGCGCCCTCCGCAACGACGACAACTTCCACTCGCCCAACGTGTGCATGCCGACGGCCGGCTGGGAGACCCTCGCCGCCTCCGGCGACCGCCACCCCCTCGCCGGCGGCGACGGCACATCCATGCAGCGGCTGCTCCTGCAGCGCGGCGACGAGAGGATGCTCGTCTACTACTGGTTCCAGGCGGGCGACCGCCTCGCCGGCAGCGAGTGGCAGGTGCGCGTCCGCCGCCTGCTCGACCTCCTCGCCGGGCACGCGCTCCCGCCCACGCTCATCGTCTCGATCTACGTTCCCGTCGAGGACGACGCGGCCTCCGCCGACGCGGCGGCCAAGCGCTTCCTCGCGGTCCTCGCGCCCTACCTCCGCACGGCCACTTCTTCCGGAGATTCTCATGGCTAGAAAGCGCCTCCGCCCCCGCACCCTCATCGTCACGGGCATCGTGCTGCTCCTGCTCGCCGGCCTCTTCGCCGGGTTCGATTGGATCTACGAGCGCGGCCTCAAGCGCGAGGGGCTTTTCGAGCGGGCGCGCCGCGCCTGCGCCGAGGGGCGCCACGCCGACGCGATCGCGCTCGCCCGCGAGACGCTCGTGAGCGAGCCGGGCCGCGAGGGCGCGCGCGAGGTCATCCTCGAGTCGCTCGTGGCGTCCGGCCGCACCGAGGAGGCGAAGAAGGAGGCCCGTGCCTACCTCCAGGAGAACCCGGAGCGCATCTACGCGTCGGTCCGGCTCTGCCAAATCGCGATGCGCGAGGGGAACGGCGACGAGGCGGAGCGCCTCGCGCGCACGTTCGTCGACCGCGAGCCCTCATACGCCTACCACGTCCTGTCCGTCGTGCGCGACTACCGGGGCCTCTCGCACCGCGACGTCCGGCAGCGCCTCGAGGCCGCCTCGCTCATGCGCAGCTTCGCGTCCGTCACCGAGAACGACAGCAACCGCGCGGAGGCCATGATCTTCGCCGCGGAGGTCAGCCGCGAGGCCGCGCCCGCGGCCGCCCACGGCGACCTCGTCGCGCAGCGTTCGGATGCGGACGTCAAGGACGCCGCCGCGGCCGTGGCCGCCGCGGTGCAGTCGAACAACAACTACCCCTACGACCTCGCCATGGGCCGCCTGCGCGTCCTCTCGGCCGACCCCGAGGAGGCCGCGCTCGGCGCGAAGATGCTCCGCACCCGCGCCAAGGGGGCGATGAAGCAGGACATCGCGCTCGAGGCGCTCGTGCGGTACCACGTCGGGCTCGGGGAGTGGCAGGAGGCGTCCGACCTCGCGCGCGGCATCGGGGATCCCTACATGTGGCTTCGCGTCTGCTGGATCCTCCGCGACGCGGGGCAGCCGGCGCAGGCTGCGACGGTTCTCGAGGGCGGGCCGTTCGCCGCGACGCCCGACGCCGTCAACCTGCGGTCCGAGCTCCTCATCCGATCCGGCGACCCGTCGCGGAAGGAGGAGGCGATGAAGTCGCTCGCCGCCCTGGTCGAGGACGCCGCGACGCCGCCGGAGGCCGTCGTGCGGGCGCTCATCGTGCTCGCGGGCGGCGGCGGACCGGATGTGGCGCTCGCCTCGGCGCAGCGCGGGCGCGTGGAGGACCGCGAGGACCCGCGGTTGACCGCGCTCCTCGCGGCGCTCCTCGCGTCCCAGGGCTCCGAGAAGGGCGTCGCGCTGGCGGAGAGCCTCGCCCGCGCCACGAACCAGATGGACGAGAGCCGCGATCTCATGCCGCTCCTCGGCGCCAGCGATGCCCTCGACCGGTACGTGGACGTGCAGGTCGACAAGGGCGGCGAGGAGGAGGCCCACTACCGCCTCCAGCGCGCCTTCACGCTGCTGGCCCGCGCCAAGGCCGCGAAAGGCGACGCGCAGGGGGCGGAGCAGCTCCGGCAGCGCGTGCGGACCGACCTCGAGGCGCTCCGCGCGAGCGAGCGTGCCACGAAGCCCGAGCTCATCGCCGGCTTCCAGCTCGCCGCGTCGATCGGCGATGCGTCCCTGGCCGGCCAGCTTGTCGCCCGCGCCCTCGCCCTCCGCGGCGAGCCCGCGATGCTCGACGTGCGCCTGCTCGCCTTCGCGCGCAGGCTCAAGGACGCCGACCTGCTCGGCGGGATCGGGGCCGGCATGCGCGCGGCCGCGGCGACCCTGCCTTCGCGCGCCTACGTCGAGGCTGTTGCCGACGGCGTGGCCTCGCCCATGGGGCTCGAGGCCGGCACGCTGCTTGGGCGGCTGGAGGAGGCCGCGAACGACCCGGCGTGCCGCCTGCAGGCACTCGAGCTCGCGAGCCTCGTCGCCGCGAACGGGGCGGACCCGGCAGCGGCGGAGCGGCTCGCCCGCGCCGCGATCGCGACGGATCCCCGGAGCTCCGCGGGCCTCGAGGTGCTGGGCGCGACGCTCCTGCGCCGCGGCGCCGCGGACGAGATCCTCTCGCTCTATGCGGCGGTCCCGCGGGAAGCGAGGACCGAGGCCGCGTACGCGCAGATCGCCCGGGCCCAGCTGATGCGCGGCAAGAACGACGAGGCGGTCGCGACCGGCCGCGAGGCGATGCGCCGCTTCCCCGGCTCGGCGTCGTCCTACCTGCTGCTCGCGCAGATCTACCGCGACCGCGGCGACCCGCGGACCGCGCTCGGCGTCCTGAGCCTCGGCCCCGCCCACGCGCTCCTCGTGCACCTGCGCGCGGAGATCCTCCGGGATCTCGGCGACTACACGATGGCGGAGCGGCTCTACCAGGCGTTGCTCTCGGGCAGCGACTTCAAGGACCTGTCCGCGTGGCAGGGGCTCAAGGAGACGCTCGCGGCCGCGAAGCGGACGGACGAGTTCGCCACGCTCTGCCTGCGTGCTCTCGAGAGCGGCCGCCTGAATGACAACCCCAAGAGCGCGGCGGCGGTGCACACCATGCGCGGCGCTTCCCTTGAGGCGGACGGCAAGGGCGCCGAGGCGCTGGTGGACTACGAGGCGGCGATCCGGCTCGACGAGTCGAGCGGGACCGCGCTCAACAACGCGGCGTGGCAGATCGTCCGCAGCACCCCGGCGCGCGCTGCGGATGCCCGCGGCTACGCGGACCGCGCGATGAAGATCAACCCGGAGAGTGCGGCCGTCCTGGACACGGCCGCCGAGGTGTACTCGGTCCAGGGCGACCTGGACGGCGCGCTGGCGCTCGTCGACCGCGCGATCGCGCGCGCGCAGGCCGCGAAGGTCCCGGCGTACACCGTCCACAAGGCGGAGATCCTGAACCGGGGCCAGCGGGAGGAAGACGCGAAAGTCCTGCTCGAGGAGGTGCGGCGCAAGCACGCCGACGATCCCGCGGCCCAGCGGGCCCGCTCGCTCCTTTGGGAGATCGAGCGGAGGCACCTCCCGGAAGAGGAGCCGGCCCAGCTGCCGGCGGTAGCGGAGGAAGAGGAACAGAGGTCCGGGACCGGAGGGGGGGAGTAGATCCCTCCCTCCTCTCCCCCCCCAAGCAACCGAACAACCTGGCGCCTCTGCAAGGGCGCCGAAGACAACCGATAATCAATCTTTAGGAACCACGAACATGCTCAAGCAGAAGATCCTTGATCGCAACGTCCGCTTCGGCGTCATCGGCCTCGGCTACGTCGGGCTGCCGCTCGCGGTCGAGTTCGCCAAGGTCGGCATGAAGGTGACCGGCTTCGAAGTCGACACGCGCAAGGTCGAGAGCCTCTCGATGGGCGAGTCGTACATCGGCGACGTCCCGTCGAGCGAGGTCGCGCCGCTCGTGAAGCGCGGCATCTTCTCGGCCACGACGGACTTCGACGAGCTCGCGCAGATGGACGTCATCAGCATCTGCGTCCCGACGCCGCTCTCCAAGACGCGTGACCCCGACATGAGCTACGTCGTCAAGGCGACGGAGGAGGTGCAGCGCCGGCTCCGCAAGGGCCAGCTGGTCATCCTCGAGTCCACGACGTACCCCGGCACGACGGACGAGCTCATGAAGGTCGAGCTCGAGAAGACGGGCCTCAAGTGCGGCACGGACTTCTACCTCGCCTTCAGCCCGGAGCGCGTCGACCCGAGCAACCCGCAGTACGGCGTCAAGAACACGCCGAAGCTGGTCGGCGGCGTGGAGGAGGTGTCGGGCGACCTGGCGTACACGTTCTACAGCCAGGCGATCGACCGCGTGATGAAGCTCTCCAGCGCCGCGGCGGCGGAGATGAGCAAGCTGCTCGAGAACACCTTCCGCAGCGTGAACATCGGCCTCGTCAACGAGATGGCGCTCATGTGCGACCGCCTCGGCCTCGACGTCTGGGAGGTCATCGACGGCGCGGCCACGAAGCCGTTCGGCTTCATGAAGTTCGTCCCCGGGCCGGGCGTAGGCGGCCACTGCATCCCGCTCGACCCGTTCTACCTCTCGTGGAAGCTGCGTACGCTCAACTACCGGGCGCGGTTCATCGAGCTCGCGGGCGAGATCAACAGCGAGATGCCGCACTACGTGGTCCGCCTCGTCTCCGAGGGGCTCAACAAGGACCGGAAGAGCGTCAACGGCAGCCGCGTCCTGCTCCTCGGCGTCGCCTACAAGAACGACGTGGCGGACATGCGCGAGTCGCCCGCGCTCGACATCCTGGCCGTCCTCGAGAAGGAGGGCGCGGAGGTCTCCTACCACGACGCCTACGTCCCCGAGTTCCGCCACGGCGACAAGAGCTACAAGCAGGTTCCGCTCAGCGAGGAGGAGCTCCGGAAGGCGGACTGCGTCGTCGTCACGTGCAAGCACAAGGGCGTCGATTGGAACTTCGTCGCCCAGCACGCGAAGCTGATCGTCGACTCCAGGAACGCCTACCCGCGCAACGGCAAGTCGCCGGGCCCGGCGCGGATCGTGAAGCTCTAGATCGATCACGGCACATCGAATCGGGGGCGCGGCATCGTCCGCGCCCCCGTTGTTTGGGAGGGGAGGGGGCGCGGGGGAGGGGGGCCCGTGCCCCAGCGCGCGCGAGCCCAGCTCCATCGAAGGCCCCGATGATCCCGGCCTCGTACACACCGATGGCCGAGGGCCGCCCCCGCCAACCGTACCGCGGCGGGGGGACGCCACGAGCTACGAGAGCAGGCCGGCGCGCCGGAGCGCGTCCGGGATCCCCGCGAGCGGCGTCTCCGGCACCTTGATCGCCACGCAGCCGAGGTCCTTCGCGTGCCTCAGCTCGTCGCGATCGTCATCGCCGATGACACCGCACCGCGACGCACCGATGCCGTGGCGACGGAGCAGCGCCTCAAGGTCGTCGCGCTTGCTCCCCGGCGCCTCGATCGCGCGGATCACGATCTCGTCGAAGCATGGGCCGAGGCCGCACTGCGCGATCTTCCGCTTCTGCCGTTCGGGGGCGCCGCGCGTGAGCAGCACGAGACGCACGCGGCCCCGGAGCCCCTCCAGCAGCTCCCGGGCGCCCGGGAACGGCGTCAGCGGGGGCACTTCGGGGCGGTACCACGCCTCCGCCGCGGCCTCGCGCTGCTCGGACGTCACGCCGTCGATCCCGGCGAGCACCTCGTCGATCTTCTTCCCGCGCGGGTTGAGCCGCGCGACCGGGATGCCGGTCGCGTCCGCCACACGCTTCAGCGCGAGCGGCAGCAGCACGTTCCTCGTGTCGATCAGCGTATCGTCGAGGTCGAAGACGACGAGCGTAGAATCGCCTCCCATGCCCCGCTACCTGCTGCCGTGCCTCGGCGTCGCGTGCCTCGCCGCGGCATGCGGGTCCGGCGGGGACGACATGGAGGCCCGCCTTGCGACGCGTCGGGTCGCGCTCGGCCTCCCGAGCGAGCCGCTCGCGTTCGCGGACGCGATGAAGCAGGTCCAGGAGGAGGGGTACGAGGGGCTCCTCGCGCGCGTGGGCTCGAAGCGGCTCCGGCCCGACGAGGTCCTCGACGCGGCGCTCGACCTCGAGAACCTGCTCTCGCGCGCCGACGCCGAGACGGCCGAGGCCCGGCCCCCGGACCCCCCCCTCTTCGACGCGCGGCTGGCCGACGCCCGCGGGAAGGCGACCGCCCTCGCCCGTGCCGTCGCCCGCGGGAACAGCGGCGACCTCGAGGCGAAGGATCTCCTCGCCTCCTGCGTCGACTGCCACGTCACGTTCCGCATACCGCGCTGAGCGCCTCCTCCACCGTGTAGCACTCGGGGCCCGTCGCGCGCTCGAGCAGCGCGAGCATCGCCGCGTTCCGCGGCGCGGGGCCGAGTGCCGTGACCGTGTCGTGGTAGAGCTCCTTCGGCCGCCGGCCGAGCGAGAGCTGGCGCCACGTCGAGTTGTAGACCGGCCTCGCGCGGCCGCCCCCCTTGCGGTGGCGCTCGATCTCCTCGTCGATCGACGCGTCGCGTCCGTCACCGGACTCCGCGACGATGCCTCTCGTGCGGAAGACGTCGCGCGCCTCCTCGAGGATCGCCGCCTTGAGCCGGCCGAACTCCGGTTTCCCGTGGTCCTCGCCGCGCACGATCGCGTGCGCCGTGCTCGCGAGGTTCAGGAAGAGCTTCAGCCACTTGTCTCGCTCTATCCTCGCCGACACGCCGACGTCGAAGCCCGCCCGGCGGATGTCTCCTGCGATCGCCTCGACCTCGGCGTCGACGCCCTCGGGGTAGCGGCCGAGGACCACGCGCCCGCGCTTCGTGAACGCCACGCGGCCGGGCTCCTGCAGCGTGCAGGTCATCCGCCAGACGCCGCCGATGACCTTGCACCAGCGCGCGGCGAAGGGCTCCGCCTTGACCCCGTTCGGGAACGTGACCACGGTGCGGCCGGGCCAGCGCGGGCAGAGGTCGAGCACGTCGGGCCCGTGGACGCAGAGGAGGATCGTGCCTTGGGGCTCCGTCACGACCGGCACACGCACCTCGACGGTCTCGTCGTCGCCCTCGAGGCGGAGCCGCTCGACCGCGTGGCGCCCCGCGATCGCGACCGGGACCCCGGCGTCCGCGAGGAGCCCGGCGAGCACGGTGCCGATGGAGCCCGCGCCGAAGACCGTGTACATCGCGGCCACAGGCTACCAGCGGGGTGGGTAGGATGTCCGCATGGCGCGCGCCCGTTCCGCCGCCGCGGCTGTGCTGCTCTTCGGGGCGGTCCTCGTCTGCGCGACCGGGGCCGTGCGCTGGGCCGTCCGCGGAACGATGCCGCCGCTGTTGGCGCTGCCCATCTTCACCCTCGGCATCAGCCGGACTGAGTGGCGCAGTCGTCATCACGTCCACGCGCTGCAGGGCGCCCCGCAGGCGTTCCTCTGGTCGATGGCGATCGTCATATGGGCGACGTCCGGCGAGGTCGCGCTCGCGGTGACCGCAGCCGTCCTGGCCGCAGCGGCGCTCTTCCTCGCGGTCGGCGACGCGCGGGCGTATCTCTCGTCGGATGCGGCGCCCCGTCCGCCCACGGATCCGGTCCGCGCGGCGCGGCTCCGTCGCGCGGCCGTCCCGCTGTGGGCGATGGTGCCGCTGTCGCTCGCCACGGCGGCCGTGCTCGGGTGGCAGGAGTGGGTGCTCGCGTGGCCCGGGGTCACGCTCGCCGTGCTGTTCGGCGTCCTCGCGTGGCTCAAGCGGCGCGACGCGTTGCGCGGGACGTGGGCGCTGGCGTCGGCGGGCCTTCTCGGTCTCGTCTACTTCGCCACCGGCGCGTTCCTGTTCATCGACCCGCCCCGGGGGCCCCGTGCGGCGCTGGTGATCGTCGTCGCCGCGGCGCTCCTGCTGGTCCTGCCCCCCCTCGCCTCGATCCTCGCCGGGAGGCCCCCGGCCTGCCCGCCGGGGCGGGAGCCGCCTCCTGTTCCCACGCCGGCACCCAACCGATAGAATCGTAGGTGTTGACTCGCGACCAGGCGCTTGGCCATCTCGGGCTGCCCCCCGATGCGGGGCCCGCGCAGGTACGCCGCGCGTACCGGCGCCAGGCGCTCCCGCTCAAGACCCAGATCATGACCGCGCCGCGCGTCTGGCTGAAGGACCGCTACCGCGAGGATCTCCGCGATCTCGTCCTCGCGCGCGACGCCGCGCTCGGGCTCCCCGACCGCGCGGGCTGGCGCGGCGCCCTGCCGGGGCCCGACCGCCAGCGCTTCCTCGTGAAGCTCGAGCTCGCCGCGGCGGGCGACCTCGACGACCGCGGCGCGCGCGCGTTCCTGGGCCTCGCCGCGGCGGCCGGCCGCGACGAGGTGATGCAGGCCTACCGGCTCCGGTCCCGCGTGCTCGTGCGCTGCTACGCCGCGGCCATGACCGACGACGAGATGCGCGCCATCCGCCGCGCCCGCGCGAAGCTCCGGACCATCCGCAACTTCGCCCTCTCCCGCGCTTCCTAGCCCGAGTCCTGCCTATGCACTTGTGTCAGCCGGTGCCGGTAGGCTCGGGGGATGAGCCAGAAGACGCCGAAGACGCTGCTCGAGTTCCAGGAGCGGTTCGCCACCGAGGAGGCATGCGAGGGCTACCTTGCGGAGTGGCGATGGCCGGAGGGGTTTCGATGCCCGCGCTGCGGAGGTGCCGAGGCGTGCAGGTTGAGTCGCCGGCG
>DASUGR010000067.1:0-12743 GCA_036273915.1 Planctomycetota bacterium | reverse complement strand
TCCCCTGCCGGTTCTCCGGCGCGCCGCGGCGGTCCACGTAGAGATGCAGCGAGAGCGCGTCGAACTTCCTCGCGCGCAATGCCGCCGCCGCGTGCGGGAGCTCGAAGTCGTTGATCGCGGGGCCCATCACCCGCGGCATCCCCGCGAAGGGCTCGAGCAGCCGCTCGTACTCCGCGAGCGACCAGATGCCCCACTTCACGCGGTTGATCGCGTGCGCGGGCTCGATCCACTCGGCGATGCCCCCGAGCCCCCCAAGCACCGCCTTCACGAAGGCGTCCCAGCGCGAAGGGTCCGCGACCGCCCGCCGGTCCTGCACGAGCGCGACGGAGACCTTCCAGCCGTCTGCGTGGAGCGCGCGAAGCGCCGCCGTAGTGAACTGCCACTCGCGCTCCGACTCGTGGGCGTAGTAGCGCGCGAGGACGGGCAGCTGCCCGAGGCCCTGCAGCAGCGGGAGCTCCTTGTCCCACGTCTCGCGCGTCGGGCTGACCGTCATCCCGATGCGGTCCGACATCGCGACCGGCTTCCGGTAGCACTCGCCGATGAGCCGCCGGTACGCGCGCTTCACGGGGACGTAGTCGGGCGCCGTCGCGAGCGCGATCCGCAGGGCGGTCGCGCCCGAGCGCAGGAAGAGCCGGTCGCGCCGCTCCAGCAGCGCCACCGGCTGCGCGCTCCGCGGATCCCAGAGCCAGAGATCTCGCGCCGCCGGGTAAGTGTGCTTCCGCCTGCGCCGCGCCCACCTCAACGGGTGCCGCAGCGGCCGCGTCCACGTGTGCCAGGCGAAGAGCCGCCGGTACCACGAGAGCCAGCGCAGGAACGCGCGCGGCGGCCCCTCGCCCTCGAACCAGCGCTCGCGCCAGTACATCCGGAGGAAGATGCGAAGCAGCTTCGACGGGAGCGTCAACCGCGAGACGTCGAACGCGCGGTCCCGGAGCGAAACCGCCCGCACGCGCCCGCGCCCGAGGTCGATGAACCGCACGGGGTCGATGTAGATGTTCTGGTTGCCGAGGTCGCCGTGCATGACGCCCGCGTCGTGCATCGCGCGGACGCCGGCGGCGACGGGCTCCATGAGCGCGAGCACCTTCTCGAGGTCCTTGTCCTCGTGCAGCAGCCGCAGCAGCTCGTCGTGGAACGTGCGGCCCTCCGCGTACTCGGTGACGAAGTAGCTCTCGACGAGCCGCGAACGGTCCCAGCGTTCGAGGAGCGCCACGGGCCTCGGCGTGCCGATGCCCTTCTGGTGGAGCGCCTTCGCGACGTCGAAGGAGCGCCGCGCGGCGGAGCCGAGCCTCCTCGCGAGAAGGCTCCTCGCGAGGCCGAGGGGCTTCCAGCTCTTGACGGCGAGCCCGTCGAGCCGGGCCACGCCGGTTCTCTTGAAGGGGGTGAGGGGGCCCGGGGGCAGGGGGAGGTGCGCGCGGAGGAAGGCCTCGTGCTCCGGCGCGACCTCTCCTTCGTAAGGACCCAAGGCGTGCGTGGTTCTACCAGATATGCTCGGATCCCCGATGGCCCCCCGCGCCCCCCTGATTCTCCTGCTTCTCGCTGCGTGCCAGAGCGACCCCGTGACCGGGGATGCCTACTACTCGCCGCTCGGGAACGACTACGCGTCGCAGGACGCGTTCGTGCGGCAGAACTTCCTCACCGAGGTCCTCGTCGCGCGCGAGGGCGGGCTCGTGAACGAGCCGGAGATGGTCGCCGCGTGCCGGGAGGTGTTCGACCGCGTGGCGGCCGCGGTGCCGCCGGAGCACAGGCGCGACTTCCAGTACCACTTCCTGCTGACCACCTCGCCCGACGTCAACGCGTACACCTACGGCGCGGGGCGCGTGCACTGCCATCTCGGGCTCCTCGCGCGGTGCAAGGACATGTCGGAGTTCGCGGGCGTGATGGCGCACGAGATCGGGCACAACAGCCGCGACCACTTCGGGAAATCGCTCGGGAGGTCGGCGATCGGGAGCACGTTCACGTCGATCGGCGGGCTTGCCGGGCCTCCGGGGAGGAAGCTCACCGAGGGGCTCACCGGGCTCGTCGCCGTGCAGTTCACGCGGTCGCAGGAGCGCGAGACGGACGATCTCGCGGTGGACTACGAGATCGCGGCGGGGATCGACCCCCATGGCCTCGCGCGGTTCTTCGACGCGATGGAGAGGGACTTCGGGAGCGAGGGGGCGCAGTTCTTCCAGACGCACCCGCATCCGGAGAACCGCGTCCGCGCGATCGAGGAGAGGATCGAGGAGAAGGCGGGGGCGCACGGGGTGCCGTGGCAGCGGTCGTCGCCGCGGTTCGCGGCTGCCCTCGCGCGGGCGCGCGAGATCCTGCCCTACTACACGCGGCTCGCGGAGGCGACGGCCGGCGAGGATCCGAAGGCGTGGCTCGCGGCGGCGGACGCGGGCGCGCTGGCGCTGCCGCGGCACGCGATGTTCCACTTCTTCCGCGGGATCGCGCTGGTCGAGCTCGACGACCGGGCCGGCGCGCGGGCGGCGCTGCGGACGGCGACGTCGGTGAACTTGGGCGACTTCCTCGTGCCGTTCGTGTGGAGCGCGCTCGAGTTCCAGGCGGAGGACTGGGCGGCGTCGGAGGAGGGCGCGAACGCGCTGCTCGCGATCATCCCGGTGATGCCGCACGGCTACTTCTTCCGCGGCATCTCGCGGATGAAGCTGGGCCGCGAGGCGGACGGGAGGCGCGACCTGGAGACGCTGCTGGCGCTGACGCCGAAGAAGGACCGCAAGAAGGTCCTTGCCCAGATCCGCGAATTCGTGGACTTCCAGGTCAACGGTTGACCTGCGACGCGCACGCAAGTCGCGCGCGGGCAACGAGATGCGGCGGGGGGAGTGCGCCACCGCTGGCGCAGAAAGGGGCCCCGGGGCCCGCGCCGATCCGAGCTGGTATGCGACCGCTTCCCGCTCTCCTGCTTCTCGCCGGCGGCGCGTTGGCCGGCTTCGTCGGCTTCGTGAGCGAGCCGGGCGTCGCCGCTCCTCGTGCCGACCGTTGACCTGCGCGGGCGCCGCAAACCGCGTTCCGCCAAGGGGATGCGTCGGCACGGGTGCGGAACCCGTTCCGCACCATCGGCGACGAGCCGCCTCGGCCCTACCTGTACGTCACCGAGCCGTTGCGCGTCAGCACGAGCTCGCCCTGCTCCGGGACGGGCCAGTAGTCGCCGAGCTCGTCGAGCGTCGTCGAGCCGGGCGCGCCCGCGGTGGCGGCGGCGCCCCCGTAGTCCACGGAGCGGACCACGACGTAGCCGCCGAAGAAGGTGAGCACGACGCCGTTGAGCGCGATGTTCCTCGGCTTCCATTCGACCGGCACTTCGAGCGACTGCCCGGACACCTCGTCCTTCACCCGGATCCTGCCATCGGCGAACGAGAAGAGGAACAGAGGGTCGTGCAGGCCGAGCTTCGAGAAACCGCGTCGGTCGCCGCCCGCCCGCGCGGACCCGCCCGCGCCCCCCGGGGCGCCGGCGCGCTGCGCCTCGTCGGCCGCCTTGGCGAGATCGGGAGCGTCGATGTCCAGAGCCCGCGCCGCGGCCGCGAGCTCCGCGAGGGCGGCGCGGTTGCCTTCGAAGTCGTCCAGCTCCCGCCACGCGTCGGCGGCCAGGCGCGCTGCGCCCAGGAAGGCGTCACCGTTCTTCGCGGCCGCGTGCGCGAGCGCGCGGGCGGTTCTCACTCGCGCGACGACGTGCGCCGCAGCGGGGCCGGACCCGGTCGGGAGTCCCTCCAGCCAGCGCAGCGCGTCGGCGGATTTGCCGAGCGCGACGGCGCCGCGCGCCGCGCGGATCGTCACGTCCGCGGCGACCTCCGCCGGCACGCCCTTCTGCTTCAGCCCCGCGAGCGTCTCCACCGTCTCCCAGTCCCCGTGCTCGAGCAGCGGACGCGCGAGGCGCGAGACCGTGATCTCGCGCGGCATCCGCGAGCCGGCGAGCGCCGCGGCCGCTGCGAGCAGCGCCGCCGCGTGCGGACCCGGATCGGCGTCCAGGTGCTCGAGCACCTGCCTCAGGTTGATCGCGACCGCCGCCTGCGGCGGAACGAGCGCCTTCTCGTGCAGGAGGCAGCAGGCCTGGAGGATCGGGCCCGCCGCCGCGGCGGGATCCTTCGCCTGCAGCTCCCAGTACGCGAGGTTGTTGAGGCTCCAGCAGACGCCGAGGTCGTCGCCGAGCCTCCTGCGCTCCGCGATCGCCTCGCGGTAGAGCTTCACGCCGCCGGGGACGTCGCCGTGCTGCGCGGCGAGGCCGGCGACGTCGTGGAGGGTCTGGGCCGCGAGCACGTCGAGGTGCTTCGGGGCCGTGATCTCGCGGCAGCGCCGGAGGATCGCCTGCGCCTTCTCGAACGAGTCCTGCGCCTTGGCGAGCTCGTACATCGCCGTGTACGCCGACCCGATCTCGCCGGCGAGGGCCTCATGTGTCGCGAGCCCCTCGACGAGGCGCGCGAACGTCCCGAGTGCTGCGGACGCGTCCCCGAGCCGGCTCTCGTTCCACGCGAGCGCGCGCATCGTGATCGCCCAGTCGGCGGTGTGGTCGCCCTCGAGCCGCTCGTAGATCTCCGCCGCCTCGCGCAGCTTTCGCGCCGCGTCCTCGTGGCGTCCCGCGTTCCAGTCTTCCGTCGCGGCGTTGCGCTTGTCGGACGCCTCCTTCAACCCGCCCGCGTCGCCGGCGGCGACCATGGCAAGCAGGCACAAGCCCAGCACGGTTCTCATGGCGCTCCTCCCTAGCCCCAGCCTAACCGCGCACCGCAACTCGTGTGATCTCAGGAAACCGCCGCGCCCACTCCGATCAGAAGAGAGATGCGTCCGCGAACGGTGCGGTTGCTCCTGCTACTCGCCGTCGTCGCCGTCGCGCTGGCGATCGTCGCCGAGCTTCCTGGGAGGCCCCGCATGGAGGCCGGCGGTCGTTCGCCGCCGAACGCGGGCATCGATCTCCGAATGCAGGAGATCCGGGCCGAGCTCGATCGCGCGTCGGCGAAGATCGTGCGGGTCGACGACCTTGCATCGCGCATCGGCAAGATCGAGGGCCGGGTGACCGCCCTGTGCAACAGCGCGCGGGAGGCACCGAACGGCTCCGAACGGGCTCGTGTGCTCGAGGATCTCTACCGGGGAGCGAAGGTGCTGTCCGCGGACCCGAACCAGCGCGCAGGCGCTCGAGGCGTGGGCGCTTGTCGCGGAGAACGCATCGGATTCGCAGCGCCAAGCCGAGGCGTGGTTCGAGCAGGCCGAGCTGTCCGATCAGGAGATGGCGGCCGAGCTGCTTGCGCGCGTGATCGAGACGGTCGGGCTCGACTGCAAAGTGGGCCAGGACGCAGCGCTCCTGCTCGGTTTCTGCCAGCACGGCAACATCAGCGAGTCGCTCCGCATCTGGTCGGTCCTCGTCACCGTGCCCAGCCTCTCGAAGGACGTCGCGGTACGTACGCGCAAGATGGTCGCGGACATGCTCGTCACCCACGGCGAGTACGACGCCGCGATCCGCGAGTACGAGCGGTTTGCAGCCGACTACCGGGCGGACGAAGACCCGAAGGTGCGGACGCTGGCCGAGGTGGCTCTTCAGACCGCCGACAACGTCCGCCGGCAGATGAAAGGTGACTGACGATGCGCCTATCCCACGCTTTCTGCACGATCGTCGGCGTCGTCGCCGGGGTCGCGCTCACCTCGCTCCACAGGTCGGCGGTCGAAACTCCCGCTCGCGTTTCGCTGCCCCGCGCTGACGTTCACGACCCTCGTCTCGACGAGATCGCGGAGAGGGTCCAGCGGCTCGCGCCGCAGTTGGCGAGGATCGACGACGTCGCCACGCGCGTCGAAGACGCGGAGCGGATGCTCGGCGAGGCGCGCGAGGCGCAGGAGAGGCTCGCAGCAGTCGAGCTGCCCCCCATACCGGCGGAGCAGCGCAGGCTTGCGTTCGCGCTGATCCGGGGCGCCGACCGCGCGCAGGAAGCGATCGACGCCTGGCGCGCGATCGAGGAGGCCAGCGCGGACCCGAAGCGGCGGGCTGAGGCGTGCTTTGAGCAGGGGGAGCTCCAGCGTCGACTCGAAGACTGGGATGCGGCGGCCGAGGCGTACCGCAAGGTCGTCGACCAGATCGGGCTCGGTGGGGAGAGGGGCCAGACCGCGGCCTATCAGCTCGCGTGGTGCGAGTGCCGACGGGGCAACCGTGGCGCCGCCTACGAGACCCTTCGACGGCTGTGCGACGCGCCGCAGCTGGTCCGCACCGCGGCTCCGGTCTGGCGCTACCAGATGGTGGCCTTCGCGCTCGCAGCTGGCGAAACCGATACAGCCCGCCAGGAGCTCCAGCGCTACGTCGCGGACTACGGGAACGAGCGGTCTGAGGTCGTTCGCGGCTACGTGAAGACGGCCCGGGAGAAGCTCGCCCAACTTCGGTAGCGGGACCCGGTCTACGCCCGCTTCGCGAGCTTCGCAAGTGCCGCGGGCAGGTCCGGCTTGTCCGACAGCACGCCGAGCAGCGGGTCCTTCTTCTTCCGCTTGAGCCGCGCCGGCACCGTCCGGATCGTGAACCTCGACGGGTCGAGCTTCGCCGTCACCTCGCTCCACGACAAGGGCGTCGACACCGGGGCGCCCGGCAGCGGCCGCACGCTGTACGGCCCCACGAGCAGCTTGCCGTGACCGTTCTGTAAATAATCCAGGTACACGCGGCCCTCGCGCTTCGAGATCACGCGCTCGGTCGTCGCGATGGAAGGCACCCGCCTCTCGACCGCGCGCGCCAGCACCTCGCCGAGCGTTCTCGACTGCTCGTACGTGCACTGCCCCCCGAGCGGCAAGAGCACGTGGATCCCCGTCGACCCGCTGGTCTTCACGTAGCAAGGGAGCCCGATCTCCCCGCACAGCTTCCGCGCGGCCAGAGCCACCTTCACCACGTCCGCGAACGGCGCGCCCTTGGGATCGAGATCGAGGATGCACCAGTCCGGCTTCCCGAGGTCCACGACCCGGCTCGACCACACGTGCAACGGGATCGTGCCGAGGTTCGCGAGGAACGCGATCGACCGCTCGTCGTCGCAGAGGAAGTACTCGATCTCGCGCTCCGTCTCCTCGCTCCAGATCTTCTCCGTGCGCATCCACGCGGGCGTCCACGGCGGCGCGTCCTTCTGGAAGAACGACTTCCCCTCGATCCCGTCGGGGAAGCGCGTGAGCACGACGGGGCGATCCTTCAGATACGGGAGCAGCCACGGCGCGACCGCGCGGTAGTACGCGACCAGATCGCCCTTCGTGTACCGCTCCTTCGGCCAGAACACCTTGTCCGGGTTCGTGAGCGCCGGTTCCGGTTCGGGGGGTGAGGGGGCGCGGGGGAGCGGGGGGGGGCCGGCCCCGGCCGCGCGCGTGCGGGCCGCTCCGCGCGTGCGCGTCGCGGCGGGCTTGCCCGCCGAAGCGGCGCCATGCGCCGCGAAGGCGGGTTCCCCGGACCCCTCCCCATCCCCGCGCGGCGCGGGCGCCTCGCACTCCTTCGGCGGCTTGTCGCCGCGCATGCGCAGGAACGCCGGCTGTCGCAGGAGCCCGTCCGACGTACGCTCCTTGAAGCGCACCTCGCACACCAGCTCCGGCCGCACCCAGTGGTTGCCGCGCGTTTTCGGCACCGGGCCCGTGCACGGCGGCGCCTCCACCGCGAGCTTCTCCAGCTGCGCGCGCAGTGCCGTGAGCTCCCGATCGGTGAGTCCCGTCCCCACCCGCCCGACGTACGTGAGCTCGCCGCCCGCGAAGGCGCCCAGGTGCAGCGCCCCGAGGCCCGCGCGGCTCCCCTGCGGCGCCGTCCACCCGACGATCACGAAGTCGCCCGTCCGGTCCGCCTTCACCTTGAGCCAGAGCGGCGAGCGCCCGGGCTTGTACGGCGAAGTCGCACGTTTCGCGAGGATCCCCTCGAGGCCCTTCTCCGTGACCGCGCGGTAGAACGCCTCGCCCTGCCCTTCCACGTGGTCGGAGTACCGGAGGAAGCCTCTCGGCGGGAGGACCATCTTGAGCAGCCGCTTGCGCTCGACGAGCGGGAGCGGGCGGAGGTCGTATCCCTCCGCCTCGAGCAGGTCGAAGAGAAAGCACGTGGCCGGGCTCTCGACCGACGCGCGCTCGATGTCGATCGCGCGCGCGAGCTTCGCGCGCTGCTGGAGCCGCTGGAACTCCGGCACCCCCTTCGGGTCGAGGACGCAGATCTCGCCGTCGAGGAGCAGCGAGCCGTACGGCAGCGCGCGCACCGCGCGCACGATCTCGGGGTAGAGCTTCGTCGCGTCGCGGCCGCTCCGGTACAAGAGCCCCTCCTTCGACGCGAGCAGCCGGAAGCCGTCGTACTTGAGCTCGAAGATCCAGTCGCGCCCCTCGGGCGGCTTCTCGGCGGTCTCGGCGAGCATCACCTCGGGCTCGACCGCGCGCTTCTTGGCGCCGAGCTTCTCGGCCTCGGCCGCGAGGTTGCTCGCGCGCTTGCTCCCGTCCCGCAATTCGTCGAGCGAGAGTCCCGAGAGCACGGAGTCCTCGTTCCACGCGTCGCCCGCCCACGCATCGGGCTTCTTCACGAGGAGCCACTGGCGGTCGTCGCCGTCCTTCCGGCCCGTCTTGAAGAGCGTCCATGTGCCGCCGAGCTTCTGCCCGCGCAGCTCGAACAGCAGCTTCCCCCTCCCCAGCCCCTCCCCGATGTCTTCCAGGGGAACGTACGAACCGATGTCCCAGACGATCACCTGGCCGGCGCCGTAGTTGCCCTCCGGGATCGATCCCTCGAAGTCCGCGTACTCGACCGGGTGGTCCTCGACGTGCATCGCGAGGCGTTTGGTCGCGGGGTCCGAGGAGGGCCCCTTCGGAACGGCCCACGAGAGGAGGACCCCCTTCCACTCGAGCCGCAGGTCGTAATGGAGGCTCGTCGCCGCATGCTTTTGCACCACAAAGAGATGCGGCCGCGCGGGCGCCTTCCCGCCGAAGGGCTCCGGCGTGGCACCCGCTTTGCGCTTCCTGCGGTACTCGTCGAGGGGCATGGACTTTCCGGCCGGACCGGGCGATATAGTACGTCATGGCCGCTCGAGCCATCGGCACCGCCACGCTCTCCTTCGGGCTCGTCGCGATCCCCGTGAAGGTCTTCTCCAGCACGGTCTCCGACGGCGACTACTCGTTCAACCTCCTCGAGAAGAAGACGGGCTCGCGCCTGAAGCAGCAGTACATCTCGCAGCAGACGGGCGAGGTCGTGCCGCGCGAGGAGATGGTCAAGGGGTACGAGTTCGCGAAGGGCCGGTACGTGATCTTCTCCGACGAGGAGATGAAGGCCGTCGAGGAGAAGGCGAACAAGGCCGTCGAGATCCGGGAGTTCGTCCCGCTCGCGAAGGTCGACCCGATCTTCTTCGACAAGGGCTACTACCTCGGCCCCGACAAGGGCGCCGAGCGGCCGTACGCGCTCCTGCGCGAGGCGATGCGGAAGACGGGCCGCGCCGCGGTCGCGCAGTACGCGGTGCGCGGCAAGCAGTACCTCGTGCTCGTGCGTCCGCAGGATGGCGGCCTCGTCATGCAGCAACTCCACTACGCGCACGAGATCCGCGCGATCTCCGAGGTGCCGCTCGGCGACGCGAAGGTCGAGGGCGCCGAGCTGAAGCTCGCGACGCAGCTCGTCGAGCAGATCGCCTCGGACGAGTTCCGCCCGGAGCAGTACAAGGACGAGGTCCGCGCGCGCATCGAGGAGGCGATCCGCCGGAAGGTCGAGGGCCAGGAGGTCACCGCGGAGCCGGCGCAGGAGCCCGCGGCGAAGATCATCGACCTGATGGAGGCGCTCAAGGCGTCCCTCGGCGAGGGCGGCAGGCAGGCGGCGCGCAAGCCGGCGAAGCGCGCGCCCCGCGCCGCGGCCTCCTCGAAGAAGAAGGCCGCGGGAGGCTAGCCGGTGGTCGCCGGCGCCGGCTATTCCGCGAAGGACGTCGCGCGGCTGCTGGACCTCTCCCCGGCCCAGGTGCGCTCGCTCGTGCGCGACGGGTGCGTGGAGGGAAAGAGGGGGGCGCGGGGGGAGTACCGCTTCTCGTTCCAGGACCTCGTGCTGCTGCGCGTCGCGCGCGAATTGCGAGGGGCGCGCGTCAAGCCGCGGCGGATCCGCCGCGCGCTGTCCGCACTGCGCGAGCGGCTGCCGGTCGGGCGCTCGCTCTCCGCGCTGAAAATCGGAGCGGAGGGGGACCGCGTGGTCGTGCACGACGGCACCAAGCGGTGGAACCCGGAGTCGGGCCAGCTCCACTTCGCGTTCGAGGTGAAGGATCTCGCGCGGGACGCGGCGCCGCTCGCGCGCGCGCAGGCGCGTGCCGCGCGGGACCGCGAGCTCTCGGCCGAGGACTGGTACGAGCTCGGCTGCGACCTCGAGGCGCCGGCGCCGTCGGAGGCGCGGGAGGCGTATGCGCGGGCGCTCGCGATCGACCCCCATCACGTGGAGGCGAACGTGAACCTCGGGCGGCTGCTGCACGAGGCGGGCGACGCGGCGGGCGCCGAGGCCCGGTACCGCGTGGCGCTCGCGGCGTGCCCGGAGGACGCGACGGCCGCGTTCAACCTGGGGGTCGCGCTCGAGGACCAGGGGCGGCTCGAGGAGGCGCTCGACGCGTACCGCCGGGCGCTCGCAGCCGACCCGCGCTCGCCGGATGCCCACTACAACGCATCGGGGCTCTGCGAGCGGCTCGGCAAACGGGAAGAGGCCCTGCGCCACCTCCGGTCGTACCGGGAGATGACGCAGGGCTCTGGAGCGTAACGAGCGGCCCGAAAGGAATCACCTGGCGGCCTTGCGGCGGCGCGAGAGGAACACGCCGCAGGCGCCGCAGGTCAGGAGCGCAAGCAGGGTCGGCTCCGGCACCGTCGGGATGCCGGTGATGCCGCGGACGGTGATGGAGTAGTCGTAGTCGCCATCCCCCGGAAGAGGGCCGCTGGCGTACTCGGTCACCGCAGCCGTGTACCAGCCGGTCCACGGCGCCACGAAGGACGAGAGCGGATCGCCGTACGGATCATTCGGGATCTCGTCGTCCGCCATGTCGATGAAGTAGGGCGACGGCTGGAAGTAGTTGTTCCCGCCGGCCATGTCCGGATCCGTGGTGCTGTAGTAGATGCCCTTGTAGACCCAGAGCGTCGGGTCCAAGGCCTGGTCGACGCGCCTGGCCACCACCGTGACGTTGTCCCCGGCGGTCGCCCAGAAGTACCAGAAGTCGGCATCGCGGGCATCGTAGAACTCGCCGGGCGGGAGCGCGCCGTACTGGGTCACGCCGTCCTCGAGTTGCCCCTCGTAGCTGATGGGATCCGCTGCAGCGTCGAGCTGCAGGCCGGCGAGGACGACCGCCGCGATGGCGCCCGTTCTCAGAAACTTTCCAAACCACATCTCAATCCTCCGTTGGTTAGGCCGTTGTCGTTTCGACTCGCAGCCTTCCCATTCCCGTGGGTTCGATCCTAGGCGCAGATTCGGGCGGGCGAAAGCGCGTTTCGCATTCTTTTCGCTTGCCTGTCGCGACGTGAGACGCTCGGGGGCCGCGCACGCTCCGGATCGATGATCGGCACGGCGCGGGGCAGTCATTCGCACGCGCGCCGAGCACGCGCGAACCGGCCGACCGCGACCATCGCATGCGTCTCGCCATGGGGCACGCCGTCGCGGGCGCCGCAAGCCGGATGATCCCTCGCGTGCGTCCGGTCGGGTCTGCGCATGTGGTGCCGGACGGGTGAGCGCTCGCGCGAATCGCGGTCTTCGGGAGGCGGCCACGAGTCGGACGTGGCGTCCCGGCGTCCCGTCGCCGCGGGCCTGCCGGCGTCACGGCCGAGGAGCGCCTGCGCCGTGCGGCGCCGACGCTTCCCTTACGGGAGGCGGGCACCGATTCTCCTGGAACCGGTGTCGGCGGGCGCGCGCCCGCGCGCGCGAACCTGCACGGCAACGTGTCCTCGCACGGGCACGTGTGTCGCTTCCGTCGGACACGAGAAACGCCGGTAAAACGGCCTTGGAGCGCATGGAAACGCTCCCGGGGCCCGGCGGGCAAGCGGTACAATGTGTGCAAGCTGGAACCGCATGGAGGCGCTGTCATGAGACTCCGACTGACCCTCTTCTCCCTGCTTCTCTGCGGCGTGCTCGCGTCCGAAGCGCCTGCCCAGGGCGCGGCCCGCGGCGGAGGCGGGCGCGGCTTCGGCGGCGGCGCCAGGGGCTTCTCGGCCCCGCGCGCGTCGGCGCCCGCCATGCGTTCCGGCGGCAGCTCCTTCTTCGGCTCGCGCGGAGGCTCGTCGTTCGCTCCGCGATCCTCGGGCACGTCTCAGTGGCGATCGAACGCGTTCTCGGGTGCGCGCAGCATGCCCTCCGGGTCGAGCAGCGCTCGCAGCTCCTCCAGCTTCCTGAGCCCGCGGTCCTCGTCCGGCTCCTCGAACTTCCTGAGCCCGCGCTCGTCCTCCGGCTCGTCGTCGAGCTGGTACCGTGCCAACCGCGGCACGGTCGGGTCGACGGGCGCGTCCTCCTCGGGGCGGGGCACGACCGGAGCCCGGTCCGGCACCGCGTCGACCGGCAACCTGAGCCCGTTCGCGCAGAATCTCTCGCGCTCCTCGTCGGGATCGCGGTTCTTCGGCCGCAGCGCGAACGCCGCGCGCGGCAGCAGCCCGTCGGCCGGCACCGCGCGGGCCTCGAATCCGGGGGCGACCGGACGCCGCTCCGCGACCCCGCGGCCCTCGGCCCGCGGCACGGCCCGCAGCCCGGGCGCCAACCAGGTGCCCACGGATGCCTCGTCGCGGCGCGCGGGCTCGAACGGCTTCATTCGACCCTCGAGCGCCGACGCGACGTCGGCGCGCGGTCGCGCGCCGTCGGGCCGGGC
>DASUGR010000066.1:0-6322 GCA_036273915.1 Planctomycetota bacterium | reverse complement strand
GCCTCGACCATCCTCCACGCGCGCTCGTCCGCCTCCGGGTCGACGGTCGGCGGTCGGCGGAGGCACGAGGCGCCCTCCCGCGCCCAAGCCGACTGGAGCCGCGCGAGCGCCTCGAGGCGTGTCAGGCGGGGCGCGTCGGGGTCGTAGCTCTCGTGAAGCCCCGTCACCTCGAAGAACGCGTCGAAGATGCTCTTGCGGATGAGGTCGTCCGGGTAGTCGAGGCCCTCGAGGAGCGCGGGGACGCCCGCGGCGGAGCCGAGCGTCGCGAGCGCGGCGGCGAGGTCGCGGCGCGACTCGACGAACGTCGCGCGGCGGAGGGCGGCCTCCATCGCGGGCACCGACGCGCGGTCGTCCAGGCGGCCGAGCGCCTGCGCCGCGGAGGCGACGACGTCCCGGTCCGGATCCTCGAGGAGCGGCCGGAGCGCGGGGGCGGCGGCCGGATCGCCGAGCCCGCCGAGCGCATCGGCGGCGCTCCGGCGGTCGAGCGGGTGCGGCCGCGCAAGGTCGCGCACGAGCGTCTCGCGCACCTCCGCGCGCACGTCGCCACCGGGGTGCATCCGTGCGAGGACCATCCGCGCGTGGTAGCGGACGTAGAGCCGGTCGTCCGCGAGCGCCTTCACGAGCGGGGCCGTCGCGGGATCGCCGATCTCGAGGAGCAGCTCCATCGACTGGTCGCGGGTCTCGTCGCTCCAGTGGCCGAGCGCCTCGACGAGCGCGGGCACCGCCTTCGTGCCGAGCTCCGCGAGCCTTCGCCGCGCGATCACGCGGGCGCCGGGCACCGGGAACTCGAGGATCGCGACGAGCCGCTCGATGTCCTCGGGGGCGTCGCCCTCGGGGATCGCCACGGACGGCGTGCCCGGCGGCAGCTGCGCGTACTTCGCGAGGCCGTCGGGCCGCGCGGCCTCCGCGGGGGACACCTCCGGCAGGCCCGGCGGCGCGCCGAGGGGAACCAGCGCGACGTGGGTCGACGGGGAGATGCCCGAGAACGGGATGCTCTGGCACTCGAGGCGGCGCGAGAGCGTCGGATGGCCGTCCTCGATCGGGTAGTACCGCTTGAAGAAGAGCCGGCACTCGACCGTTCCGGAGGCGGTGGGGATCGGCACGCGGTGCTCGCGCGACTGGGCCGAGGGGATCTGGGCCGAGCGCGGGAGCGCGAGTCCCGTGGCGCTCAGGTACGGGACCTTGAGCACCGCGCGGCTCGACGCCACCTCGTTCCCCTGCGCGTCGCGGATCGTCACGTCGGACTCGAGCGCGCGCTGGATGGAGCCCGTCGGGAAGTTGTGCCCCGCCCCCGCGTTCGTGATCGTGACCACGACCTCGTTGCCCTCGATCCGGGCGCGGTACCGGTAGGCGCGGCGAAGCTGGCTCTCGCTGCGCGACGCCGGGAAGACGTGCGCGCGCACGGGTCGCGGCGCCATCCCGACGGCGACGGGCCGCTCGACGAGCGGCATGTGGCAGTCGACGCACTGCGAGCCCGCCCGCTTGCCCTTCATGGCGTGCTCCCACTGCTCCGGCGTCCCCGCGATCCGGTGGCAGGTGGCGCAGGACTCGACGGTGCCGACGTTCTCCTCGAACGCCACCCTGCACTCGGCGCCGCCGCGGAAGTGCCCGTAGTCGTAGCCCGTCCTGGCGTGGCACGACATGCAGGTGTTGCCCTCCTCGAGGTCGTGCCGGCGCTCGATCGGCACCATGCCGAGGCCGGTCTCGGCGATCGGACGCGGCGTGTGGCAGCGGACGCAGTTCTCGCGCTTGAAGTCCCGCGTCGCGAGGCGCGCCTCCTCGTCCACGAAGGCGAGCCCGTGGGTGTTCGCCATGTGCTCCGCGTAGATCGCCGGATGGCAGGCCGCGCAGGCGCGGCTCGAGGTCGCCGCCTCCGCGTCGAGGGCCGTTGCCGCGGCGGCGGGCGCGGCCGGCGGCTCCTCGGGCGCCGCCTGCACGCGCGCGCAGGCGACCGCGAGCAGCGGGAGGAGGGCGACCAGCGCGCGACGAGGCTTCGCGGGGACAGGGAGCGGCGCAGGGGGCAGCATGCGGGGGCCCCGGCGCAAATCCGAGACCCACGCCGCGGGTTGCCCGGGCACAAGCCCGGTCGCTCCCCTCGTCGTGGCGTCGTCGTAACGGCGGAGACACCCGGACGACACGGGTGTGATGCTCTTGCGACACGGTCCGGCCGTGGGGGGGCGCATGGTGTAGATTCCACCCCACGCCATGACCGAGCGACGCCTCGCCGCCGTCCTTCTCGCCGCGGGCCAAGGCAAGCGGATGAAGGCCGACGTCCCCAAGGTGCTCGTCGAGGCGTGCGGGCGCACGCTCGTGGAGCACGTGCTCGCGGCCCTCGCGCCGCTGGGCGCGAGGCCGGTCGTCGTCGTCCACGGCCACGGCGGCGACGCGGTCCGGAATGCGCTCGCCGCGCGCGGGGTCGCCTTCGCCCACCAGGCCGAGCAGCGCGGCACGGGCCACGCGGTGCAGTGCGCGCTCCCCGGGCTCCCCGGATTCAAGGGCGACGTGCTCGTCCTCTGCGGCGACACGCCGCTGCTCACGTCGGCCGTGCTCCAGGACCTCGTCGCCGCCCACAAGAAGGCGCGCCGCGCCCTCACCGTGCTGTCGGCCGAGGTGCGCGAGCCTGGTTCGCTCGGCCGGATCCTGCGCGGTCCGGACGGCCGGCTGCGGGACATCCGCGAGACCGCGGACGCGACGCCCGCGGAGCGCGCGGTCAAGGAGATCAACACCGGCGTCATGGTCGTCGACATGGACCGGCTCGCCCCCGCGCTCGCCCGGCTCACGCCGGAGAACGCCCAGGGGGAGTACTACCTGACGGATGTCCCGCGGCTCCTCCTCGCCGAGGGCGCGGCCGTGGATGCCTTCCGCACGCTCGACGAGGGGGCGGCGCTCGGCGTCAACAACCCGCTGGAGCTGGCGGAGGCGGTGCGGATCCTGCGCCGCCGCTTCGTGGACCGGCTGCTTCTCGAAGGCGTCCGGATCGAGGATCCCGATACGGCGCGGATCGATGCGGACGTGGAGATCGGCGCGGGCACGGCGATCCTGCCGTTCACGTTCGTGGGCGCGGGCGCGCGGATCGGGAAGCGATGCCGCGTCGGCCCGCATGCGAGCGTGCCGCGGGGCACGGTCCTCCGCGACGGCGAGGTCTTTCCCGCCTCGCGGTAGGGCGCGGGGGGGCTCCGGGGGCCGTGACACGGTCCCCGGGAAATGGAAGAATCAACGCCACGCAAAGACGTCGCGTCCGGGGAGGGTCGCGGCGCGCGAGGAGAACGATGGCGAACTCGATGAAGGTCTTCAGCGGCACCGCCAACCGGGCGCTCGCGGAGCGCATGTGCGAGCACCTGAACCTCCGGCTCGGCGAGGCCAGCGTGACGCGCTTCCCGGACGGCGAGGTGCGCGTGAAGATCGAGGAGGACGTTCGCGGCGCGGACGTGTTCGTCCTGCAGCCGACCTGCCCGCCGGTCAACGACAACCTGATGGAGCTCGTGCTCCTGATCGACGCCTTCAAGCGCGCGTCGGCGGAGCGCATCACGGCGGTGGTGCCCTACTTCGGCTACGCCCGGCAGGACCGGAAGGACGAGGGGCGCGTGCCGATCTCCGCGAAGCTCGTTTCGAACATGATCGTCCAGGCGGGCGCCTCCCGCGTCCTCGCGCTCGACCTGCACGCGGCGCAGATCCAAGGCTTCTTCGACATCCCGGTCGACCACCTCTACGCCTCGCCGGTGCTCAGCCGCTACTTCCGCCGCCTGGACATCAAGGACCTCGTGGTCGTGGCGCCGGACGTCGGCTCCTCGCGCCTCGCGCGCGGCTACGCGAAGCGGCTCAACGCCGGCCTCGCGATCGTGGACAAGCGGCGCGTCTCCGACCGCGTCACCGAGGTGATGAACGTGATCGGCGACGTGAAGGGCAGGGGCGTCCTCCTCATCGACGACATGATCTCGACCGGCAGCTCGATCACCCAGGCGGCGAAGACGGTCCACGATCTCGGCGCGAAGGAGGTCTACCTGGCCGCCACCCACGCGCTCCTCTGCGGGAACGCGATGGCGCTGCTCGACGCCGCCCCCGTCGAGGCGGTCGTGGTGACCGACACGATCCCGCTCCCGGAGGCCAAGCAGCGGCCGAACCTGCGTGTGCTCTCCGTCGCGCGGCTCCTGGGCGAGGCGATCCTGAGGATCCACCACGCGGAGTCGGTCTCGCGGCTCTTCCAGATGGATCTGGACGAGTAGGTCCGCCGAGGAAGCCGGGCGCCGGGGTCCCGAAGGCGACGGGGGGGGCGCGGGGGACCGGGGGACCGCCCCCGGAGCCCCCCCTCTTCCCGGGCGCTGGCGCGGCTTGCGGGATCCGCTACCATACGGTGCTTCCAAGCGAGGTACCCATGCAGATCCTCGATCTCCCCGTCGAGAAGCGCGAGAGCAGCGGCACGGCCAACGCCCGGCGTGCGCGGCGTCAGGGCCGCGTGCCCTGCATCCTCTACGGCGGCAAGCAGCAAAACGTCCCCCTGTTCACGAGCGCCACCGCCTTCGGCAACGTGCTCAAGCAGCACAGCGCACTGGTGCGGCTCCGGCTCGGCGACCAGGAGCAGACGGCGCTGCTTCGCGAGGTGAAGTGGGACGTGATGGGCGAGTACGTCCAGCACATCGACTTCGTCCGCGTCGAGATGACCGACGAGGTGAAGATCAAGGTGCCCGTCCACACCTTCGGCGTGCCGGTGGGCATCGGCGAGGGCGGGGAGCTGCAGGTCGTCAAGGCGGAGATCGAGGTCTTCTCGCGCGTCGATTCGATCCCGAACGAGATCCGGATCGACGTCTCCGCGCTGAAGCTCTTCGACGGCGTCCACGTGCGCGAGGTCACGTTCCCCGCGCACGTGCGCCCCGCGGGGCACGAGACCGACCTCATCGTCCACGTCGTCCCGCCGCGCAAGGTCGAGGAGGCCGCGCCGGCCGAGGCGGCGGCTGCGGCCGAGGGCGCGGCGCCGAGCGCCGAGCCGGTGGTGGAGCCGAAGGGCAAGGCGGCGAAGGAAGGCAAGGAAGAGGGCGCCGCCGAGACGAAGGGCAAGGCCCCCGAGGCGAAGGGCAAAGCCCCCGAGGGGGCGAAGGGCAAGGCCGAGGCGAAGTCGAAGGGCAAGTAGCCCGTGCGCGTGGTCTTCGGCATCGGGAATCCCGGTCCGGAGTACGACGGCACGCGGCACAACCTGGGATTTCTCGTCGCGGACGCGCTCTGCGCGGCGGCGAAAGGCGCCTTCGGGCGTATCCCGGGGCTCGCCGCGGCCGCCGCGCGCGTGCGCGTCGAGGGCGAGCCCCTTCTTCTCGTGAAGCCGCTCACCTACGTCAACCGCTGCGGCCCCGTGCTCGCGGCCCTCCGCGACGGGGAGGGCGTCCCGCTCGAGCGCTGCCTCGTGGTCGTCGACGACTTCCACCTCCCCCTCGGCGCGGTCCGCCTGCGGCTCTCCGGGAGCGACGGGGGCCACAACGGGCTCCGCTCCCTCATCGACGCCTTGGGCACCGAGGGGTTCCCGAGGCTCCGGATCGGCATCGGCGAGCCCCCGGGCCGGGCGGAGGAGCACGTCCTCTCCCCCTTCCCCCCGGCCGAGCGGGAGGCCGTGCGCGCGGCCGTCGACCGGGCGGCGGACGGGGTCCGGCTGTGGATCCGCCTCGGCGGGGAGCGGGCGATGGGGGAGGTGAACCGCCGTGATCTTGACCCTCCCGCCGACCCCGCGTAGCCTAACGGGCTTCCCCGAAGGGCCATCTGAATGTACCCGTACGAGGCGATGTTCCTGGTCGATCCCGTGAAGCACGGCGCGGATGCCGCCGGCACGGAGAAGGTCGTTTCCACGCTGCTCGAGAAGCACGGAGCCAAGGTCACCCGGTTCGAGCGGTGGGACGACCGCAAGCTGGCCTACGACATCCGGGGCCACAAGCGGGGGATCTACCTGCTCGCGCTGTTCGAGATGCCCGGCAACAACGTCTCCGCGCTCAGGGACGACTGCGAGCTGGACGAGACGATCCTCCGGCAGCTCATCCTCCGTCTCGACACGGACATCCCGACCTACCTCGAGAAGTGCGCGAAGTACCAGGAGAAGACGCGGGAGGAGCTCGAGAGCCGCCGCGCCGCCCGCCGCGACGACGAGGAGCAGGGCGACGACGGGCTCGACGATTTCGCGAGCGTGCAGGAGTAGCGCATGAGGGAGAAGCGGGACAAGCGGGACAAGAAGAAGTTCAAGCGGTTCAGGGCGCGCACCTGCCGCTTCGAGCGCATGGGGGTCGAGCTCATCGACTGGAAGGACGTCGCGACGCTCCAGCGCCTCTCCACGGGCCAGAGCAAGATC
>DASUGR010000065.1:0-7276 GCA_036273915.1 Planctomycetota bacterium | reverse complement strand
GAGACCGGCGTCACCATCAGCTGCTCGAGCGTGCCGCGCTCCCGCTCCCGGACGATCGCGAAGGCCGTGAGCGTCGTGGTCACGAGCTGGAGGATGATGCCCAGGAGCCCCGGCACGAAGAACGCCTCCGAGCGCCCGTCCGGGTTGTAGAGGAGCCGCGGGCGCGCCTCGATCGGGGACGCGGGCGCCTCCGCCGCGAGCCGCCGCGAGAAGCTCGTCGCGAGCCCCACCGCCGCCGCCTGCGCCTGCAAGGCCATGTTCGAGTCCGAGCCGTCGATCAGGAACTGCACCGCCGCAGTCTCGCGCTGGAGCAGCCGCTGCGCGAGGTCGTCCGGCAGGAGCACCGCCACCTTGGCCTCTCCCTCGCGAAGCAGCGTGAGCGCCTCGTCGCGGTCCTTCGCGTAGCCGAGGATCCGGAAGGTGTCGGTCGCCTCGAGCGCCTGCACGATCTCGCGGCCCACGCGCACGTTCGCGCGGTCGACGACGACCGTCGGGATGTCGCGGATCTCGGTGTGGATCGCGTAGCCGAAGATCGTCAGCTGGATGACCGGGATCGCGAGCGCGAGGAAGAGCGTGGCGGGATCGCGCCGCGCCTGGAGCAGCTCCTTGTAGACGATGCCCGAGAGTCCCCTAAACACCGCTGGCCCGCCGCGTCAGCGTGACGAAGACGTCCTCGAGCGAGGGCGTGACGGTACGCGCCTCGGCGCCCTCGGGCAGGCCCAGCTCGACGCCGTCGTCGACGAGCGCGTGCACGTTCTCGCCGAAGATCGTCGCCTCGCGGACGCCCGGCCGGCCCTGCAGCAGGCGCAGGAGCCCCACGACGTCCTTGTGGCGGATCTCGACGCGCCGCGCGCCGCGAGGCGTCACGTCCTCGCGCGCCTTCAGCTCCGTCGGGCTCCCCCACGCGAGCAGCCGGGAGAGGTAGAGGTACGCGAGGTGGTCGCACCGCTCCGCCTCGTCCATGTAGTGCGTGGTGACCAGCAGCGTCGTGCCCTTCGCGGCGAGATCGAAGAGGAGGTTCCAGAGGCTCCTCCGCGCGACCGGGTCGATGCCCGCGGTGGGCTCGTCGAGGAAGAGCATGAGGGGCTCGTGGAGGATCGCGCAGGCGAGCGCCAGCCGCTGCTTCCAGCCGCCCGAGAGCGTGCCCGCGCGGCGCGTCTCGTAGCCCGTCATCCCGACGGTTTCGATGACTTCCCCCCTTCGCTTCGCGAGCGCGCTCCCCTTGAGCCCGTAGGCCATGCCGAAGAAGGTGAGGTTCTCGAGGCCGGTGAGCTCGTCGTAGAGGCTGAACTTCTGGCTCATGTAGCCGATGCGGCGGCGCACGCCCTCCGGGTCGCGCGCGACGTCGATCCCGAGCACGCGTGCGTCGCCTGCGGTCGGCCGCAGGAGCCCGCAGAGCATCCGGATGATCGTGGACTTGCCGGAGCCGTTCGGGCCCAGGAGCCCGAAGATCGACGCGCGGTCGATCGCGAAGTCGACGCGGTCGACGGCGACGAGCTGGCCGAAGCGTCTCGTCAGGCCGGAGACGCGCACGGCAGATTCGGGGTGAGGGGGCGCGGGGGAGCGGGTCAACGGAGCTCCACGTCGGCCCACATCCCGTCCTTCAGCCGGGACGCGTCGCCCACGATCCTGACCTTCGCGCGAAACACCTGCGTGACGCGCTCCTCGCGGGTCTGGACGTTTCGCGGCGTGTACTCCGCCTCGCGGGAGACCCACTCGACGCTGCCCTCGATCGGGGGGTGCCCGTCGGGGCGGATCTCGGCCCTCTGGCCGACCGCGATGGCCGCGAGCCGCGACTCCGGCACGTGGACGAGGACCCACGGCTCCTCGAGCAGGAGGACGACGGCGACGGGCGCGCCCGGCGCGATGAGGTCGCCGGGCCGGAGGTCGAGCGTCTGCACGATGCACGGCGCGGGCGCGCGGATCGTGAGCTCGTCGATCTTCTCCTTCGCGGTCGCGATGCGGGCGCGGGCGGCGTCGAGCTGGGCGCGCTTGCTCGCGATCTCCTCGGGGCGCGCGCCGGCCTTGAGCTCCTCGACGAGCTTTTCCTGCGCGAGGTACGCCTGCCGCGAGGCCTCGACCTCCTCGGGGCGGGCGCCGCGCTCGAGGAGGCGCAGCCGCTGGTCGGCCGCGGCGCGGCGCGCGCGGGCGGTCTCGGCCGTGGCCGTGGCCTTGTCGAGCGCCTCCTTCGTGGAAGACCCGCTCTTGGCGAGGTCCTTCTCGCGCGCGAGCTGGCGCTCGGCCTCGACCTCGAGCGCCTGCGCGGCGCGGACGTCCTCGCGGGCGCCCTCGATCTCCTCCTCGCGGGCGCCGAGCGCGACGACCTTCCAGAGGAGCTCGAGCCGCTTCGCCTCGGCCTCCGCGCGGGCGACCTCCTCGGCGCGCGGACCCGCGATGAGGAGGTCGAGGTCCTTCTCGGTGGCCTCCGCGAGCGCCTCGGCCTCTGCGAGCGCGCTCCGCCACTCGCCGGGGTCGAGCTCGACGAGGACATCGTCCTCCTGCGCGGTCTCGCCCTCGCGCTTCTTGACCTCGAGGACGCGCCCGCCGACGAGCGAGCCGACCTCGACGTCGGGGAACTCGATGGTCCCGGAGAGCGTGGCGTCCTCCTCCGCGGCGCACGCGGCGAGGACGAGGAGGGCGAGGAGGGGGGCGCGCACGGGCTGAGGATACCCCCGCCCCCCCTGCTGGCGAAGCCGCCGGGAGGCCGTAGACTACCGGTGGAGGACTTGCCCCATGAGACGTTTCGCGGACTCGATGGCCTGGGCGGACGAGCGCGGCTTCGCGATCGACGCGGCGCTGGACTCGCGCATGGCATTCGTGCGCCGGACCTACGCCCACCTGCTCGCGGAGCTGGTCGGCGTGGCGCTCGTCGTGATGCTCGCGCTCCGGACGCCGGCGCTGCAGAGCCTCGGCGTGGCGCTCCTCCGCAACCCGCTCGTCTACATCGGCGCCTTCTTCGGCGTCGCGCTCGTGACGCGCAAGATGCTCGAGGGGCACCGTTCGGTCGGGGTCCAGTACGCGGCCGCCGGGATCTGGGTCTTCTTCTTCGGGCTGCTCCTGACGCCGCTCGCGATGATCGCCGAGAGAGCCACGGGCTCCTATGCGATCCTCGGCGAGGGCGCGATCCTGACCGGCTGCGTGTTCACGGGGCTCACGGCGTACGTCTTCTTCACGAAAAAGGACTTCTCGTTCCTGCGCGGCGCGCTCTGGATGGTGAGCTGGCTGCTCGTCGGCGTGGCCGTCGTGTCGTGGGTATTCGGGTGGGGCTTCGGGGCCGGCGGCTCGATCGTCTACTCGGGCATCTGCGTCCTGCTGATGGGCGGCTGGGTGCTCCACGACACGTCGAAGGTGCTCCACCACCGCGCGGTGAACCAGTACGTCGCGGCGTCGGTCGATCTGCTGATCGACTTTGTCTACATGTTCATCCACATCGTGCTGATCCTGCTGAACAGCCGCAAGTAGAGGTACCCGCGACGGCTCGAGGCCCCCGGGAGGCAGAGGGCGGCGGCACTTGGCTCCGACGGAGGGTGTTGCCGCTTTCGGGGCCTCGCCGACCCGTGTCTCGCATCGGGTCAGCCCGGGTTATCCGCGTCCCCGTAGATCCGGAATCCTCCGGCGTCGAAGTGTCGGCGGTCGAAGGTGAACACCGGCTCGCCCCCGGTCAGGCGGACGACCTCGAAGGAGACCGCGTCCGTCCAACTGAGTGGGGTCCCGCCCAAGGGCTCGCCCACACGGTCCGCGGCGCGCAGCATCAGCTCGTTCTCCACCGGGAACACCGTCCAGCGGGGCGACGTGAGGACGGCCTTCAGGAGGCGGCACGCCGCGTCCGCGCTCCCGCGGCGGGCTACGAGGTGCGTGGCCTCGGTCAGGACCATCGCCGTCGTGGCGAACCGCGCGCCCCCCTCGAACGCCCGCTTCCAGAGCCTCTGGGCTCGATCGTGGAGCTCGTCCGATGCCACCCAGTAGGCAACGATCGGCCCCGTGTCCACGAACATCAATCGTCGTGCTCTTCCCGCAGGATCTCGGCGAGATGCTCGTCATGCCGTTCGGCCAGATCGCCCGGAGTGGCCCCCTCGTAGGGCTGGTGGAGGGAGAACCACGGGTCCTCCCCCGACTCGAGCGCGCTCCGCCTGGCCTCAAGCGCCTCCCGCACGACCTCAGCGAGCGAAATGCCCCGTCGAGCGGCCTCCGCACGAGCCCATTCGAGAAGGGCATCGGGAACAACGAGCGAAGTTCTCGGCATGGTTATGCCTGCATATTATGACGGCGCCGAGAGTTGTCAATCCGGCCGACCAGGCCCCCGGAGCCCCCTCCGATCACGACGCGCCGGTGCCCGCCGGGCACCCGCGCTTTACACCTTCCGCGCGACCGACTTCGCCTGGAGGAAGAGCAGCAGGTAGTCGAAGCCGCCCGCCTTCGAATCGGTGCCCGACATGTTGAAGCCGCCGAACGGGTGGCCGCCCACCAGCGCGCCCGTGCACTTTCGGTTCAAGTACAGGTTGCCGACGTGGAACTGCTCGGTCGCCTTCCTCAGGTTCGCGTCGTTCGTGCTGTAGACCGCGCCCGTCAGGCCGTAGTCCGTGTCGTTCGCGAAGCGGATCGCCTCGTCGAAGTCCTTCGCCTTCGTGATCGCGAGCACTGGGCCGAAGATCTCCTCCTTCGACAGACGCGCCTCGTTCGGCACGTCGACGAACACCGTCGGCTCGATGAAGTGTCCCTCGCCCGGCAGCGGCCCCTCGCCGCCCGCCGCGAGCTTGCCCTCGCGCTTGCCGATCTCGACGTACTCCATGATCTTTCTCGCGGCGTCGTCGTCGATCACCGGGCCCACCTGCGTCTCGTAGTCGATCGCCGGACCCATCCGCAGCGCCTTCGTCTTCTCCACGACCTTGCCGACGACCCTGTCGTAGACGTCCGCGTGGATGATCGCGCGCGAGCACGCGGAGCACTTCTGCCCCTGGTAGCCGAATGCGGCCGACACGATCCCCTGCGCGGCCGCGTCGAGGTCCGCGTCCTTGTCGACGACGATCGCGTCCTTGCCGCCCATCTCCGCGATCACGCGCTTCACCCACTTCTGGCCGGGCTGCGCCTTGGCGGCGAGCTCGTTGATGCCGAGACCGACCTCCTTCGAGCCCGTGAAGCAGATGAACCGCGTCCTCGGATGCTCGACGAGCCGGTTGCCGAGCGTCGAGCCGCCGCCGGGCGCGAAGTTCAGGACGCCGGGCGGGAGGCCCGCCTCGACGAACGCCTCGGCGTACTTCCACGCGATCGTCGGCGTCACGCTCGCCGGCTTCAGCACGACCGTGTTGCCCGCCGCGATGGCCGCGCTGCTCATGCCGACCGTGATCGCGAGCGGGAAGTTCCACGGCGGGATGATCGCGCCCACGCCGAGCGGGATGTAGACGAGCCTGTTCTCCTCGCCGGGCACGGGCGTCGTCTTCCCCGCGCTCTCGTAGCGGATCGCCTCGCGGCCGTAGAACTCGAGGAAGTCGATCGCCTCGGCGACGTCGCCGTCCGCCTCGGGCCAGTTCTTCCCCGCCTCGAAGCACATCCACGCCGCAAACTCGAACTTGCGGTCGCGGATCGCCTTCGCCGTCTTGAAGAGGATTTCGGCGCGCTGCTTCGCGGGTGTTTTCGACCACTCGGGGAACGCCTTCGCGGCGGCTTCGATCGCGCGGTCGGCCTCCTGCACGCCGCCCTTCGGGAACACGCCGATCACCTCGGAGGGGTCCGACGGGTTGTGGGAGGAGAACGTCTTCGGGAGCGTCACGCGCTCGCCGCCGATGAGCATCGGGTAGCTCTGCCCGAGGTTCTCGGCGACGTGCGCGATCGCCTGCGCCATCGCGCGCCGGTTCTCGTCCTTGGTGAAGTCGGTGAGGGGCTCGTTCCTGAATTCGCTCGGCATGAGGGCATTCTAGGGGGTGCGCGAAGCGCCCGGGGGGCGAGGGGGCTCCGGGGGCGGGGGCTACTCGCCGAAGAGCACGTCCCGCGACAGGCGCACGTAGGGCCGCTTCGCGGCCGGCAACTCGCCGCCCTCCGCGACGTGGATCTCGAGCTTCCCCGGAAGGAAGACCATCGCCTGCACGTTCAGGTAGAAGGGCGTCGCGACGTCGGCGAGCGCCTTCTTCACGAGGTCGAGGTCGATTCTGCCGTGCTCCCGGTCGAGGAAGTCGGCGAGGCTCTGGTACCGCCCCTTCCCCCACGGCACGCAGCGGTCCCGGAGGTCGTCCGACGCGAAGAAGTTCGTGCTGCAGACGCAGCCGTTGGTCGCGGGGCGCCGCACGATCACCTCGGGGTCGAACTCGATCACCTCGGACGCGCCGGTCGCGTCCACGACCATGAAGTTGTTGCAGCTCGTGCGCTTCGCCTTGGAGATCTCCGCGTACACGTCGTCCTTCTTGTGCGCGGCGGCGAGCGCCTGGCGGTACATCATGAGGTAGGGGATGCCGGGCCGGCGCGGGCGCCCCTTGTGGACGAGCATCGTGGCCCCCGAGACCCCCTCCGCATTCATCCCGGAGAGGACGCCGATCATGCCGGGCCACGTGACCGCCGCGAGCTGCGCCCCGCCCTCCGGCGACCAGACGATCACCACGGTCATCCTCTGCAGGATGTTCCGGCCCGGAAAGTCGAGGTTGCGGCCGAAGTAGACCGTGCCGTCCTTCGTCGCGTCGCCCGCCGCCACCACGGTCGAGCACGCGATCGTCTGGAACCGGTCCACCATGGTGTTCACGAGGAGGATCTCCTCGTACGGGAGGCAAGAGCCCTCGGCGAGGCCGCGCATCTCCTCGACGTATTCCCCGGGGATGAACGGCTCGACGTCCTTCGCCCACGCCCTGAGCTCGGACTCCCCCACGACGCGCTTGACCATCGCCTCGTAGTACTCGCGGTAGAGGAAGCGGATCTGCGGCCGGAGCGCGGCGCCGTGCTGGAACCCCATCTCGCGCGGCGTCCCGCTGAGGCGGAGGACGGGGATGGAGCCGACGAGGCGGAGGTGGGGTCGGACGGCCTCGGGGGCGTCCTCGACGCGCACGGGCGGCGGGGGCGGGGCGTCGCCCCAGGTCGCCTGGACGAAGAGGGTGATCGCGGCGAGCGCGAGGAGCGAGATCCCGGTGGCCGCCACCGCGACGGTATTCGTTCGTTTGTAGGTCAACGGTTAACCTGCGCGGTCTCCGCAACCGGGCCGGGGACAAGGACTTGCGGCGCCCGGAGTGCGCCACGCTTGGCGCATCATAGCAGCCATCGGCGCGCGGGCGCATCGACCCACAATGGCTCCGGGGTG
>DASUGR010000064.1:0-3272 GCA_036273915.1 Planctomycetota bacterium | reverse complement strand
CGCGGTCGCGTCGCTCGTCGCGCCGTTCCTCGCGCCGCCGGTGGGAGCGCGCGTGCTCGACGTGTGCGCCGCGCCCGGCGGGAAGGCCACGCACCTGGCCCAGCTCGTCGGGCCGAGCGGCGAGGTGACCGCGTGGGACGTGAACGAGGAACGGTTGACACTCGTGCGCGAGAACGCGGAGCGGCTCTCCCTGCCGCAGCTCCACTGCGCCCCCCCGGAGGGGGAGTACGACGCGGTGCTCGCCGACGTGCCCTGCTCGAACACCGGCGTGCTCGCGCGCCGGCCCGAGGCCCGCTGGCGGGTCCGGGAGCGCCACCTGAAGGCGCTGGCCGAGCGGCAGCTGAAGATCGCGCGGGAGGCCGCGAAACGGGTCCGCAAGGGCGGAGCCTTCGTCTACTCCACCTGCAGCCTCGAGCCCGAGGAGAACACGGGCGTCGTCAACGACCTGCTGCGGCTGGAGCGGGGGTTCGCGCTCGGCGAGGCCAGGACGATCTACCCCGATGAGGGCTCGGGGGACGGAGGCTTCATGGCCCGCCTCGTGCGTGTATGATTTGCCCCCCACTCCGGAGGCATTCGCATGCGCCTTTTCCCGCTCTTCCTCGTCCTGCTCCTGGTCGCGCCCGCGTGCGGGCGCAAGAAGGCGCCTCCGCCGGCGCCGCCTCCCGCGACTGCCACGGCGCCGGTGGGGCCGCCGAAGGTCCAGGGGCCGGCGACGGTGCCGCAGGCGCTCAAGGACCTCGTGTCGAGGGAGTGGGACAAGATCGCCAAGGAGGGCGACCTCTTCCTCGTGAAGTTCAAGGAGGCGGAGACCGCGAAGACGAACGACGACCGCGCCGCGATGGATGCGGCGATCGAGGAGGCCAACGTCCACTACCAGCGGGCCGTGGACATGTGGGCGGAGATCGCCTACTGGGCGGACAACGAGGCGGGCGACGGGAAGATCGACGAGAGGACCGCCGAGGAGTGCGGCAAGTGGCTCGGCACCCTCGGGTACAACAAGCGCGTCGACGAGTGGACGAAGAAGAACAAGGCGCTCAAGGAGTACTCCCGCAACAAGTGAGCGTCGTCCTCGGCTACAACACGAACGGATTCGCCCACCACCGGCTCCACGACGCGCTCTCGATCCTCTCGCGCCTCGGCTACCGCGCCGTCGGCCTCACGATCGACGTCCACCACGCGCCCCTCGAGTCGACCGACTTCAAGGAGCTGGGCAAGGAGCTGCGCGGGCTGAAGCTCCTGCCGGTCGTCGAGACCGGCGCGCGCTTCTACCTCGATCCGACGAAGAAGCACCGCCCGACGCTGATGGAGGACCGCGGCGGCAAGCGCATGGAGTTCCTGCTCCGCTGCGTCGACGCCGCGAGGGACCTCGGCGCCCGCTGCGTCTCGCTCTGGTCGGGCGCGGGCGACTCCTGGTCCCGGCTCGTGAAGGGGCTCGCGCGCGTGTGCGACGCGGCGGACGAAAACGGCATCGACGTCGGCTTCGAGCCCGAGCCCGGCATGTTCGTCTCGACGATGGCGCAGTTCGACGAGCTGCGCCGCCGGCTGCCGCACCCGCGCCTCTGCCTCACGCTCGACGTGGGCCACGCTTTCTGCCTTGAGACCGAGCCGGTCGGCGAGATCGTGGACCGCTACGCGCCGCTGCTCCGGAACGTCCATCTCGACGACCACCGGAAGGGCGTGCACGAGCACCTCTTCTTCGGGGACGGCGGGATCGACTTCGTCCCCGTCCTCGACGCGCTGCAACGCGCCGCGAAGGGGCGCGACCTGCCGGCGACCGTCGAGCTCAGCCGCCACGGGCACGACGCGGTGGCTACCGCGAAGCGGGCGCTTTCGTTCCTTCGCGCGGCGTCCCGAGGAGCGACGACATCATCTTGAAACCCATCTCGGCCTGCCGGACGAGCTGCTGCTCATAGGCCTCGTACTTCGCGTACTGCTGGTCGTTCAGGATGTCGCGGACGCGCCGCCGCGTGGCCCCGAACCCCTTCTCCATCTCCTCCTTGAGCCCCTCGCCGCTCATGAGCCGGCGGAAGCGGTCGCGGTCGCGCACGATCTCGCCGAACCGCGTGAACTGCTCCGTCATGACGTCGCGGCCGACGAAGACCTCGCGCATGCGCGACTTCTGGTCGTCGCTGAGATCGCGGATCTGCATCATGCCGATCTGCATGTCGGCCATGTCGTTCATCTGCTTCTCGTGCTGGCGCTTCACGTCGGCGCGCACGACCGCGATCCCCGCGTCGTCGAGGAACGTCGCGAGCTCGCGCTCGAGGCCGGGCGTGAGCTCGGGGCCGATGCCCATGAACCACTGGAACGCCGCCGGGTCCATCTCCTCGTCGCCGAGCATCATGGCGCCGGCGCGCTCGGCCTGGAGCTCCGCCTCCTGCAGGAGCAGCTCCTTGATCCGCTTCTCGGTCTCCGCGTCGAAGGGAAGGCTCGCGAGGAGGAGGTCGGCCTTCTGTCCCGCCTGCATCCGCGCGAACGCCTTCCACTGCGGCATCTGCGTGCGGACCAGCTCCTGGATACGGTCCGTTCCGGGATCGGGCGTCGCGGAGGAAGGAGGCTCCTCCTCTTCCGCGTGCACCATCTCCTCCTTGGCGGGAAGGGTGGGGGCGGGGGGGAGGGAAACCGTCTCGACGGGCGCCGGCGGCACGGTCGGGGGCACGTAGGCCTGCTGCTGCGCGGGCGCGCGGTCCGAGGGAGGCTTCTCCCGGGTCGCGGCGTTGCCGAACCAGCCCGCGAGGACACCGATGGCGAAGACGAGGACGTAACGCATCGCCGGATCCCATGAAAACGGCGTGCCGCGCGCGGGCGGCCTTCGGAGCCGCTTTCCGGCCGCCCGGGCGTGCGGATTCCTTACGTCCCGGACACGATCGCCTCGATCTCGTCGTCGGTGAGGTTCCTCTTCGAGTCCTTCGCCGCCTTGAAGATCGCGTCGACGGTTCTCTCGTCCGTGTCGTAGCCGTGCGCCTCGAGCCAGAAGATCACGTTGCTCTTGCCCGACATGGGGCCGACGAGGATCCTCTGCGCGAGGCCGAACTCGTCCGCGGGCACGCCGCTGTAGACGCGGTTCGCGAGCCACGTGTCGTGCTTCCGCAGCGCCTTGATCACCGCGGCCGCGTGGACGCCCGTCGCGGTCTCGAACGCGTCGGAGCCGAAGACGGGGTAGGTCGACGGGATCTCGAAGCCGCAGATCGACGACGCGTGTCGCACGTAGCGCCCGAGGCCGGTGAGGTCGTTCCCGATCCAGCCCATGAGCTTCAGGTTGACCATCGTGA
>DASUGR010000063.1:0-9013 GCA_036273915.1 Planctomycetota bacterium | reverse complement strand
CCAGTCCTGCCCGCGGCTCACCCGCACGAAGCCGCGCCGCGCGAGCGCGGTCAGGGCCGCCTCGGCCTCGTAGTACTCCATCTCGAGCCCGTCCGCGCCGCGGAAGAGCCCCTGCAGGTCGGAGACGTAGTGGGTCTTGCGGAGGAGGCGCAGGAGCACCGTGCGCACCTTGTCCGAGAGCAGGTCGACCTTGCCGTAGACGACGTTCTCGTCCGACATCAGCCGGTGGAGGCGCTCCACGAGGTCGCCGCGCCCGTTCGTCGGCTTCTCGTGCGGCCCCCAGAAGCGCAGGAACTCGTCCAGCTCCGCGGGGGTCGCGAAGTCCAGGTGCCGCCGCAGCTTGAGCGGGTCGGGGAGCGAACCGCGCGCGCTCACGCCCCCGGACCCCCTGCCGCCTCCAGCTCGCGGTCGTCGACGATCCGATAGCTGTAGCCCTGCTCCGTCAGGAACAGCTGCCGGTTCTGCGCGAAGTCCTGGTCCGAGGTGTCCCGCGTGACCAGGCTGTAGAAGTGCGCCTGCCCGCCGTCGCTCTTCGGCCGCAGGATCCGCCCGAGCCGCTGCGCCTCCTCCTGCCGGCTCCCGAAGGTGCCGCTGACCTGCACGAGCACGGATGCGTCCGGCAGGTCGATCGCGAAGTTGCCGACCTTGCTGACGACGAGCACCCGGATCTCGCCGCGCCGGAACTTGCCGTAGAGTTCCGAGCGCTCGTCGTTGGGCGTGCGGCCGGTGATGAGCGGCGCCTGGACGAGGCGCGCGATCTCCTTCAGCTGCCGCAGGTACTGCCCGATCACGAGCACGAGCTCGCCCTCGTGTCGCGCGAGCAGCCGCTTGAGCGTGTCCATCTTGCGCGGGTTCTCCGAGGCGATCCGGAACTTCTCGCGCTTGTCCGCGGTCGCGTAGCGGAGCCGCTGGTGCTGGTCCGCGAGCGGCACGCGCACCTCGGTGCAGCTCGCCTGCGCGATGAACCCCTGCCTCTCGAGCTCCTTCCACGGCACGTCGTACCGCTTCGGCCCGATGAGCGTGAACACCTCGTCCTCCTTGCCGTCCTCGCGGACGAGCGTCGCGGTGAGGCCGAGCCGCCGCGTCGCCTGGATCTCCGCGGTCACGCGGAAGACCGGCGCCGGGAGGAGGTGGACCTCGTCGTAGACGATGAGCCCCCAGTCGTTGCCCGAGAGGAGGCCGAAGTGGACGAAGGACTCCGTCTTCGACCGCCGGTAGGTGAGGATCTGGTAGGTGCTGAGCGTGACCGGGCGGATCTCCTTCCGCTCGCCCGTGTACTCGCCGATGTCCCCGGCGTCGATCCGGCACTTCGCGAGGAGCTCCTCCCGCCACTGGCGGACGGCCGTGAGGTTCGTGGTGAGCACGAGCGTCTTGCGCCCGACCCGCGCCATGGCCCCCATGCCGACGATCGTCTTGCCGGCGCCGCACGGCAGCACGACCACGCCGGACCCCCCGCGCGCCGAGCCCCCCGCCCAGAAGGCATCGACGGCCGCCTCCTGGTAGCGGCGCACCCGGAACCGCCCCTCGTCGAGGGCGATCGCGAGCGGCCCGCCGTCGACGAACCCCGCGAGGTCCTCGACGGGATACCCGACGCGGATCATCGCCTGCTTCACGTGGCCCCGCATCGCGGGGTCGACCTCGATCCGCTGGAGCGAGAGCCGCTCCACGAGGTAGCGGCGGACGGCCTTGTTGGACCAGGCCTCCTGGAGGAGCGCCGCGTCCTCGCTCTCGAGAATCAGGCGGGGCCCCTCCCGCACGAGCCGCACCCGGCCGTACCGGGCCGCGTAGTCGCGGATGTCCCGGACGATGTTCTGGGGGACGGGGTACTTGGCGAGGGAGGTCAGGGCCTCGACCATCTCGTCCGCGGAGTGGCCGGCGGCCTTGGCGTTCCAGATCGAGAGCGGGGTGATCCGGTAGGTGTGGATGTGCTCCGGGGACTTGACCAGCTCGGCGAAGACCGCGAGCGCGTCCCGGGCGTCGGCGTACTTCGGGCCGTCCACCTCGAGGAGGACGGTCCGGTCGCTCTGGACGATCAGGGGGTTGTCTTTTCGGACGTCCATCGAGCCGGTGGGCCCCGTGCCCCGTCCCGTTCCGGGAAAACAAGGGGTCCGTTGAACCCTATAGGATACCCCCGGTCAAGGACCGTCGCCGCCCTCTTCCCTAACCCTTTGCCGGATCTTCACTTACATCGAGCGCCCGCCGGGCGCGAAGCGAGGGGGTCCCGGGGGCCGCGGCCATAACCCGTTGTTACATAGCGACTTATCGCGTGACGTAGGTGCCCATCGTCGCCTCGGCGATGTGCCGGAGCAGCCGGGACTCCCCGCCGAGCGACACGCAGTGCACCGCGGCGCGGGTCTCGCGGTTCAGGCGCCGGACGGCCTCCAGGATTTCGTCGTGGTCCGTGATCCGGCCGGCCGTCGGGTCCCCGTCGGAGAGGAGGTAGATCGTCTCCACGTCCTTCATGAGCAGCGCCGACTCGAGCGCGTCGTAGAGGTTCGTCGACCCCGCGGGCTTCTGTTCCCCGAGGAACTCCTCGAGCGTCTTCCGGGCCCCCGCGGAGAGCGTCGTGAGGCCCTTTTTCCAGCGGCGGACCTCGGTCTCGAACACGATGACATTGGCCTTCGCCGAGGGGGGCAGCGCCTTCACGACCCGCAGCGTCTCCTTCACGGCGCGTTCGAGCTCGGTCGTCCCCTGCCCGAAATCCGCGCCCCCCATCGAGGATGAGATGTCGAGCACGAAGACCACCCGGTCGGAGTCCACCGGGACGCCGTAGAAGGTCGCGACGGTGCGGCGCTCGCCGTCCCCGAGCGGCGCCTCCTTGCGCTCCGGCGCCTTCGCCGCCATCACGAACCCCTCGCCGCGCTCCCGCCACCAGCGCTCCCAGAGGTCCTTCATCTCCCCGAAGTCCTCGCCGGTGAGCCGGAAGAGGGACTCGCCGATCGTCTTCCGCACGCGCAGGCGCTCCTCCTTGCCGAGCGCGGCGATGAGCGCGGGCACGGAGTCCCCGGCCCGCACGACCCCGAGCCCGTGCGCCGCGGCGAGCCGCACCTGCCACATGGGGTCGGCGAGCCGGCCCGCGAGCAGGGGCGCCGCGGCAGGGTCGCCGGACTCCACGATGCAGTCGACCGCGGCGAGGCGGTCGTTCCCGTCCGCGGAGGCCAGCCGATCCGCGACGAACCGCGCGACGACGGGGTTGGAGAACCCGATCCGCCCGAGCGCCCAGAGGCCGACCTGCCCGAGGGCGTCGTCGCCCGGGCGGCGGCGCAGCGCGTCGGCGATCGCCCCGGCGGCATCGGCGAGCCGGAGCGCGCCCGCCGCGCGGATGAGCGAACTGAGCGCCGGCTCCTGCCGCTCCTTCCGCAGCCGGTCGAGGACCGCCCTCGCCGGCCGCTCGCCCGGGATCTCGCGCAGGATGTCCGCGCAGAGGGCGCGCACGGGGGGCGAGCCCGCGTCGAGGCCCTTCCCGATGGCGTCGATCGCGTCCTCGTCCCGCACCGCGCGGAGCAGGTCCAGCAGCCGGCCCCGCAGCGCCGGGGTCGCGCCGTCGGCGAAGGGCAGGAGCACGGCCACGGCCTCCGCGTCCCCCGAAGCCCCCAGCACCTCCGTCACGGAGAGCATGAGCTCGGGCGCGACGTTCGGCGCGCGCGCGGCCTCGAGCGCGAGATCCCGGGTCTCCGCGAGGTCGAGCCGGATCGCGTCGCGGAGGGCCGACGCCTTCAGCCGCGGATCGGGCTGCCGCGCCGCTGCGACGACGAGCGCGGCCGACGGCGGCGCCGGTCGCCAGCGGATCGCAGCCTCGTACGCGTGCACGCGCAGCGAGAGCGGCGAGGCGCGCAGCGCCGCCTCGTCGAGCAGCTTCAGCGCCTCGGGCGTGCCGAGGTAGCCGAGGCCCCGGGCCGCCGCGGCGAAGACGCCCTCGTCCTGCTCCCCGCTGAGCAGCTTCCCGAACGTCTCCGCCCGGTCGGGCGCGTCCATGAGGTGGAGCGCGTCGATCGCCGCGCACCGGATCTCGGGGGTCCGCGCGGTCCGCGCGATCGCGGCGACGTCCCTCGCGCGTTCCGCGTACTCCCTGTATCCCATCGACTGGACGGCGACGAGCGCGAGGCCCTCGTCCTTCTCGCGGCGGTAGACCTTGTGGAGGTAGGCGAAGGCCTCGGGCGTGCCGAGACCGCCGATCGAGCGGAGCAGGCCCTTCTGCGCGTAGCCGCCGAACACCGATCCCTTCTTCTCGCTGTCCTCCTCGTACTGCCGCACGAGCTGCGCCAGCGGCTCCCGGCTCCCCGGCGCGGAGCGCGCGCGCGGCGGACTCTCGTGGCGCCACGGCGCGGGGCGCGGCGGCGCCTCGGCCGCGGACGGGACGATCGCGAGGTCCCGGCCAAGGGACCCCTCCGGCTTCGCGACGTAACTTCGCCCCCGCAGGCGGAAGGGCTCGCCCGGCACGACACGCTCCGCGTCGCTCCTGCGGTCGAGGAACCCGTCGCCGTCGAGGTCGACGAGGATGCGGTCGTCCGCGTGGTCGAACCGGAGATCCTGGTCGCCGTCGAGCATCAGCACGCGCCGCGCGCGTCCCTCGACGCTCACCTTGCCTTCGCGGTGCGCGAGGACCGTGAGGCTGAGCTGGTCGGGCGGATCGTCCGCCTTGCGGAAGAAGAAGAACGCGACGGTCTCGGGCACGTCGACGTCGACGACGCGCTTCCGCCACCGGCCGTCGGCGAGGAGGTCGACCGGCACTTCGTCGGTGAGGTCGCCGTCGAAGTCGAGGTCGACCCGGAGCACGTTCGCCTCGGGCGCGAACGCGAGGAGGAGCGTCTTCTCGCCGCACGGGCCCGCGTGGTACAGGAAGCCCTCGCCCGCGGGCACGACGCCCTCCGGCGGCTGCGCGAGGAGCGTGAGCGCCCGCGGCGGGTACCAGTCCGCCGCGGCGCGCTTCCACGCGAGCCCGTCCGCCGACGCGATCGCCGCGAGCAGGAGGAGCGCGACGGCCCGTCCCATCGACCCAGTATATTCCGGCCGGATGCGCCGCCTCTGCGCCCTCGCGCTGCTCGCCGCGTGCGCGGCGCCCCCGCCGTGCGCCCCGGAGGGGCCCTCGCCGGTCGCCACGTTCTCGATCGTCGCGTTCGACCCCAAGAGCGGCGACCTCGGCATCGCGGTGGAGAGCCGGTTCCTCGGCGTCGGCAGCGTCGTGCCGTGGGCGAGGGCGGGCGTGGGCGCGGTGGCCACGCAGGCATGGGCGAACGTGCGGTACGGCGAGGACGGACTCGCGCTCCTCGAGGGCGGCAAGGACGCGGCCGCGGCCCTCGCGGCGCTCACGAAGGGCGATGCCGACCGCGAGCGGCGTCAGCTGGGCATCGTCGACGCGAAGGGGCGCGCCGCCGCGTTCACGGGCAAGGAGTGCCTCGACTGGGCGGGCCACCGGACGGGCGAGGGGTATAGCGTGCAGGGGAACATCCTCGCCGGCAAGCAGGTGGTGGACGCGATGGCGGACGCGTTCGTCGCGGCGAAGGGCGAGCTGGCGGACCGGCTGATGGAGGCGCTCGCGGCGGGCCAAGGCGCGGGCGGCGACAAGCGCGGCATGCAGTCGGCGGCGCTCCTGGTGGTGAGGAAGAACGGGGGCTACGGGGGCAACAACGACCGCTACGTCGACCTGCGCGTGGAGGACCACGAGAAGCCGATCGCGGAGCTGAAGCGGCTGCTCGACCTCTACAAGCGCGTGCGCCTCGGACGGTAGAGGATCGCGAACGCAAGCGCGCCCGCGATCGCGCCGTAGAGGTGCGCGTCGACGATGATCGCGTTGCCGTCGGCGCCGTGCGGCGTCGGCCGGAACTCGTCGACGACCAGCTTCGCGACCACGAGCCCCGCGACGGCGAGCCAAAGCCGCTGCCGCCGCGACGCGTTGAGCGCGCCGTTGACGAGAATGCCGTACATCACGCCCGAGAGCCCGGCGTACCAGCCCACGCGGATCGACCCGAGGAAGAGCCCCGCTGTCACGCCCAGCGCGCAGATGAGGGCGGCCTGCCACCTGAGGTCGCGACCGAAGAGCGCCACCGCGATCGTCCCGAGCCCCATGTTGAACGCAAGGTGCCGCCACGACAGGTGCACGAGGTGCCCGGTCAGCGCGCGCCAGAGCTGGCCGTCGAGGAGCGCGTTCCGCTCGTAGCGGAGCGCATGCGCCACCCGGTCGCCGCCGACGAGGATCCCCGCGCACACGACCCCGACCGCGAGCAGCGCGAACAGGGCTTTCAGCCGCGCAGGAACCGGCCCGTGTGCGACGCCTTGCACCTCGCGACCTCCGCGACCGTCCCCTCCACCACCAGCTCGCCGCCCGCCTCGCCTCCCTCCGGCCCGAGGTCCACGATCCAGTCCGCCGTCCGGATGAAATCCACGTTGTGCTCCACCACCACCACCGTGTGCCCCTGGTCCACGAGCCGGTGCAGGACCAACACGAGCTTCTCGATGTCGGTCGGGTGGAGCCCGCACGTCGGCTCGTCGAGCAGGTAGAGCACCTCGTCGCGGCTCTTCCGCGCGAGCTCCGCCGCGAGCTTCACCCGCTGCGCCTCGCCGCCGCTGAGCGTCGTCGCCGGCTGCCCGAGCGAGAGGTAGCCGAGCCCGACGTCGTCGAGCGTCCCGAGGATCCGCGCCACGCGCGGCACGTTCCGGAAGAACTCGCGCGCCTCCCCGATCTCCATGTCGAGGACGTCCGCGATCGATTTCCCCTTGTACTTCGCCTCGAGCGTCTCGCGGTTGTAGCGCCGGCCGCGGCACTCGTCGCACGGCACCCACACGTCGGCGAGGAAGTGCATCTCGACCTTCACCGCGCCGCGCCCCTCGCACGCCTCGCACCGGCCGCCCGCGCGGTTGAAGCTGAACCGCCCCGCGTCGAAGCCGCGCACGCGCGCCTCGGGCAGCATCGCGAACAGGTCGCGGATCGGATCGAGCGCCTTCGTGTACGTCGCCGGGTTCGACGCCGGCGTGGTGCCGATCGGCAGCTGGTCGACCACGTAGACGGTCCCGTACCGGTCGAGCCCCTTCGCCTTGCCCTTCGTCCCCCGGACCCCCTCGGCCTCGTTCCAGAGGACGTCGAAGAGGAGCGAGGACTTGCCGGCGCCGGAGACGCCGGTGATGCAGGTGAGGCGTCCCACCGGGATCTGGACCCGTATGTTCTTCAAATTATGAGCGCGGGCGTTCTCCACCCGCAGGAAGGTGGACGGGAGGGGGCGCGGAGCAGCGCGCTCCATCGTGCGGCGGCCGGAGAGGAAGTCCGCCGTCGGCAGCCCCTTCCGCGCGAGCAGCTCCTTCACGTCGCCCTCGAAGACGACCTCGCCGCCGTTCTTGCCCGCGCCGGGGCCGAGGTCGATCACCCGGTCGGCCGCGCGGATCGTGTCGGGGTCGTGCTCCACGACGAGGACGGTGTTGCCGAGGTCGCGCAGGCCCCGGAGCGTCCCGAGCAGCCGCTCCGTGTCGCGCGGGTGGAGCCCGATCGTCGGCTCGTCGAGCACGTAGACGACGCCGACGAGGCCGCTGCCGATCTGCGTCGCGAGCCGGATGCGCTGCGCCTCGCCGCCGGAAAGCGTCGCCGTGCCGCGGTCGAGCGTCAGGTAGGAGAGGCCGACCGCGTCGAGGAAGCGCAGCCGCTCCCGCACCTCGCGCAGCGGCTCCGCGACGAACGCCGGCAGCTTGAGGCTGCCGAACGCGTCGAGCGCGTCCTTGACCGTGAGCGCCCCGACGTCGCCGATGCGGAGGCCCCCCGGCAGCGTCACGGCGCGCGAGATCGGGTTCAGCCGCCCCCCCTCGCACGTGGGGCACCGCTCGGGGCGCATCACCTCGCCGATCCGCTCGGTCCAGCGGCCTCCGCCGCTCTTCCGGTACCACTCCTCGACGATCGCCGAGACGCCGAGCCACTTCGTGTCGGTGCGGAGCCGGTAGGACTTCCCGCCCGGCCGGCGGAGGCGCCGGTCGATCCGGTACATCGTGTCGCCCGTACCGTCGAACAGTATGGCAACGTGCTCCGGGTTCCACTTCCCCATCGGGACGTCGAGCGGCAGGCCGTGGGCCTGCGCGACCGCCTCGACCTGCGTGCGGTACCACTTCGACATCGCGATGTAGGCCGCCGCGCCGTGGCCGAACGCGCCGCCGCGGAAGGTGCGGTCGGGGTAGCGGATCGCCTTCGCCGGGTCGACGCGCTGGATCACGCCGAGGCCGTGGCAGCGCTCGCACGCGCCGTGGTGGTGGTTGAACGAGAACATCCGCGGTTCGAGCGCCGCGCCCGGGAGCATCACGCCGTGCTCCGCGCAGCCCGGCCGCTCCGTGAACCGCTCCACGTCCCTGCCCGGCTCCGCGATGCCCGCCATCCCCTTGCCGAGGCGGTAGGCCATCTCGAGCGCCTCCGCGAGGCGCGCCTTCTCCTTGACGACCAGCCGGTCGACGACGAGCCACGCCTCGCCCTCGGTGTCCGCGAGCGGTTTCTCGGCGCCGTCCGCGTAGAGCCTCGTGAACCCCTGGCGCTTGAGCAGCGCCGCGTCGACCTTCGCGAGCGGCGCCACCACGAGCAGCTTCCTCCCCTGGAGGCGCTTCGCGAGGCGGCCCGCCTCCTGCGACGGCGACCGCGCGGCCAGCTCCTTTCTGCACGCCGGGCAGCGCGGCGTCCCGGCGTGGGCGAAGACGAGGCGCAGGTAGTCGTGGATCTCGGTCGTCGTCGAGACGGTGGAGCGCGGGGTCCGGCTCCGGTTCCGTTGGTCGATCGCGATCGCGGGGCCAAGTCCCGTGATCGAGTCCACGGGCGGCTTGTCCATGCGCCCGAGGAAGCGGCGCGCGTAGGTCGAGAGCGACTCGACGTAGCGGCGCTGCCCCTCCGCGAAGATCGTGTCGAACGCGAGCGAGGTCTTCCCGGAGCCGGACGGGCCCGTCACCACCGTGATCGCGCCGGCCGGGATCCGCACGTCCACGCCCTTCAGGTTGTGGAGCCGCGCGCCCTTGACGATCAGGTCCTTGAGCTTCTCCTCGGCGATGCGGACCA
>DASUGR010000062.1:0-9517 GCA_036273915.1 Planctomycetota bacterium | reverse complement strand
GGACACGCCGCTCCGCGGTCAGAACGGGACGCCGATGATCCTCGTCTCGAAGACCATCCGGTCGCCGACGAACCCCTGCGCCTCGAAGATCGCGCGGCGCGGCTTCACCTCGACGGACTTGCCGACGACGACCAGCCGGTCCCCCGGGGTAACGGTGCCGCGGAAGCGCGTCCCCTCGATGCCGCCGAAGCCGAAGAAGCCGGGGTGCTCCGGGAACTGCACGCGCCAGTAGACGGAGCACAGCTGCGCCGCGAGCTCGACCATGAGCACGCCGGGCATGAGCGGCCTCCCCGGGATGTGCCCGCGCACCCAGAAGGCGTCGGGCTTCGCCCTGTGCTCGCCGATGATGACGCTCTCCTCCGGCCGGAAGGCGATCACCGCGTCGAGCAGCTCCATCTCGTGGCGGTGCGGGTTGTACTTGCGGATCTCCTCCGGTCCGAATACGACCGTTTCGAGATCGAACTCGCGGGGATCGACGATGGGCTTCGGGGGCATGGTTCTCGAGAACGGCGCATCCTACGCGGCGGCGCCGCGCGAGCCAAGGACCCGCCCGCGCAGCGGAGACCTGCTATCCTCGATCGCGTGTTGGCGCGTCGGGAGGTTCCCATGAGAAGCCTTTCCATCCTGCTCCTCCTCGCGGCGACCTCGATCGCCGATGACACGAAGCCCGCTGCGGAGGCCCCGAAGAAGAAGACCGCCGCCGAGGTCGAGATCCCCGACCCCGGCACCGCGGTCGAGGACGCCTCGGTCGCGCGCCAGGAGGTCGCCCGCTTCGAGAAGGACATGAGGGAGGCGAAGGAGCCCGAGAAGGAGGCAGCGCTCCTCGAGCGCCTCGGCGGCTGGGACCACCCGGAAGTGCTCAGGGCCGCGCAGAAGTACGTGAAGGACAAGGACGTGCCGGTCGCCGTCGCGGCGGTCGTCGCGGTCGCCCGGCAGGGCAAGTCGAAGGAGGCGGCGGGAAAGGCGCTCCTCGGCGTCGTCCGGTCGGAGAAGCGCACCGACATCCTCTGCGCGGCGATGGTCGGCATGGGAAAGGTCGGCTACGACAACAAGGCCGCGATCAGCGAGGCGCAGAAGCACTTCCAGCGCGACGCGCGGGAGACCCACAAGGCGGCGACGCGCTACTTCGGGTACATCAAGTACAAACCCGCCTTCCGGCAGCTCGCGGAGAAGCTCGACGCGCCGCATCCGGCGAACCCGAACGACCCCAACAACCCGCCGGAGTCCTACTGGGAGGAGCGCTGGAAGGAGTGGGACAGCAACGTGCCCTACACGCGCTGGGCGCTGTCCCAGATCGTCGAGGGCGAGACCTTCGAGACGACCGCGGAAGCGAAGCAGTGGGCCGAGACCGAGGGCAAGAAGCACGACATCGAGTGGTAGCCGTCTAGCTGGTTTCGGCCCAGGCCCGGCACCACGGCCGGAGCGGGCACGGCGCGCACTTGGAAGGGAGGGGGCTCCGGGGGCAGTCGCCGAGGATCCCCATGTGCGCGAGCGCGAAGTCGAAGCGGGCCGGATCCCTTGCGTCCGCCTCCCGGAGCGACGCGGTCACCTCGAGCGCGGTCTTCCACGACGGGGTCTTCCGCGACGTGAGCCCGAGCCAGTAGGCGATCCGGTGGACGTGCGTGTCGAGCGGCACGAGCAGCCGCGCCGGGTCGACGCGCCGCCAGAGGCCCAGGTCGTCGCCGCGGCTCCGCACGACCCAGCGCAGGAAGAGCAGCGGGCGCTTGCACGCGCTCCCGTCCTCCGGCCGCGGCAGGAGGAAGCGGAGCCCCCTCGACGGCCTCGGCCCCCGGAGCCCCCCCGCGAAACGGTCGAGCGCGTGGCCGAGGTCGCCGTCGTCGCCCTCGAGGAAGAGGTCCTCGAGCGAGCCGTGCCTCGCCCGCGCCCCCGCCACCCGGCCGAGCAGCCGGTCGACGTCGGTCCCGGACACCCAGCGGTGGCGGAAGCGTCCCCCGAGGGGCCTCCCGGCGTCGACCGCCTCGAGCGCGGTCGCGAGCGACCGGCGGATCGATCGCGCGTTCCCGAAGGCGAGGAGCGCGCCCAGGAGCGCCGCCGTCTCCTTGTCCCTCGCCTGCCGCACGAGGCCCAGGGGGTCCCGGTCGAGCCTCCGCCCGTCCGGACGGTCCGCGAGCGCTCTCAGCCGGTCGGCGAGGCCATGGGGCAGCACGGCGGGCATCGTACGCCGGTACAATCCTCCCGTCGTGCGGCTGTCGCTTCTCGCGCTCCTCCTCGCCCTCGGCGCCTGCTCCGAGGAGCGGGGCGGAACCCCGCCCACGGCCCCCGGAACCCCCTCGCGTCCCGACCGCGACACGTGGTGGAACGAGGCCACGGGCGCCGGATCCCCGGCGGAGCGGGTCCTCGCGCCGCGCGAGCTCCGGCAGCTGCTCGCCGAGGGGCGGCGGTTCGGGTTCGACGCGGACGCGGACTGGTGGGGACGCCGGGGCGCGTGGGCCGCGGAGCGGATCCTCGAGCTCGACCCCGAGGATCTCGAGGCCAACGCGCTCGCCGGCCGCGAGACGCTCCAGAGCATCGACGGCTTCCCGGCCACCTGGAAGCGGATCGTCGACACGCGGGCGGCGACGCCGGAGATGGTGGAGATGCTCGACGAGTACGGCCCCTTCGTCGAGGAGGGCCGGCCGGTCTTCCTCAGCCGGGAGGAGCTCGACATCGAGCGCGCGCGCCTCGGGCAGATGGCGGCGTACCTGGACCGGCTCGAAGGCGACCCCGCCTACGCGGCGGAGCAGCGCGCGCTCGTCTACGTGAAGGCATCGGTCCACGCCGACTACCCGTTCCTGCACGAGCGGGTGGGGCCGTTCCTCGTCTTCTACGCCGCGCGCGACCTCGCGCTCGATCCCGAGGCGAAGCCCGCGGAAGAGGAGCAAAGGCTCGCCGGGCGCCGCGAGGTGTACCGGAAGCGCCTCGCCGACTGGACGCGCGTTCTCCCGGACCTCGTCGAGGACCTGCGCACGATGTTCCCGGACGCGTTCAAGGCGCACGCCCTCGAGGCCGGCGAGCTGCTTCCGCTGTGGGTGTTCGGGGACCGCGATTGGTACCAGGACCTCGCCTTGCGCATCCGCCGCGACGACGAGGAGGCGCCCTACCGCATGGGATTCCTGCAGTCGGCGACCGGCTGGGCCTACCTCGTCGAGCCCCCCGACGAGGCCGCCATGGACCTCTTCCGCGAGACGGCCGCCTACCTGGGCGCGCTCCAGATCCTCCGGCACTGGGCGCGGGACGCGGAGGACCCGACGATCAACCACTGGAACCGGTCGGAGGACTACTGGTTCAAGGAGGGGCTGCCGGCCTTCCTCGCGTCGCGGCGCGTGAAGGTCCCCATCGAGGGCCAGGCGTTCCGGGACGCCCTGGAGATGCCGCGGCTGGACGCGGTCGTCGGGCGGCGCGGGCGGCTCGATCGCTTCGAGCCGCTTCGGTTCCCCGAGGAGGCCGGGGGGCAGCCGGCACCCCTCCCGGACGGCGGCTACACGGACCTCGCCTGGCTCCTCGTGCGCCACCTGGCGAAGGAGCGCCGGCAAGAGCTGGAGCGCTTCCTGCGGGCGCAGGTCGAGGGGACGGGCAAGGGGTTCGGGCTCTTCGAGGAGTGCTTCGAGGTCAAGGGATCGGCGGCGTGGCGCGAGCTCCAGCGTGCGACCTACGCGTCGATCGAGTAGAAAAGAGCCATGCGTCGCCAGAAGTGTGCCCAGTGCGGCACGATGCTCGACATCAGCAAGCTCGAGAGCGGCTCCAAGTTCGCGTGCGCGAGCTGCGGGGCGATCCTCGTCGTGGGGGAGGCCACCGCGGTGAAGAAGTCGCTCAAGGAGGCGGGGCCCGCGTTCACGCCCAAGGGCAAGAGCGAGCCCGATGCCCCCGCCGCGACCAAGCGGCGTTCGGCGGAGGGGGCTCCCGAGCGGCCGTCGCGGCGACGCGCGGGGGAGGAGGCTCCCGCGAAGTCGAAGATGCCCCTGTTCATCGGCCTCGGGGTCCTTGCGATCGGCGCGGTCGTCGCGATCGTGCTTGCGACCGGGGGGGGCGCGGGGGGGGCGAAGGGGGAGAGCGCCGTGGAGTGGTGGGGGAAGCAGGAGCCGAGGCTCCTGTCGCTCTCCGCCGACCAGCTGCGTGCCGTCCTCGAGGAGGGGCGTTCGAGGTACGGCGGCGACGCCGCGTTCTGGTCGGACAAGGAGGGCCGGATCCAGGCGGCGCTCCTCCGCAGGGACCCGAGCGACCAAGCCGCGAACGTGAAGCTGGGCAACAAGGACCTCCGCGAGTACCCGGATTTCGACACGATCTGGCAGCAGGTCCAGACCGCGAGGGACCTCCCCGCGGACATGCAGGAGTTCTTCGACGGTCTCGAGCCGAAGGCCGCGGGCAACGAGCCGGAGGCCGCGCGCAAGAGGAGCATCTGGCTCCCGCCCGCGAAGTACGCGGAGGCGAGCGCCAAGATCGAGGAGTTCGTCGCCTGGAAGAAACAGGTCGACGAGAACCCCGCCGCCGAGTCGACGGAGCGCTTCGTCCGCTCGGCGAAGTCGATGCTGTCGTCGGGCGCGCGCAAGGTCGCGTTCGCGTCCGTCAACGAGGGGCCCTTCGTCCTCCTCCTCGCGTACGAGGAGGCCGACAACGCGGAGAAGGCGAAGGCGGGGATCCTCGGCGAGGGGAAGAAGTGGGCGGCTTCGCTGAAGCTCCTCCGCGAGGAGTTCGACAAGAAGATCCGCGAGCCGCTCGGCCTCGCGCCGGTCGAGGCCGGGAAGTACTACTGCGACCTCGTCGTGCCGACGTCCGAGGACGTCGCGAAGTACGCGCGCGAGGGTACGGGCCTCGACGGGGCGGCGTCCGACATCCCGGGGTTCTTCTCGATGCGCACCAAGTGGGCCGCGCTCCGCGCGCCGACCGAGGCGGCCGACAAGGCGCTCTTCGGCGGCGACCTCGCGCACGCGGCCTTCCACCAGCTCCAGTGGCACTACTCGACCGACCCCGCGAAGAAGTTCGACAATTACATGGAGGAGTGGAACGGCATCTGGCTCACGGAGGGGCTCGCGGAGTTCCTCGGCGGCGGGATCGATCTCGACCCCGCCTCCGGGAAGGCCACCTTCTCCGGGAAGCCGCCGCGGCGGATCGAGTTCCTGCGCGGGATGCGGGACAACGGCGTCCCGCCGCTGCCGGTGCGGGAGCTCGTCCAGCTCCGCCCCGACAACTACGGCAGGAACCTCGGTGGGTGGGTCGCCACGATCGCCCAGCGCGACGAGCTGCCGGAGGCCGCGTCGCAGTGGCTCACGACCCAGCCGGGGAGCGTCTCGAAGCTCCTCTACGCGCACTCGTGGCTCCTCGTCCACTTCCTCCACGAGGCCGACGACGGCAAGTACCGCGCGAAGCTCCTGGACCTGGCCCTCACCGCGTTGCGCGGCGGCCGGCGGCCGGAGCGCTACCGCACGGACGCGTCGGGCGGCGAGAAGTTCGGCAGCGCCGACGAGGCGTTCGCGGAGATCCTCGGCCTCAAGGACGACGCGGCGTGGAAGGACTTCGAGAAGGAGTACGAGCGCCACCTGAAGAAGGTCCGCGGCGACTGAACGCCGGGACGTCGTGCACCGGAGCGGGCCGGGGCGCCGGCCGGATCGCGGGAATCCGTCTACTTGCCCTGCGGCGTGTAGATCTCGTAGTCGGGGAGCTTCTCCTTGACCCGCGCGAGGCCGGCCTCGTCCCCGGCCTCGAGGAAGCAGCGGAAGGCCTCGCGGAAGCGCCCCTCTTGAAGCGCCTTCTCCCCGGCCGCGGACCATTCGCGGGGCTCCGGCATGCGGCCCGCACGCTTGAGCATCAGGAGCAGGACGGGCAGCCCCGCCGCCACCGCCTGCTTCAGGACCTCCGCGATGCCCTTCTCGTCCTTCGCGAGGAGGAAAACGTCCAAGGCGTCGTAGATCCGGCCGGCCGCGAGGAGTTCCTCGGCGACCCTTGTCCGCTTGGCGTCGGGGATCCGCTCGCCGTACTTGATCTCTCGAAGCGCCAGGGTGTCGGGGAGGTTCTGGGCCACAAACGCACTATAGCCGGGGGCTGAAGGGAGGCACGGATCGGCATAAGTGATTGGTAATAAAGGTGTTACGTTGACGTGCGTGTCTCGCGTCGTCGCCGGAGGGGCGCGCGTTCGTAAACCCTTGGCCTGACAAGGGTTCCAGAAAAAAAACTGTTGACGGTTTTCGCGCCCGGTCTAGATTCAAGGACGTAAGAGCCGATGGATAAAGGAAATAAGACGCTTCGGCACTTACACGGCTAGGGTACGCACATGACGGGTGATGTTTTGTCCTCTTCGCGCTCGGGCGCCGCCTCGGAATCCGACGATTTCGACGGGAAGACGGTGACCAAGAAGGAGCTCGTGAGCCGGATCGCCGACCGCACGGGCCAGACCAAGGTCATCACGAAGGACATCATCCAGATGTTCCTCGACGAGATCATCACGGAGCTCGGGAAGGGCAACCGGCTGGAGTTCCGGGAGTTCGGGGTCTTCGAGATCAAGGAGCGCGCCGCCCGGAAGGCCCAGAATCCGCGGACGCTCGAGAAGGGCGAGGTCCCGAAGTAGAAGGTCGTGAAGTTCAAGGTCGGCCGCATGATGAAGGAGCGGGTCGGGATCACGTAACCCCCCCCGGAGCCCCCCCCGGATCCGCCGCGGAAGCGGCGGCGCGGGCCGCCTGGCGCGCGTTTACAATCATCGGTATGACTGCCGAGGCTCCCGGCTCCGAGGCGATCGAGCTCCACTTCTGTCGCCGGTGCGGCATCTCGATTCCCCAGACCGACATCGAGACCCACCGCGCCCGGGCGGTCCCGGGCGGGTTCCTGTGCGACGCCTGCGCGCTGGACTCGCCCCTCCTCGCGCCGCGGCCGGCGGCGCCGGTCTCCGCGCCCGCGCAGGCGTCAGGGTCCCGCGTGCTGGTGCTCGTGGCGCTCCTCTACGTGGTCGGGGCGACCACCTTCCTGCTGGTCCGCGAGCTGACCCGGCAACCGCCGCGGGAGCCCCGGGGCGACCTGCTCGCGGCCGGCGACCTCGATCCGCTCGCGCGAAAGATCGAGGCGCTGGACGAGCAGACGCGCGCGGCGCTGGCCGACCTCAAGGGCAACGACGAGCGGCAGCGGCAGGACGCCAACGCGCTGAGCCTCGCGATGAACGCGCTCTCGGACGACGCCGCGAGGACGGGCCGCGACGTGCGGTCGCGGCTGGACGACCTCGAGGCGGTCGCGAAGGCCGTCGCGAACCGCGTGCAGCTCGTGCGCGACGACGTGGAGGCGGCGCGGAACGAGCTCCGGCAGCTCCGCGGCGAGGCGCCGGTGGCAAAGCCGCCGCCCGAGGTCCTCCCGCCTGTCGAGGGGCCGGTGCAGAAGTCGCCGGAGGAGATCGAACGGGAGCGTCTCGTCTCGGAGTACATCAGCAAGCTCGGCGACAAGAAGTCGCCGAACAACACGCGGTACAACGCGGCCGTCTCGCTCGGCGACCTCCGCCACGCGAGCGCGATCCCCGCGCTGATCGACGCGCTCGAGAACGACCCCTACGACCTCGTGTGCCGCGCGGCGGCGTGGTCGCTCAGCATGTACGGCAAGGACGCGATTCCCGCGATCCCCGCGCTGATCCGCCAGCTCGGCGGGAAGGACGGCACCGTCGGCTACATGTGCGAGCGCGCGCTCGGCGAGATCACGAAGGCGGCCACGGGGACCGCGGTCAGCTTCGGATTCGACTCGAACGCGAACCAGCGCGCTCGCCGGGCGGTGCAGAAGAAGTGGGAGGACTGGTGGGAGGAGAACAAGGGGAAGCTGCTCCCCTGAGCGCCTTCGTGTAGGCGTCCCCTTCGAAGTCGCGCTCCAGCCGGTCGAGGGCGGGTGTCTTGTCGGCCCCGCCGTGGACCTCGAGGAAGGCCATCACGGTCAGGATGTCCTTCAGGTTCCCGTCGGAGGCGCGTTCGAGGCGGTGCCGGTATTGGTCCTCGAGGAGGCGGAGGGCGCGTCGGGAGGGGAGGAGGAGGGCGAGGTCGAGGCGCAGCGTTTTCGTGTCGGGCAGGTTCTTGTAGGCCGCGCGGAGGAGCGCGGAGGCCTCCCGCGGGTCGCGGCCCTCGGCCGCGGACGCGATGCCCATGAACGCGAGCGGGACGGGCTCGAGGGGCGCCTGGAGGAGGCTCTCGCCGAAGGCCCGGCGCGCGGGCCCGAAGAAGCCGCGGTGGAGGTAGCTGACGCCGATCTCGAAGTATTCGTCCGCGTCCTCGGCGATAGCGGCCGCGGCGAGGACGAGGAGGAGGAGCGCCCGGCGGGCCATGAGTCCATGCTACCCCCGCGCAGGGCCGGCTACCGGACGGGGGAGGAGACAGGTGTGGAGGAGGCGGCCGGGGAGCGGGAGCGGCGGATCAAAGGGCCAGCCGCTCCGCAGCGCGCGGAGCGCGTCTGCAGGAGCGGCCCGAGAGCACGCGGACGGCTGGGCCGGGGGTGGCGGTCCGGTGTCGGGGCGTGGCAGAAGCGGTCCGGTTCGGCGGCACGTGTGGGGCAGATGACGAGGTGCGGGAGGCCCGAGGATCATCGGCGCAGCGGGCCGGCTGCTCCGCAGCGCGCGAAGCGCGGCTGCTCCAGCAGCCCCGAACCCCCTCAAAACGACTTCTCGTAAAGGCGCCACCGCTTGTATGGGACCAAGTTGTAGAGCTCGAGCCCGTTCAGGAGGGTCTTGTTGTCGGCGAGCACCCAGGAGGCCTCGCACCACGGGTAGCGGTCCCCGATCGCCGCGAAGCTGTCGGCGAGCAGCAGCGCCTCGATCCCGCGCACGCGGTACCCCGGCAGGACGCCCAGCGCGACCACGCGGACCCGGCCGCAGCGCTTCGCCCGGAGGAGGCGCAACCAGCCCCACGGGAACAGGTGCCCGCGGCTCGCCTTCGCCGCGACGTTCAGGTCGGGGAGCGAGAGGAGGAACCCGACCGGCTTCCCGTCCGCCTCGGCGATCCGCACGAGGTCCGGGTCGAGGATCGTCTTCATGTCCTTCGCCTTGAAGAGGAACTCCTCGCGGCCGATCGGGACGTGCCCCCAGTTGTCGTCCCATGCTGCGTTGTAGATCTGGCGCGCCACCTCGACCTCCTCCTCGAAGCGGGAGAGGTCGAGCGGGCGGGCGACGACCCCCTGCCGCCGCGCGCGCTCCGCGAAGCGCCGGGCGCGCTCGGGGCCCTTCACCTCGAGCAGGCCCGAGAGGCCGAGGAGGTCCTGCACCCCCCGGAACCCCCCTGCTTCCCACTGCCGGGGCACGTGCGGAGGGTTCCACACGGTGTCCACCGCCGGCGGCGTATCGAAGCCCTCGACGAGGACGCCCGCGGTGTCGTGGATCGAGTAGTTGAGGGGGCCGCGCGCCCGCGAGCAGTTGCGCGCGGAGAGCCAGGCCTCCGCGGCGCCGAAGAGCGCCCGCGCCGCGTCCGCGTCGTCGGCGCAGTCGAAGAACCCGACCACGCCGCAGCCGGGGGCGCGCGCCTCGAGGTCCTTGTCCGCGCAGGCGCCGATCCGGCCGACGGGCCGCCCGTCG
>DASUGR010000061.1:0-25420 GCA_036273915.1 Planctomycetota bacterium | reverse complement strand
CCCGGCGGCGCCCGACGCCGCGGCGGCGGCGCGGCGGACGCACGGCTCGGCGTCGCCGAGGAGCGCGCGCACGGCGGCGATCATCTCCTCGTCGCCCGCCGCGCGGGCGGGCAGCATCTCCGCGGCCGCGAGGCGCACGCGGAAGTCCGGATGCGCCGCGGAGCAGCGGAGCGCCGCCCGCGCCCCCGGACCCCCTATGCCTCCGAGCGCGCGGGTCGCCTCGAAGAGGATGTCGACGTCCGTGCTGCCCTGGTAGATCGCGAGGATCCTCGCCGTCGCCTCCGGCGGCTTCAGGGCGGCGAGCGCCTCGATGCACGCGCCGAGGACCTCGGGCTCCTTCGTGTCGAGCGCCTCCCCGCCGAGCCAGAGGGTCACGTCGGCGCGCTTCGTGCCCGCGAGGGCGTCGGCGAGCGCCTGCGCGATCGCGGGCTCGGGCCGGCGCTCGACGAGCTTCAGGAGCTCCTTCGCCGTGTCGAGGTCGAGGATCTTCCCGAGCGAGAGGATCGAGAGGAGGCGCTCGTCGCCCGACCGCGACGTGCGCACGAGCTGGAGGAGCACCTTCCGGGACCGGTCGCCGTCGCAGCCGCCGAGCGCGCGCAGGATCTCGAGGCGGCGGTCGAAGGCCTGCCAGCCCTCCGTCCCGCGGAGCTGCTGGTATTCGGACCAGAGCCGTCTCGCGTCGCCGTCCGGGTCCGTCGCCGCCGCCGCGCAGAGGAAGGCGAGGCAGAAAAGCGCGCGTCGGAGGCCCATTTCCGCCCCATCCTACGCCCCCCCTTCCCCGGTCCGCGGAACCCCCTTCCCTTCCGTCCCCCCTGTTCCGTATATTTCCTCGGAACGAAAAACACGGAGAAAGAACCATGGGCAAGACACCCCCCGGCCAGACACGCGAAAAGGTTTTCCGCTTCGTCCAGGAGAAGCTGCTCGAAGGCCGCCCTCCCACGATGGCGGAGATCCGCGACCACCTCGGGTTCCGCTCGGCCCAGACGGCGCGCGAGCACCTGGAGCGGCTCGCGCGCGACGGCCGCCTCGAGAAGATGCCGGGCGCGCGCGGGTACCGCGTGGTCGGCGGATCGCAGGCGGTGGCGGTGCCCCTCGTCGGGCGCGTCGTCGCGGGCGGGCTCTCGTTCGCGGCCGAGGACGTCGACGGGTACGAGGCCGTCGAGGGCGGCCACGGCCTTTTCGGCCTGCGCGTGCGCGGCCAGAGCATGCGCGACGCGGGGATCCTCGACGGCGACCTCGTCCTCGTGCGGCAGCAGTCGACGGCGCGCACGGGCGACATCGTGGTCGCGCTCGTCGGCGACGAGGCGACCGTGAAGGTGCTCCACCGCTCCGGCAAGCGCATCGAGCTGCGGCCCAAGAACCCCGCCTTCCGCCCCATCGTGCCGAAGGAGGTGCGCATCCTCGGCAAGGTCGTCGAGGTGCGGAGGCGGATCTCGTGAGCCTTCCCGCGTTCCGGGGCCCGCGCCCCGGCGGGGCATCGGGCCTCCGCCACGAGCCGTCGGCGTGGACGCTGCCCGGGCTCGCGGGCCGCCTCGTCGAGATCTCGGGCGCCGAGGACTCCGCCGCGCTGACGGTCGCGCTCGGCCTCGTCCGGCAGGCGCAGCTCCTGAACGAGCCGGCCGCGTGGATCACGCCCGTCACGGAGACCTTCTTCCCGCCCGACGCGGCGGCGGGCGGCGTCGATCTCGCGGCGTTGGCGATCGTCCGCGTGCCCGACCCGCGGTCGCTGCCGCGCGCCGCCGACCAGCTCGCGCGCTCGGGCGGCTTCGGCCTCGTCGTCGTCGACCTCGGTCCCGCGCGCCTGCCGCTCGCGGCGCTGTCGCGTCTCTTGGGCCTCGCGAGCAAGCACGGCGTCCTGATCCTCTTCCTGACCGACAAGGGCGAGCGCGCGCCGTCGATCGGGTCCCTCGTCTCGCTCCGCGGCCACGCGCGGCGGCGGCGGACGGGGAAGGGCGAGTTCGCGTGCGAGGTGGTCGTCTTGAAGGACAAGCGGAGATCGCCCGGCTGGAAGCACACGGAGGTGTGCGGCGGCCCGCCGGGGCTGCAATGAAGCGTACCTGGTTCGATTCGGCAGAATTACCGGCGGAAAATGCCGTTGCAGAGCGGCTTTCCGACCCCGGAGGCAGGGGGGGTTCGGGGGCGCCGGGCGGCGGCAGATGTTCGCACTCGCGCCCCCGAACCCCCCACCGATGATCTCCCATGAGCCGCCTCGCCTGCGTCGAGATCCGCGACCTCCCGCTCCAGCTGCTCCTCCGGCGCGAGCCTGGGTTTTCCGGACGTCCCGCGGTCGTCGTCGAGGCGGACCGGCCGCAGGCGCGGATCCTCTGGGCCGATGAGCGGGCGCGGGCGCACGGCATCCTGCCCGGCATGCGCTACGCCGCCGGGCTCGCGCTCGCCTCGGATCTCTGCGCCGGCGTCGTCCCGCCGCGCGAGATCGAGGCGGGCGTGCGCGACGTGGCGAACCGGCTGCGCGCCTTCGGGCCCGACGTCGAGCCCTCGGAGCGCGATCCCGGCGTCTTCCGGATCGGCAGCCGCGGCCTCGACCTCCTCTACCCCTCGCTGCGGCTCTGGGCGGTGCGCATCCGCGGCGCGCTCCTCGAGGCGGGCCTCCGCGCGGCGGTCGTCGTCTCGTTCGGCCGCTTCGCCGCCTACGCGCTCGCGCGCGCGCTGCCGGAGCCGCGCGCGTGGGTGCTCCGGACGGAGGAGGAGGAGCGCGCGCGCCTGAAGCGCGTCCCGCTCGCCCGGCTCTCGCTCCCGCCCGACGCGCGCGACCTGCTCCTCTCGCTCGGCGCGCGCACGCTCGGCGACCTGCTGCGGCTGCCGCCCGCGGGGATCCGCGAGCGGTTCGGCGAGGAGGTCTATCACGTCTTCCGCGCGGCCTCGGGCGAGGACGACCTGCCGGTGCAGCCCGCGCCCGCCGAGGAGACGCTTCGCGAGGAGGCGATCCTCGACGAGGGCGAGACCGACGTCCAGCGGCTCCTCTTCCTCGTGAAGCCGATGCTCGACCGGCTGCTCCAGGGGCTCGCGGGGCGGCGCGAGGCGCTCGCGACGCTCGCGCTCGAGCTGAAACTCGACCGCGGGCCCGATCGCGTCGAGCGGCTGAAGCCCGCGGCGCCGACGCTCGACGCGAGGCAGATCCTCGACCTCGTGCTCCTGCGCCTGTCGGCGATCTCGCTCGCCTCCGGCGTGGTGGAAGTGGGGATGGTCGCGGAAGGGGAGAAGGCGACGGCGGCGCAGCTCGACCTCTTCGCCACGAAGGCGCGGCGCGACCCGGCGGCGCAGAAGCGCGCGTTCGCGCGGCTCCGCGCGGAGTTCGGGGAAACGGCGATCGCGCGGGCGGGGCTCCGCGAGGGGCACCTCCCCGAGGCATCGTTCGAGTGGCTGCCGCTGCCGGAGCTCCCGGCGCCGCAGCCGCGCCTCTGCCGGCGCACGCTCGTGCGGCGGCTCCGGCTGCCGCCGTTCGCGCTCCCCCACCGCCCGCGCCACGAGGAGGACGGCTGGCAGTTGCGCGGCCGCGGCGACGCGTCGGTCGACCACCTGCTCGGCCCCTACGTGCTCTCGGGCGGCTGGTGGCGGGGCGGCGTCGCGCGCGAGTACTACTTCGCCCGCACGCGAAGCGAGGAATGGCTCTGGGTCTTCCGCGACGCCAAACGCCGCCGCTGGTTCCTCCACGGAAGGGTGGAATAGGTGTTGTTATCCGATGCGCTTTGTAAAGACGCAACTCTTTGTCAGAAAAGACATTGCGACGACGACCTGCGGCATTGCTGTCCGCACTTTCGGGATGCGGACGGCCGGGTACGCAGAGGCCACGGGAGTCTGCACGGGGGCCTAGGTCACGAGAGAGTCTCACGAAAGTCTGGAGCGTCTAGGCCAAGGCCACGAGGTCTTTGCGGCTCATGCCGACCTACGTCCCCCTCTGGTGCAAGAGCAACTTCTCCTTCCTCGAGGGGGCGAGCCACCCCTCCGAGCTCGTCGAACGCGCGCACCACCTAGGCATCGACCACCTCGCGCTCACCGACCGCGACGGTGTCTACGGCATCGTCCGCGCCCACGTCCGCGCGCGCGAGCTCGGCGTCCGCCTGATCATCGGCGCGCAGGTGACCGTCGGCGCCCCCGACGAGGCCCCCCCGCTCCCCCGCGCCCCCTCACCCCTCCTCCTGTTGGCGCAGGACCGCGGCGGCTACGGAAGCCTCTGCCGCCTGCTCACGACCGGGCGACGCCGTTCGCCCAAGGGCTCCTCCTCGGTGACGTCCGACGAGGTGCGCACGCACGCGGCGGGCCTCCTCGCGCTCTCCGAGGACCCCGCGCCGTTCCGCGAGGCGTTCGGCGACCGGCTTTACGCGCTCGTCGCGCGCCACCGCGAGGCCGGCGAGGTGCTCGCCGAGGAGGCGCTCCGCGACGAGGCGAAACGCCTCGGGATCCCGACCGTCGCCGCCGTCGAAACCCTCTACCACGCCGCCGCGCGCCGCCCGCTGCAGGACGTGCTCGCCTGCCTCCGCCACGGAAAGACGCTCGCGACCGCCGGCCGCGCCTTGAAACCCAACGCGGAGCACGAGCTCCCGCCGCCGCCCGCGTTCCAGGCGCTCTTCGAGGACGACCCGGCGTCGGTCGCGCGCACGCGCGAGGTCGCGGAGCGCTGCACGTTCTCGCTCGCGGAGATCCGCTACCGCTACCCGTCGGAGCGCCTTCCCGACGGCAAGACCTCCGCGCAGTGGCTCGCCGAGCTCGCGTGGCGAGGCGCCCGCGGGCGTTATCCGGAAGGGGTCCCGGGGAAGGTGCGCGACCTCCTGCAAAAGGAGCTCGCGCTCATCGAGGAGCTCGACTACTGCGGCTACTTCCTGACGATGCACGAGATCGTCCGCTTCTGCCGGGAGCACGGGATCCTCTGCCAGGGGCGCGGATCGGCCGCCAACTCCGCGGTCTGCTACTGCCTCGGCGTCACCGCGGTCGACCCGGCGCGGATCGACCTCCTCTTCGAGCGGTTCTTGAGCAAGGAGCGCGCGGAGCCGCCGGACATCGACTTGGACATCATGCACGAGCGGCGCGAGGAGGTGATCCGCCACGTCTACGAGCGCTACGGCCGCGACCGCGCCGCGATGGTCGCGAACGTGATCCGCTACCGGCAGCGCTCCGCCGTGCGCGACGTGGGCAAGGCGCTCGGCATCGCGGAGACCTCGCTCGACCGCCTCTCGAAACTCGTCGCGCACGGCGACGGCGTGGACCCCGCGCGCCTGCGCGAGGCCGCGCTCGACCCGGAGAGCCCCGCGTGCCGCCACCTGCTCGCGCTCGCGGAGGAGGTGCAGGACTTCCCGCGCCACCTCTCGATCCACCCGGGCGGCTTCCTGCTCGGCCACGAGCCCGTCCACGACCTCGTGCCGGTCGAGAACGGCGCGATGGAAGGCCGCACCGTCATCCAGTGGGACAAGGAGGACGTCGAGGACCTGGGCCTCTTCAAGGTCGACCTGCTGGGCCTCGGCGCGCTCACGCACATCGACCGCACGCTGAAGCTCATCGGGAACCCCCGCCTCTCGCTCGCGACGATCCCGGAGGGCGACGCGGAGACCTACGACATGATCTGCCGCGCGCAGACGGTCGGCGTCTTCCAGATCGAGAGCCGCGCGCAGATGGCGATGCTGCCGCGACTGAAACCGCGGAGCTTCTACGACCTCGTGATCGAGGTGAGCATCGTGCGGCCGGGACCGATCACGGGCGGCATGGTCCACCCGTTCCTGCGGCGCCGCAAGGGCGAGGAGCCCGTCACCTACCCGCACCAGTGCCTCGAGCCCGTGCTGCAAAAGACCCTCGGCGTGCCGCTCTTCCAGGAGCAGGTGATGCGGCTCGCGGTCGTCGCCGCGGACTACACGCCGGGCGAGGCCGACCAGCTGCGCCGCGACATGGCCGCGTGGAAAAAGACCGGCCGCATCGAACGCCACCGCGAGCGCCTCGTCCGCCGCATGGCGGAGAAGGGCATCGCGAAGGAGTTCGCGGAGCAGGTCTTCGAGCAGATCCGCGGCTTCGGCGAGTACGGGTTCCCCGAGAGCCACGCGGCGTCGTTCGCGCTCATCGCCTACGCGACCGCGTGGTTGAAGCGCCACCACCCCGCGGAGTTCACGTGCGGCCTCATGAACGCGCAGCCGATGGGGTTCTACGCGCCCGCGACGATCCTCGCGGACGCGAAGCGGAGCGGAGTCGAGATCAGGCCCGTCGACGTGCAGGGAAGCGACTGGCAGTGCACGCTCGAGGAGGGTGCGGTCCGCGTCGGCTTGCGGTGGGTGAAGGGGCTCGGGGAGGAGGGAGGGAGACGGATCGTCGCGGGGAGGCCCTACCGCTCGCTCGAGGAGTTCCGGCTGAAGACCGCGCTCGACAAGGACGCGCGGCGGCGCCTCGCGGAGGCGGGCGCCTTGCGCTCGCTCGGCGGCGACCGCCGCGATGCGCTCTGGGAGATGGCGCGGACGGCGACGCCCACGGCACTCGACCTCGACTTCCCGGAGCGCGCGCCCGGCTTTCAGCCGCTCGCGCCGATGGAGGAGGTCGCCTGGGACTTCCGCGCGACCGGCCACTCGACGCGCGACCATCCGCTCGGCCCGCTGCGCGAGCGGCTCCGTGGCCTCGGCCTCCCCGACGCGCGCGCGCTGAACGCGATGCCGCACGGCGCCCCCGCGCGCTACGCGGGGCTCGTCATCTGCCGGCAGCGGCCCGGCACCGCGAAGGGCGTGACCTTCATGACGCTCGAGGACGAGACCGGTTTCGTGAACCTCGTGATCTGGCCGGACGTCTTCGCCCGCCATGAGCTTCTCGTGAAGACCGAGGCGTTCCTCGGCGTCTCCGGAAGGATGCAGGTGCAGGACGGCGTCGCCCACCTCGTCGCGGCCCGGCTCTGGAGGCCGGATCTCGCGCCCCCGCCGGCCCCCCGGAGCCACGACTTCCGCTGACCCGCGGCCGGCGCGCGCTCCGTGCCGCCGTGACTCGGGCGTCTCGCATCGGGACGCCCGCGGCCCTCGCCCTCCCCCGGGCCCCCACCGATAAGGAAAGCTCGGTCTGGAGGAACACACGGGCCCTACGGTGCCCAGGAGGTCTTTGTGAATCTGCGTCTTCTCACGCGCGCCGTTCCGGCCGCGGTTCTCCTCTTCACGCTCGGCTGCGGCGGTGGCGGCGGCATGAGCGAGCTCACCGTCAGCGAGCAGAACGCCGCGGCCGTCGCCGCATCGGGCGTCGGCGCGGTCAGCATGCTCGAGGGCATGACGGACATGATGGACATGTTCTCCGAGGACTTCCTCGGAGCGTCGGCCCAGATGGCGCCCTGCCCCGACGGCGGCCAGGCGGCCACGTCGATCAACGACGTGACGCCCGCGGGCCTCTCGACGGGCGACTCCGTCGACGCCACCTTCTACGGGTGCATGATCGACGTCGGCGGCGGCACCTTCCTCACGTTCAACGGCATGCTCGGCTTCGACGCCACCGAGGTCACGGGCGACCTCCTCGACCCGGCCGCGGGCGGCACGCGCACGCTCACCGGCTCGTTCGGCGGGCTCACGCTGGGCATCGTCGGCGCGACGATCACGGTCAACGGCGCGATCACGGTCTCCGTGTCCACGCCGGACGCCGACACGTTCACGTCGTCCGTGAGCGGCAGCCACTTCAGCGCGTACGCGTCCGCCGGGGTGCAGTCCTTCTCCGGCGCGCTCGACGACTTCAGCCTCTCGCGCACGTGGACCGAGTCCACGGGCGACTACTCCCTCGAGATCAACGCGCAGGTCTACAGCAGCGAGCTCGGCGGTTTCGCGACGTTCGAGACCACGACGCCCTTCACGGGCAACGGCGAGGACCACCCGTCCTCCGGCACGCTCGTGGCCACGGGCGCCATGGGCGCCACGGTCACGCTGATCGCGCTCGACAACGTCAACGTCCAGATCCTCATCGACGCGGACTGGGACGGCGTCAACGAGACGACGATCAACACGACCTGGGACGCGCTCGAGAACAACCAGTAACGGCACTCCACGATCGAATTCCAGGGGTCGCGCCCGCGGGCGCGGCCCCTTTTTTCGTCCCGGTTCCCCTCCCCCCCCGCCCCTTCCCTTCCTCGCTCCGGTACCCGCGCCGAGTATCCTTGGCCGTCCGCCCATGGATCTCGAGAGGCTCAGGATCGACCGCTCCGCGGCGCCCCGCCGCGCCCGCGCCGGCGGCCGCGCCATCCGCCGGATCATCTACCTGGTCGTGCTTGGCGCCGCGCTGTTCCTCTTCCGCGCGCCGATCCTGCGCGCCTATGACCGCGTGACGCTCCCGATCGTGCGCGTGACCGAGGCCGTGAAGACGACGCCCGCCGCCGCGAGCGCCGCCGCCGGCATCTCCGCGAACGGCTACATCGTCGCGGCGCGGCGGGCCGCGCTCTCCGCCGACACGCCGGGCCGCGTCGTCGAGATGAACGTCGAGGAGGGCACGGCCGTCCGCAAGGGCGACGTGGTCGCGCGCCTCTTCGCCGACGAGTACCGCGCTGCCGTGCGGCGCGCGCAGGCCGAGCTCGACATCGCGAAGGCGGCCGAGGGCCGCCTCGCCGCGGAGGTCGCCGCCGCCCGGGCGCGCCTCGAGACGGCGCGGAAGAACGTCGACGCGGCGGCCGCGCGGGTCGAGGAGGCGAAGGCCCGCGCCGCGCGCGCGAAGACCGACTACGACCGCGCTGCGGCGCTCGTCGCCTCCGGCGCCGGCACGCAGCAGGAGACGGACGACGCGCAGACGGAGCTCGACCGCGCCGTGGCCTCGCGGAACGCCGAGGAGGCGCTCCTCGTCGCGTCGAGAGGCCGGGTCGCGGAGGGGGAGGCCGACATCCGCGTCGCCGAGGCGAGCCTCGCGGAGGCCGCCGCGACGACGCAGAGCCGCAAGGCGGCGCTCGAGGAGCAGCAGGCGATCCTCGGCAAGACCGAGGTCAAGGCGCCGTTCGACGGCGTGGTCGTGCTGAAGGACGCCGAGGTCGGCGAGGTCGTCAGCCCCAACGCGCAGGGCGGCAACAGCCGCGGCGCCGTGGTCACGATGGTCGACTTCGCGTCGCTCGAGGCGCAGGTCGACATGCCGGAGCGCTCGCTGGGGGCGATCACGACCGGGAAGCGAGCGCGCGTCTTCCTCGACGCCTACCCGGACCACGGTTACGAGGGGCGCGTCGACCGCATCTGGCCCACGGCCAACCGGCAGAAGGGCACGGTCGAGCTGCGCGTGAAGCTCGACGGGCCCGACGACCGCCTGCGGCCCGAGATGGGCGTGCGCGTCGTGTTCCTCGACGACGCGGCCGCCTCCGGCGCCGCCGCGGCGGAGGAGCCGGTCGTGCTCGTGCCCGAGACCGCCGTCGTGCGCGCCGACGGGGCGACCGGCGTATTCGAGCTCGACCGCGACGTGGCGCGCTGGCGGGCCGTCGATCTCGGGGAGCGACGCGGCGACCGGCTCGTGGTAAGGAGGGGGCTTTCGGGGGGCGAGCGTCTCGTGGACGATCCCTCCGCGGACCTCAGGGACGGCGCGCGCGTGCGCGTCGCGGAGTGACATGTCGGAACCGATCATCCGCCTCTCCGGCGTGACCAAGAGCTACCGCCGCGGCGGCGAGACCCTCCGGGTGCTCGACCACCTCGACTTCGACGTGCCCGCGGGCGCGTTTTTCGCCCTCATGGGGCCGAGCGGCTCCGGCAAGACGACGCTCCTGAACCTCATCGGGGGCCTCGACCGCGCCGATTCCGGCGACGTGGTCGTCGCGGGCGAGGACCTCTCCGCGCTCGACAACCGGGACCTCTCGCGGTGGCGCGCCGACCATGTCGGGTTCGTCTTCCAGCAGTTCAACCTGCTCTCCGTGCTGACCGCGCTGGAGAACGTGGAGCTGCCGCTGCTGCTCGCTCCGCTGTCGCGGAAGGAGCGCCGCGACCACGCCCGGCACGCGCTCGAGCTCGTCGGCCTCGCGGATCGCATGGGCCACCGGCCGGGCCAGCTCTCCGGCGGGCAGGAGCAGCGGGTCGCGATCGCCCGCGCCGTCGCCACGGACCCGGAGCTCATCCTCGCCGACGAGCCCACGGGCGACCTCGACCGCACGTCGGCGGACCAGGTCCTCGAGCTCCTCGGGAGGCTCCACGCCAAGTTCGGCAAGACGATCGTGATCGTGACGCACGACCCGCTCGCGGCCGCGCGCGCGGAGCGCACGATCCACCTCGACAAGGGCAAGCTGGACCGCGTGGAGGAGAAGGGCGCGTGATCAAGCTCATCCGCCGGAGTCTCCTCCGCCACCCGGTGCGCACGCTCCTGACGGTCGGCTCGCTCGCGGTGGCGGTCTTCCTCCTCTGCTTCCTCCGGTCGCTCGTGACCACGCTCGAGTCGGGCGTCGCGGCGGCGGCCCAGCAGCGCCTGTGGGTGCAGTCGGCGGTCAGCCTCTTCGTCGACTTCCCGGTCTCGTACCAGGCGAAGATCAACGCCGTCGAGGGCGTCCGGCAGACGTGCAAGTTCCAGTGGTTCGGCGGCTACTACAAGGACCGCGAGAACTTCTTCGCCCAGTTCGCGGTCGACGCCGACATGCTCCTCGCCATGTGGCCGGAGATGAGGATCGTGGAGGGGTCCGGGGAGGAGTTCCTCAAGGACAAACGCGCGTGCGTCATCGGCGACGGCCTCGCCCGGCAGTTCGGCTGGAAGGTCGGCGACACGGTGCCGATCACGGGCGTGATCTTCCCCAAGGCGGACGGCTCCGCCTGGGAGTTCCAGGTGGCGGCGATCTACTCGCCCGCCAAGGCGTCCCTCGACGACCGCACGCTCTACTTCCACTGGGACCTCTTCGAGAAGACGATGGAGTCCGAGAGGGGCGACACGCCGCCCGTGGGCGTGATCGTGATCGAGACGGAGCCCGAGGCGAGCGCGCCGGCGATCATGGCCGCCGTGGACCAGCTCTTCGAGAACGGTCCGCAACGCGTCCGGACGACGACGGAGGCGGAGTTCCAGCGGCAGTTCGTCACGATGTTCGGCAACGTGCCGAAGCTCGTCTCCTACCTCGGCGGAGGCGTCCTCCTCGCGATCCTCCTCGCGTGCGTGAACACGATGCTCATGCAGGCGCGCGAACAGCTGCGCGAGCTGGCGGTGATGAAGGCGCTCGGCTTCAGCGACGGATTCGCGGCGCTCCTCCTGCTCCTCCAGGCGATGCTCCTCGTGGGGACGGGCGGCGGGCTCGGCATCGCGCTCGCGTTCCTCTCCGAGGACGCGATCCGCGGGATGCTCGCGTCGACCTTCCCCGGCTACGCGATCGCGCCGCAGACCCTCGTGGCTGCCATCGGCGTCACGGTCATCCTCGGCATGCTCGCCGGCGCGGTGCCGGCGCGCATGGCGAGACGGCTACGCACGGCGGAGGCGATGCGGCCGCACTGACGGCCCCCCAGCCCCCCCTCCTTCCCATGGGACAGGCATGCTGATCCCCTTCCGCTACAACCTCCGGCATGTGGTCGTGCGCCGCACCGGGACGCTTCTCACCGCACTCGGCATCGCGGCGACCGTGGCGATCTTCGCGGGCGTTCTCGCCCTCGAGGCGGGCTTCCGGTCGCTGTTCGAGCAGTCGGGGCGGGACGACCTCTTCGTCTTCCTGCGACCGGGGGCCGCGAGCGAGGGCGAGTCGGCCTGCCCGCGCACGCTGGCCGACCGGCTGATCAAGACGCTTCCCGAGATCCAGCGGGACGACCAGGGCGCGCCGCTCGCCTCGATGGAGCTCTACCTTGCGGTCCTCCGGCACCGCGTCGGCGGCGGCCAGACGAACGTGCCCGTCCGCGGCCTCGAGCAGCGCAGCTTCGACATCTACGGGGACTCGGTGCGGATCGTCGAGGGGCGGCGCTTCCGCCCGGGCACGGACGAGGTCATCGTCGGCAGCAAAACGGTCGACCGCATCCGCGGCTGCCACGTCGGCGACGTGATCCAGCTCAACACCACGCCCTTCTCCGTCGTCGGCGTCTTCGAGAGCGACGGCCCGTTCACGTCGGAGATCTGGGGCGACCTCGACCGGATGCTGGCGACGCTTGCGAGGCCCGACCCGAGCCGCATCATCGCGCAGATGCGGCCGGGCACGGACGTGGAGGAGATCGCGAGGCGCCTCGAGCACGACAAGGAGACGCCGGCCGCCGTGTTCACGGAGCGGGCGTACTTCGCGGCCCAGACCTCAGCGCTCTCGAACGTCCTGCGGATCCTCGGCTTCTTCCTCGCGGTGGTCATGGGCACGGCGGCGGTCTTCACGGCCGCCAACACGATGCTCGCGGCCATCGCCTCGCGCACGCACGAGATCGGGATCCTGCTCGCGTGCGGGTTCCGGCCGATGGCGATCTTCCTGGCGTTCCTCGGCGAGGCCCTCGTGCTAGGCCTCATCGGCGGAGCGCTCGGCTGCCTGATCGTGGTCCCGCTGAACGGCCTCGAGACCGGCGCGACGAACTTCAACACGTTCACGGAGGTCGCGTTCGCGTTCCGCGTGACGCCGGACGTGCTGTTGAACGCGGTGGTGTTCTCGCTCGTGCTCGGGCTCCTGGGCGGGGCCGCCCCGGCGTGGCGCGCCGCGCGCCTCCCCCCCGTCACCGCCCTCCGCCGCCAATAGGTCAACGGTTGACGCACGGCATGGCGCCAAGTCGTTGGCGGAGGCCCACTTGCGTCGGCGGGACCGCGGAACCCGTTCCGCACCGACACGGCTTTCCTGCGACACGCGCGGCGCCGCGACGTGCGCCAGCGGTGGCGCGCTCCGCGCGACGCAACTCCTTGCGCTAAAAGGACTTGCCTCATCCGCGCAGGTCAACCGTTGACCTAGAGGGTCATGGAGCGGAGTTGGCGGCAGGCCACGGCGAGCATCACGAAGTCGACGTTCGACGCGCCGTGGAGCTCCGCGAGCAGCTGCTCCGCGCGCGCGACGATCGGCCGCTTCGACTCCGCGAAGCGCTCGATCGCGGCCTCCGGCGCCTCGTCCTTCTGCGCAAGGCGGAGGACGCGCGCGGTCAGGTCCGCCTGCTGCGCATCGAGGTCGTCGACGAGCGCCGATACCGCGAGCTTCTCCCAGCCCGTGTCCGTCGGCAGCCGGGCGGCCGCGCGCCGCAGCCAGATCACGCCGAACCGCGCGTCGATCGCCGAGTACGTGCGCGCCACCGCCGCGATCGACCGGCCGCTGGCCTTCGCCAGCCGCACGACGTCGCACGCGGGCGCGAGGAACACGAGGAGCGCGACCCTTGCCGCCGTCTCCGGCGTCGCCCCCTGCTCGACGAGCGCGGTGCGCCGCGCGTCGAGGATCCGCCGGTGCGCCTCCACGAGGTTCCCCTCGAGCGTGGCGATGAGCTCGGTCACGCCGGGCCCGTACTCCTCCCGCAGCCTCGCGATGTCCAGCGGATGCTCGCCGTACCGCAGCAGCCAAACGGTGAGGCGCTCGAGGATCCGCCCGCATTCCGCGAGCATCGCCGCCTGCGTCCCTGCCGGCGTCCGGTTGTCGAGCGCCTCGATCTCGTGCCAGAGATCCCGGACGCCGAGGATGTCGCGCGCGGCGATGTAGGCGCGGGCGATCTCGTCCGCGGGCATCCCGGTCTTCTCGCGCACCTCGTGGATGAACATGATCCCGACGCGGTTCACGAGGTTGTTCGTGACGACCGTGGCGGCGATCTCGCGCCCCAGCCGGTGCCTCGCGATCTGGTCGGGGTAGCGGTCGCGCAGCGCCTTCGGGAAGTAGTGGTAGCGCTCGGTCGCCAGGGCGGGGTCGTCCGGCAGGGACGACGAAAGCAGCTGGTCGTAGAGGTCGATCTTCGAATAGGCGAGCAGGATCGCGAGCTCCGGCCGCGTGAGTCCGACCTTGTCGCGCGCACGCTCGGCCAGCGTGTCCTCGTCGGGCAGGAACTCGAGGGCGCGATTGAGCCGTCCCGACTTCTCGAGGGCGCGGAGGAAGCGCCCCGCGCGGTCGAGGAGGTGGGCGCCGAGCTTGTGCGTGACGGAGATCGTCTGCGTCTGGAGGTAGTTGTCGCGAAGGACGAGCTCCCCGACCTCGTCGGTCATCCGGGACAGGAGCCCGTCGCGATCCGCGCGCGTGAGATTCCCCGAGCGCTCCACGTCGCGCAGCAGGATCTTGATGTTCACCTCGTGGTCCGAACAGTCCACGCCGGCGGAGTTGTCCACGGCGTCCGTGTTGATCCGGCCGCCGGCGAGCGAGTACTCGACGCGCGCGCGCTGCGTGAAACCGAGGTTGGCCCCCTCGCCGACCACTTTCGCGCGGACCTCGCGCGCGGTCACGCGAAGCGCGTCGTTGGCGCGGTCGCCGGCCTCGGCGTCCGTCTCGTGGCTCGCGCGAACGAAGGTGCCGATGCCGCCGAGCCACAGCAGCTCGACCGGCGCGCGCAGGATCGCCTGGATCAGCTCCGCGGGCGTCGCGGCCGCGGCCGAGAGCCCGAGCATGCCGCGCACGGGCTCCGAGAGCGGGATCGACTTGCGGGTGCGCGGCCAGACGCCGCCGCCCTTCGAGAGGAGCTTCGGGTTGTAGTCGGCCCAGGTCGAGCCGGGGAGGTCGAAGAGCCGCTGCCGCTCCGCGAAGCTCTTCGCGAGGTCCGGATCCGGGTCGAGGAAGATGTGCATGTGGTTGAACGCCGCGACGAGCCGGATGCGCGGCGACAGGAGCATCCCGTTCCCGAAGACGTCCCCGGCCATGTCGCCGACGCCGACGACCGTGAACTCCTCCGCCTGGATGTCCTTCCCCATCTCCCGGAAGTGGCGCTTCACCGCCTCCCACGCGCCGCGCGCCGTGATGGCCATCTTCTTGTGGTCGTAGCCGGCCGAGCCGCCCGACGCGAACGCGTCGTCGAGCCAGAAGCCGTACTCCTGCGAGATCCCGTTGGCGATGTCGGAGAAGGTGGCCGTGCCCTTGTCCGCCGCGACGACGAGGTACGGATCGTCGCCGTCCCTGCGCACGACGAGCGGCGGCGGTTCGATCCTGTCGCCGTCGCGGTTGTCGGTCAGGTCGAGCAGCCCGCGCATGAGCGTGCGGTAGCACTCGACGACCTCCTCCTTCATCTTCGCCCCGCCTTCGGGCGGCGGGCGTTTCACGACGAAGCCGCCCTTCGACCCCACGGGCACGATGACGGAGTTCTTGACCATCTGGGCCTTCATCAGCCCGAGGATCTCGGTGCGGAAGTCCTCGCGCCGGTCGGACCACCGGATGCCGCCGCGCGCGACCGGCCCGCCGCGGAGGTGGATCGCCTCGACGCGCGGGCTGTAGACGAACACCTCGCGGAAGGGCCTCGGCAGCGGGAGGATCTCGAGCCGGCCGGAATCGAGCTTGAAGGAGAGGTACGGCTTCGGGGCGCCGCGCGCGTCGCGCTGGAAGTAGTTCGTGCGGAGCGTGGCCTCGACGCACGCGAAGAACGCGCGCAGGATGCGGTCGTCGTCGAGGTTCGAGACCGCGTCGAGCCCCTTCACGAAGGCCTCGGCGTGGACGATGGCCCGCTCCTCGCGGTCGTGGACCGCCGGGTCGAAGCGCGCGAGGAACATCCCCACGAGCAGCCGCGCCTGCTCGGGATAGCGCCCGAGCGTCTGCTCCATGTAGTCCTGCGAGAAGGCGACCCGCGCCTGGCGCAGGTACTTCGCGTAGGCGCGCAGGATCGTCGTCTCGCGGGCCGTGAGGCCGGCGGAGAGGACGAGCGCGTTGAACCCGTCGTTCTCCTTCTCCCCGTTCCAGATGAGCTCGAACGCCTCGTGGAACGGCTCGCGCACGCGCTCGACGTCGATCGGCTCGCGGCTCGCCAGGTCGAGCTCCCGGATCCAGACCGGCTCGGTCGTTCCCGGAGGACGCACGCGGAAAGGCTGCTCGCGGAGGACCGTGAGTCCCATCTTCTCGAGCAGGGGCACGACCTCGGAAAGCGACCGCTCCGGGCCGGCCGAGACGAGCTTCAGCCGGGCGTCCCCCGGACCCCCTCCCTCTCGCCGGTCGAGGAACACGGCGAGCCCGTCCTCGCACGCGTCTTCCACGTACTGGATGTCAATCGCCGCCTCGGCCGGGTCGACCGAGTCGCGGTAGCTCGCCGGGAACGCGGCCGCGAAGCGCTGGCTCGTCGCGATCCCCCGCTCCTCGCCGCGCGCGCGGATGAGCGCCTCGCGCAGCCGCTCCGACCAGGATCGCCCCGACTCCACGAGGCGCCGCTCGATCTCGACGGCGTCGAACGGCGGCAGGTCCCCGGGCGTCGTCTTGACGATGAAGTGGAGCCGCGCGAGCGGCTCGTCGGTCATGTGCGTGTAGAAGGCGGTCACGCGGCCGCGGAACGCGTCGGCGAGGATCTCCTGGAAGCGCAGCCGCAGTCCCGTCTCGAACACGTCGCGCGGCACGTAGACGAGGCACGAGACGAAGCGCTGGAACGGGTCCACCCGCGGGAAGAAGGCGATGCGCCGGCGCTGCTGAAGCCGCACGATCCCGAGCGCGATCGGGAAGAGCTCGTCCTCCGAGATCTGGAAGAGCTCGTCGCGCGGATAGGTCTCGAGGATGTGGTAGAGCGTCTTGTAGTTGTGGCTCCGCGGCGAGAAGCCGGAGCGCGCGAGCACGTGGTCGACCTTCCTCCGCAGCAGCGGGATCTCGCGCGCGCTGCCCGCGTAGGCCGCCGACGTGAAGAGCCCGACGGCCAGGTGCTCGCCCGTGACGCGCCCCTCCTCGTCGAAGCGCTTGACCCCGACCGCGTCGAGGTGGACGTGGCGGTGGACGCTCGAGCGCCGGTTCGCCTTGGTCACGCGCACGAGGCCGGGCTGGAAGATCTCGGCCGGCGGCGCCTCGCCGGTGATGAGGCCGTCGAACACGGTCGTCTTCTCGTCGCGGAGCAGTCCGAGGCCGCTGCCGGGCACGACGTGGGCGCGGTCGGCCTCGATCCCGTACTCGCGGAAACCGAGGAACGTGAAGTGGTTCGCCTCGAGCCACCGGATGAACCCGCAGACCTCCTTCACTTCGTCCGCGGGCCGCGGGATGTTGCCCGCCTCGAGCCGTGCCGCGATCGCCGCGCACCGCTCGCGCATCGGGCCCCAGTCCTCCACGGCCGCGCGCACGTCGCCGAGCACGCCGAGGATCCCGTCGCGGAGCAGCGCGTGGCGCGCCTCGGGCTGCGCGCCGATGCGGATGTGCATGCACGACTCGCGCTCGCCCTCGGCGGCGCGGCGGTCGTGGACGCTCTTCAGGCGCCCGCGCGCGTCCCGCACGACCCGCACGACGGGGTGGATCACGAGGTGCACCTCCGCCTCCGCGCTGTTCAGGAACGCGGTGACGGAGTCGACGAGGAACGGCATGTCGTCGGTGACGATCTCGACGACCGTGTGCTCCGACGCCCAGCCGTGCTTCGCAAGGATCGGCGCGTAGACCCGCACGTTGGGCGTCCCCGGCTTCCGGTCGGCGAGAAAGCGCCAGAAGCCGAGCGCGGCGCCGGTGAGGTTGTCCGACGTGTCACCCGCGAGATCGCCGGGCGCGACGTCCGCGTAGAGGAAGCGGACGAACGCCTCGGCGCCCTCCTTCGCGACGCTTCTCGCGACCGTCTCGATGAGGTCGGTCTTCCGCTCCTCCGTGAAGATCGTCAAGGGCTCTCACGATACCGCCTGCGCTATGCTTCCGCCAATGAAGCCGTCGCAGTTCCGGGCCCTCGGCCACAGGATCGTGGACTGGATCGCCGATTACCAGGAGAGGATCGAAACATTCCCGGTTCTCTCGCGGAGCCGGCCGGGCGACCTCCTCCGGGCCCTGCCGGAGTCCCCGCCGGGGAAGGGGGTGGGCGCGGGAGGGGGGTGGGACGAGATCCTAACGGACCTCGACCGGCTGATCCTCCCGGGGATCACCCACTGGCAGGCGCCCGGCTTCTTCGCCTACTTCCCGTGCAACGCGTCGGGCCCCGCCATCCTCGGCGAGCTGCTCTCGAGCGGCCTCGGCATCCAGGGGATGCTCTGGGCGACGAGCCCGGCCGCGACGGAGCTCGAGACGCGGATGCTCGAGTGGCTCGCGCAGCTGATCGGGCTCCCCGAGTCCTTCGAGGGGTGCATCCAGGGCACGGCGAGCGAGTCGACGCTCGTGGCGCTCCTCGCGGCGCGCCACCGCGCCGGGAAGGGGGACCTCGTCGCGTACGCGTCGGAGCAGGCGCACTCCTCCGTGCAGAAGGCGGCGAACGTCGCGGGCGTCGAGCTACGCCTCGTCCCCGTGCGCGAGAACCTCTCGATGGACCCCGCCGCCCTCGACCGCATGATCGCGGAGGATCGCGCGAGGGGCCGGAAGCCCTTCTTCGTCTGCGCGACGGTGGGCACGACGTCGTCGACGGCGGTCGATCCCCTGCCCCCGCTGCCCCCTGACCTCTGGCTGCATGTGGATGCCGCGTACGCGGGCGCCGCGTGCGTCTGCCCCGAGCACCGCTGGATGATCGGCGGCGTCGCCCGCGCGGACTCGTTCTGCATGAACCCGCACAAGTGGCTGCTCACGAGCTTCGACTGCTCGGCGTTCTGGACGCGCGACCGGAAGAGTCTCACGGCCGCGCTCACCGTGACGCCTGAGTACCTCAAGACGGCGCACGCGGGGCAGGTGATCGACTACCGCGACTGGGGAATCCCGCTCGGCCGGCGTTTCCGCGCGCTGAAGCTCTGGTTCGTGATCCGTCACTACGGCGCGGAGGGGCTCAAGGCGCACGTCCGCCGCCACATCGAGCTGGCGAAGGCGTTCGAATCCTGGGTGCAAGAGGACCCGCGGTTCGAGCTTTGCGCGGAGCGGACGCTCGCGCTCGTGTGCTTCAGGAGGCGCGGGAGCGACGAGGAGAACAAGGCGCTGCTCGAGCGCGTGAACGCGTCGGGCCGCGCGTACCTCTCCCACACGGTGCTGCCGGGGAAGGGCTACACGCTCCGGATGGCGATCGGCGCGCCCACGACCGGGGAGCGCCACGTCCGCGAGGCGTGGGACCTCCTGCGGGGTGAAGCATAGGGGGTCCGGGGGCCGAATTCTCCGAGGATCGCCGGGAGCGGCCGCCGCTCTCGGCTACGACGAGTCCCGCGCCGCGAGGATCTGCCGGATCGAACTGGTCAGCGATGGCACCTTGTCCTGCACGACGTCCCGGACGAGGTCGTAGTCCACGCCGAAGTAGTCGTGGATCAGCCGGTCTCTCATTCCCGCCATTCCACGCCACCCGACCGCCGGATGGAGCGCGCGAAACCCGTCGGGCACCTTCTTCGCCGCCTCGCCGATGATCTCCAGGCTGCGGACGAACGCCCGTCGAAGGGTCTCGTCGCGAAGGAACTGCACCTTGTCGATGCGTGGCTCCGTGCGAGCAGATACTCGGCCTCGACAAGGATGTGCCGCAGGTACTCACGCGGCTCGAAGGACATCCTCCGCTTCCTTCAGGATGTGCGGCCCGACGAACGGGCTCAGCGCGGCCGTCGTGACGATTTCCACACGCCGGCCCAAGGCGGCATCAAGCAGGTCTGCAAGAGCGAGAAGGTTGTCGAATGTCTTCCGGGACGGGTCGAACTCGACCAGGAAATCGACGTCGCTCTCGGGACCCGGGGCTTCCCGAACGAAGGACCCGAAGAGGGCCAGACGGCGCACGCCCAAGGAGCGAATGCGCGGCTCCACGTCCCTGATGCGGGCGCGGACCTGCTCCTTGCTCACGACCGGTGCCACGCCACCAATGGTACCCTCCCCGGTCGACGTCCGGCTGCGGCTGCGCGCGGTGGCCCCGCTACCGCGCCACCAATGTCGCATCGAGGGTCACCTCCTCGTCGCCGCGCTTCACGCGCAGCTTCACGACGTCGCCCGCCGCGTGCGCCTTCAAAGCCTCGCTCAGGTCGCGCAGCGTCTTCAGCTCCTTGTCGCCGACCGCGAGCAGGATGTCGCCGGCGAGGACGCCCGCCTTCTCCGCGGGCGAGCCCTCCACGAGCGACTGCACCTTCACGCCCGGCCCCCCGAACGCGAAGTCCGGCACCGTGCCGAGCGACACCTTCCGCCCCTCGCCGCCCCCCGCCGCGGGCGCCGCCCCCGCCTTCGTCAGCGGGGCGTCGCGCTCCGCGAGATAGACCACCGCCTCCCGAAGGAACGTCGCCACCTTCACGAGCCCCTCCGCGTCGATCTTGTCCACGTCGTCCGTCGGGCGGTGGTAGTCCTCGTTCGGGCCGCTGAAGAGCTGGATCGCCGGGATCCCCGCCTCCTGGAACGCCACCTGGTCGCTGCCGCCGGGATCCTCTTGGATGCACTGCGCCTCGACGCCCGTCGTGTAGCCCACCCCCATCGCGATGTGCTTCCACTCCTCCGCCGTGCCGGTGCCGAGCAGCGTGAGCTTTCCGCCGCCCAGTCGGCCCACGCAATCCATGTTGACCATCGCGAAGACCTTCCTGTCCCCGAGCGTCTTCACGAACCGCCGCGACCCCTTGAGCCCCCACTCCTCGCCCGAGAACGCGACGAGGACGATCGTGCGGGGCGGCCTCGCGTCCGCGAGCACGCGCGCGAGCTCGAGGAGCACGGCCACGCCCGACGCGTTGTCGTCCGCGCCGTTGTGGATCTGCCCCTCGCACCCCTTGCGCACGTCCGGCCAGCCGAGGCCCAGGTGGTCGTAGTGCGCGCCGACGACCACGCACTCGTCCTTCCAGTCGGGGTTCGTGCCCGGGATCGTGACGACGAGGTTCCGGAGCTCCACCTTCCTCCCCCCGGGCCCCCCTTCTTCCTCCCAGCGGTCTTCCGAGACCGCGAGGCCCGCGCCCTGGAACGCCTTCGCGATGTACTCGCCGGCCTCGTCGAGCTCCGGCGTCCCGTTGCCGCGGCCCTTCAGGCGCTCGTCGGCGAGGAAACGGACGTGCCCCATCAGCCGCTCCGCGTCGAAGAGGGGCGCGAGGCGCGCGAGGGGCTCGCGCGTCGATGCCCGCTGCCCGTCGCCCCACTGGCCCTTGGCGACGTTCGTCGGCTCCGCGCCCGTGAACGCGAGGTAGCTGTACTTGCCGTAGTGCGGCAGCTTGCGCGCGAGCCCCGGGATCGCGTCGGGCAGGTCGCTCGCGATCCAGCCCACCGCGAGCTCGGAATCGGAGGGGTGCGGGGAGGTGAGCACGAACGAGAGCCCCTTCCGCTCGTGGCGCGTGCCGCCGAGCGTCACCGCGTCCGGCTCGACCCTCGCGTCGAACGGGATCCCCTTCGCCCAGCGGTTCCCTGCGCCGGCGATCCAGACCGCTCGGTCCTTCGGCAGCGCGTCGATCTTGGACGCGCGCACGCTTTCCACGCGCCACGCGTCCGCGAGCGCCTGCCACGGGCCCGGATCGTCGGGCAGCACGAGCAGTGCCTTCTCCGCGCCGAAGAGCTCGCCGAGCGTGACCGGGATCTCGCCCCGGTCGAGCAGCCGGAAGACGTCGAATTGCGGGTCGACCACGACCTTCGCGCCGGGCGGAAGCGTCGCGGACCGCTCCCTCATGTGCACATCGAGGGTCCGCTCGGCGCCGTCGACGGTCACCGAGACCGGTACAATCAATTCATACGGTTCTCCCGCCTGCGCCTGCACGAGCTGTCCGTCGCGCACGGCGAGCGCCGGCGCGCCGACCCGGTCCACCCACTGCGCGAAGAACGGCCGCAGGTCCTCCCCCGCGACGTCGCTGAAGACGGCCGCGAGGTCGCTCCACGACGCGCGCTTGAACCTGAAATTCTTATAGAACGCGCGCAACCCCTCCGTGAACTTCGCGTCGCCGGTGCGCATCCGCAGCATGTGGAAGACCATCAGCGCCTTGCCGTAGCCGACCGCCTCGGTCGCCGCCGAGTGGCGCGCGCGGAAGTCCTTCAGCGGGAAGTCGTTCCCGCCGCGCACGTAGGCCCGGTACTTCTTGAGCGCGTCGCGCCGGTACTCCTCGCCCGCGCCCTGCCCCTCGCGGATCAGGTGGTCGGCGAGGTACGCGGTGAGGCCCTCGCACCAGTTCCCGGTGTCGCGGTCGACGTAGACGCCGTTCCCCCACCAGTTGTGGAGGATCTCGTGCGGGTAGGACGAGTGCAGGATGAACGGGAAGCGGATCACCTGCGGCCCCAAAAGCGTGAACGACGGCATCCCGTAGCCCGTCTCCCAGAAGTTCTCGACGAGCGCGAACTTCCCGAACGGGTAGGGGCCGAGAAGCCTCCCGTACATGTCGATGTACTGGCCCGTGACGTCCAGGTACCTGCCGGCGAGGGCGGGATCGGGCGTCCGCAGGAAGGCGTACGCGGTCACCGGGCCCTTCCGCGCGTACTCGGTGAAGGGCGCCGCGACGAGGTAGATCTCCTCCATCGCGTCCTCGCATTCCCACCTGACGATCCGACGATCGCCGACGATCTCGTCGCGCGTACGGACGCCCTGGCTCACCGCGTCCCAGTCCTTGGGGAGGTCCACCTCGAGCGTGAACGTGACCATCTCGTCGTCGGCGACGGGGTACCAGCCGCTCGCGCCGGAGAGGAAGACCCCCTCCTCCGAGATCGTGCCGGGCGTCTCCGAGAAGCTCCGCGCGTACTCCTCCGACTGCGCCTCGAGCGGGTGGAAGATCGTGCCCTTGTAGACGATGGGGCCATCGAGGCGGCGGCGCTCGTAGCTCCGGAGCGGCACCGCGCCGCCCTCCGTGAAGCCGCCGGCCGCGGAGCCCTCGACGATGAGGTCGCCGTGGACGTGGAACTTCCGGAGCGCGGTCGCGTCCTCCGCCTGGATCGTGTGCGCCTTGGGCTCGATCCGCACCTTCAGGTCGTGGTGCGTGACCCCTTCCCCCGCGCCCCCTACCCTCATGCACAGAAGCAGCGCGAGAAGCACGCGGCGCGTCATGCCGGGAGCCTACCATCCGTGCTACGATCCGCCCTCCCCATGCGGATCACGGTCTGCGGCGCCGCCGGCGAGGTCACGGGCTCCTCGTACCTCGTCGAGACCGACCGCACCCGCGTGCTCGTCGACATCGGGATGTTCCAGGGGCGGCGCGCGACCGACGGGAAGAACCGCGACCTCGGGCCGATCGACCCCGGGACGCTCCACGCGGTCGTCCTCACGCACGCGCACCTCGACCACACGGGAAGGCTGCCGCTGCTGGTCGCGAAGGGGTTCCGGGGACCGGTCTTCGCCACCCCCGCGACGAGGGAGTTCGGCGCCCTCATCCTCGCGGACTCGGCCGACATCCAGGAGGGCGACGCGAAGCGGCTCTCGATGGAGGCGCGGCGCGCGGGCCGCCGACCGGTGGAGCCCCTCTACACGCGCGCGGACGTGGAGCGCGCGGGGCCGCTCGTGCGCCACATCGCGTACGAGCAGCGGACCGAGGTCGCCGACGGCGTCGCCGTGCGCCTCTTCGAGGCGGGCCACATCCTCGGCTCGGCGAGCATCGAGATGCACGCGGCCGGGAAGAGGGTCGTCTTCAGTGGCGACCTCGGGCCCAAGGGCGCGCCGTTCCTCCGCGATCCCGCCGCGCCGCCCCGCGCCGACCTGCTCTTCCTCGAGTCGACCTACGGCGACCGCGACCACCGCTCGCTCGACGCGACCGTCGCGGAGCTGCACGGGATCCTCGAGCGCGCGCTGCGCGAGAAGTGCGTCGTCCTGATCCCGAGCTTCGCGATCGGGCGCGCGCAGCAGGTGCTCTATCACATCGCGGAGCTCGTCCGCGGGGGCCGCCTCCCGCAGTTCCCGATCTACCTCGACAGCCCGATGGCGATCGAGGCCACGAGGCTCTACGGCAAGCACCAGGACCTCTTCGACGCCGAGGCGCGCGCGCTCGCGCGGCGCGGCCGGTTCAGGGAGGACCTGGAGGGCCTCCGCTACTGCTCGACGCCCGACGAGTCGCGCGCCCTGAACGACGTCGAGGGTCCTGCCGTCATCATCGCGGGCTCGGGCATGTGCAACGGCGGGCGCATCCTGCACCACCTGAAGCACCACCTGTGGCGCGAGGAGACCGCGGTGGTGTTCGTCGGCTACCAGGGGGAGGGCACGATCGGCCACGCGCTCGTGAAGGGGGCGCGCCAGGTCTCGATCTTCGGCAACCGGATCCGGGTCGCCGCGCGCGTCTTCACCCTCGGCGGGTTCTCCGCCCACGCGGGACGGACCGAGCTGCTCCGATGGGCGGAGGCCGCGATCGGCGCGGGCACGCACGTCGTCCTCACGCACGGCGAGGACGGGCCGCGCGCCTCGCTCGCGGGCGCGATCCGCGAGCGGTTCAAGGTCGAGCCGCGGCTGCCGCTGCGCGGTGAGGTGATCGAGCCCTGATCGCCCCTCGGGGGAGGGAAGCCCGCGCGCAAAAGCGCGGGCGTCGCGCGTGCAACACCGCTCCCGGCCGCGCGTGCCGGCGCGGCACCGGGTTTGCGCCCGCCGCCCTTGAAGGAGGCACCCGTGCGTCATTTCGTGCTCGCATTCCTCGTCGCGGCGCCGCTGGCCGGCTGCTCCGACGCCTACTCCGACACGAACGACTGGGAGGGGGACACCCCGGTCGTTGCGCTGCCCGCGCCCCCGATCGGCGTCGCGGACAACGTGAGCTGGGCGAAGCTGAAGGCGTCGCAGGGGCTCGAGGTGGCGCCCGAGAAGGTGCGCCTCGGGCGCTGGCTGTTCTTCGACCCGCGCCTGTCCGCGGACGGCACGATCTCCTGCGCCACGTGCCACCGGCCCCTTCACGGATTCTCGGAGCCGCAGGCGACGTCGAAGGGCATCCGGGCGCAGGTGGGCGCGCGCAAGGCGCCCCCGATCGTCAACGCGGCCTTCCCGATCCAGCCGGTGTACTTCTGGGACGGGCGCGCGAGCACGCTCGCCGAGCAGGCGAAGGGCCCGATCACGAACCCGATCGAGATGGGCAACACCCCGGAAGGCTGCGCGAGGGCCGTCGCGGCCATCGAGGGCTACCGGAAGATCTTCCGTCAGGTGTACGGCGAGCCCGAGCCGACGTTCGACCGCATCGCCGACGCGATCGCGGCCTACGAGGCGACGCTCTTCTCGGGCAACGCGGCGTGGGACCGCTACCAGTACGATGCCGAGGCGACGATCGACCCGGAGGTCAAGCGCGGCGCGGAGCTGTTCCACGGCAAGGCGCAATGCAACCAGTGCCACCTGGGCTTCAACTTCACGGACAGCCAGTTCCACAGCCTCGGCGTCGGCTGGGACGCGGCGAGAAACGCGTACAGGGACGAGGGCCGGAGCAAGATCACGGGCAACCCCGCGGACCTCGGGGCCTTCAAGACGCCGACGCTCCGCGACGTGACCCGCCACGCGCCCTACATGCACGACGGCTCGGTGGCCACGCTCGAGGAGGCGGTCGAGCTCTACAACCGGGGCGGCGAGCCGGGCGCCCGGAACCTCTCGCCGAAGGTCAGGAAGCTCGGCCTCACGAAGGACGAGGTGAAAGCGGTCGTGGCGTTCCTCGAGGCGCTCACGGGGGACAACGACTACGAGGACGCGCCGCCGCGGTCGTTGCCGCAGTAGCTCCGAGGGGAGGGGGCGCGGGGGAGGGGCGCCCCTCC
>DASUGR010000060.1:0-14677 GCA_036273915.1 Planctomycetota bacterium | reverse complement strand
CGAGGTGACCGGGGCAAGGCCGCGCGTGGTCGAGCTTTTCGCGTTTCTTCACGATGCGCGGCGGGAGAGCGACGCCCACGACCCGCAGCACGGCGCGCGGGCGGCGGACCTCGCGCGGTCGCTCGCCGGACGTTCGTTCGCCCTCGACGCCGCGGATCTCGACTTGCTCGTCGCGGCGTGCCGGGACCACAGCGAGGGCCTCACGGAGGGCGACGTCACGGTGCAGACCTGCTGGGACGCGGACCGCCTGGACCTCGGCCGCGTGGGCCGGAGGCCGCGGCCGGATCTCCTCTGCACCGCCGCCGCCCGCGACCTGATCGACTGGGCCTACGCGCGAAGCCGGCGGGGAAGTCGCTAGACTGGGCGCCCATGTCGATCAAGGTGCGGAGAGTCTTCCACCGCGGGAGCAAGTGGGTCCCCTGGTCTGGGCGTTTCTCTTCTTCCCGGTCGCGCTCGCCTACTTCGTCTTCAACGGCGTCATGATCGAGGAGGAGATCCCACGAGACGAGCTCGAACAGCTGCTCAGGAGCTAGGCCAGGCAGCGAGCCCGGCCACGATGCAGAGGCGATCGATGTCGCACGCCCCCTCCCTCCTCCCCCGGCCCCTTCTCCTTCTCCTGCTGGTCGCCGTCGCGCACGCCGACGAGGTCGGGCCCGAGAAGGTCGCGGAAAGCGGCAAGGGCGTTCTCTACCGCTACGGAGACCAGCGCGTGCTCGTCGTTGCCGGCACGCCGCGCGAGATGGGGCTCGCGCACGGCAAGCTCCTGGCGAAGGAGATCAAGGAGGACGTCCGGGCGTTCCTTGACGACTGGGCGATCTCCGACCGCGGCCGCACGCGCGAGGAGCTCCAGGCGATCTGGGAGAAGCTCTCTCCCCACATCCCGAAGCGCTACCTCGAGGAGATCGACGGCATCGCCCTCGGGTCCGGCGTGCCGGTCGAGGACCTCCGCCTCATCCACGCGATCCCATCCCGCTACCACTGCACCGGCGCCGCCGCGCTGCCGTCGGTCACGAAGGACGGGAAGCTCTACCACACCCGCAGCCTCGACTACTCGCTCGACATCGGCAAAGGCGTGAGGCCGCAGACGAACGCGATCCTTCTCGTGTGCGCGCCCGACGAGGGCTTCGCGCACGCCATCGTCTCGTGGGCCGGGTTCGTCGGCTGCGTCACCGGCATGAACCTCGAGGGCGTCGCGGTCGGCGAGATGGGCTCGCACTCGAGCGACGAGACCTATGACGGCATCCCGATGGTCTTTCACCTCCGCGAGGTGCTCGCGCACGCGAAGGATCTCGCGGCGGCGAAGGCGATCTGGGCCGCGGGGCCGCGCACGTGCGGGTTCAACTTCGTCTTTTCCGACCCGACGGACGCGTGCGCCGTCGAGTCGAACAGGAAGCTCGTCCGGTTCTTCGGCGCCGGCGACCCGCGCGAGGACGTCGCGCCGCATCGGGCGATCGACGGCATCGTGCGGCGGTGCAACCACTTCGTCGATCCCGAGCTCGCGGCCACCCAGCGCGACCCCTACGACCCGCGCGAGAGCGCCGGCGGCTCGTGGGCCGCGTACGACTTCCAGGGCCGCTTCCTCGACGAGCGCCGGGGCAGGATCGACGCGGAGGCGATGATCGCGCTCCTCCGCAGTTACCCGGCGTCGCACCCGTGCCTGCACCAGGCGGTGATGTGTCCCAAGGACCGCGCGATCTGGGTCTCGAACGCGCGCGACCCCGCGGATGACCCGCTGCCGGGCGCCCAGAACCAGCCGTTCCTGCGCTACGACCTCCGCGCGCTCCTCGCGGGCACGCCCGCGCCGGCCGCGCGCTCCGGAAGCCGCGCCGACGGCGGGGCGGTCGAGACCGGCACGATCGACAACGAGCGCGCGATCGAGGGCCCCTTCGCGCACGAGCCCGGGAAGGTCCCCTACCGCCTGCGCGCGCTCCGCAAGCTCGGCGAGGTCTCGATCGCGGAGCTCACCTACCCGTCGCCCGGCCCGAGCCTCGCGCCCGAGAACGAGACCGTCTACGCCGAGTACTTCCGCCCGCCCGGCGACGGCCCGTTCCCCTCCGCGATCGTCCTCGACATCCTCGACGGCCGCGGGTACGTCTCGCGCATGGTCGCGGCCGCGCTCGCGAGCCGCGGCGTCGCCGCGCTCTTCGTGAAGCTCCCCTACTACGGCGAGCGCCGGCCGAAGACGCTCGACCCGACGAAACTCGACCTGCCCGACGCGATCGGCGCGGTGAAGCAGGCGGTGCGCGACATCCGGCGCGGCGCCGCGTGGCTGCGCGGGCGGCCCGACGTGGAGGGCGTCGGCATCGTCGGCGTGAGCCTCGGCGCGTTCGTCGCCGAGCTCGCGGCGGGCGCCGACGGCGGCTTCGACCGCTGCGTGTTCGTCGTCGGCGGCGGCTCCATCGCGGACACGATCTACGCCGGGAGCAAGGACACGCGGAAGATCGCCGCCTTTCTCGCCGCGAAGGGGCTCTCGGAGGCGCAGGTCCGCGAGGCGCTGGAGCCGGTGGAGCCCCTGCACTCGATCGGGGGGGTCGGGAGGGGGGGTGTCCTGATGATCAACTGCACGGCGGACGAGGTCGTGCCGCGCGCCTCCACGGAGCGCTACTGGGAGGCGATCGGCAAGCCCGAGATCGTCTGGTACGAGGGCGGCCACTACGCCTTGAAGGACCACGTCTTCGACGTGCTCGGGAGGATCACCGCCCACTTCGCGCGGTGAGGAGGCCCTTCTCGCGCAGGTACCGGGCCACCTGCTCGGCCGCCACATCCTGGCCCGCCGCGTTCCAGTGGTCGTCGCTCTCGTGGAGGAAGAGGCGGCCGGCGTCCCCGGTGCGGAAGACCGGGAAGAGGTTCACGACGGGGAGATCCGCGGCGGCCGCGGCTTCCGCCATCGCGTCGGTGATCGCCGAGCGTCGGTACGCCGGGTACTTCGCCACGTCGACCGACCGGCCGTCGAAGGTCTCGCACGCGTCGAGCGCGGCCGGGATGAGCAGCACGACCACCGGGATCCCCTGCTTCGCGCACGTCTCCCGGATCCGCCGCAGCACGCCCGCCATGAGCATCCTCTTGTAGCGCGCCCCGGCGCCGTCCGGCGCGGCGCGGAAGTCCGAGTCGTCGTGGTCCTGGAACGCGTCCGCGACGTCGTTGTTGCCCTCGACCACGTAGCTCTCGTACTCGCGCCGGCACCGCGCGAGGTCGTCCTCCACGCTCGGCGTCGCGTGCGTCGCGAACCGCCGCCGGAACTTCGAGATCGCCTTGGCGAGGAAGAGGTCGCTCGACGCGCCCCGGAACTCGCGCTTCAGGGCTTCGCTGATGTGCGGCGCGTTCGGCAGGAGGCCGCCCGCGTCGTCGAGCCGGAAGAGCTTGTTCCGCAGGAGGTCGCCGAAGTCGTTCGGGCAGAGGGAGAGCACGACGAGGTCCGGCCGGAGGCGCGGCAGCTCGTCCTCCATCTTGAGGCTCAGCTGGTCAGGGCCGTACCCGATGATCCCCGCGTTCACCACTTCCACGCCGGGGACGGCCTCGGAGAGCTTCCTCTCGAGCCGCGCCCCGAAGGTCTCGTCGAAATCGGTGAAGGCCGCGAGGATGTACGAGTCGCCGTAGACGGCGACGCGGCACGGGCTCTTCGCGCGGAGCTCGGGGCCGCGATAGCCGGCGCTGTTGATCTCGGTCACGACGGACTTCCCGCCGTTGACTGGCGCCAGCATCTGCCGGGTCCGCGCGTGGGGCCGCAGCGTGTAGATGTAGCGCGGGTGGAACTCGAAGAGAGAAGAGAACCACTCGCCGAAGAGCAGCCGCATCGCCCCCTCCGCCGCGCCCCCGGCGAGGGCCAGCGTGAAGAGGAGCAGCAGGAAGCGCTTCGCGAACCGGACCGGCAGGAGCGTCACGGACGCCGCCGCGATCGCGAGGGCGAGCACGCACCACTGCGCGGCGCCGAAGCCGGGCTCGCCGTCCAGCACGACGTCCGCCCCGAACGCGGCGGCGGCCGAGAGGATCGCGATGCCGAGCGTGGTCCGGCGCACGAGCCTCTCGCCCCTGCCGGGCGCGCGGGAACCCGTGGCGGGCGGGGACGGGGTGGGTTCCGCGAGGGGCGGTTCGCCGAGCTCGGTCCGGGCCATCGCCCTAACATCGGCGGTCGCGTGACCGAGCCTGAGCGGCGCGTCCCCGGCCTCCCGCGCAGCCCCGGACCCGTTCGTCGGGCGTTCTACCGGCGGGCGCGCGGGGTGCGCTCCGACGTGCCGCTGACGATCGCGGCGGCGAGACCGATCTTTAGGGGATCGAACGCGACGAAGGGCCAGAAGCCGAGGTCGAGCAGCGCCCGCTCCGGCACGAACCGGGAGAGCCAGACGAGGCCGAGCGCGTGGATCGGCACGCTCGCGAGGAACAGCGAGGGGACCGCGCGCGGGAAGGTCCGCATGAGCCCCGCCTCCGCCATGAAGCCCGCGAGCGCGGCCGAGACGACGAAGCCGACGAGGTAGCCCCCGGTCGTGCCCGCGAGCACCTGCAGCCCGAACGCGCCGCCCGCGAACACCGGGAGGCCGGCAGCCCCGGCGCCGACGTAGAGCGTCAAGGCCGCGCCGCCGCGCGAGCACCCGAGCCAGCAGCCGACGAGCAGGACGCCGAGCGTCTGGCCGGTCAGGGGCACCGGGTGGAGCGGCACGGAGACCTGCGCGAGCGCGGCGACGAGCGCCGCCCCGGACGCGACGACCGCGCACTCGCGCAGCCAGGTGCGCGCGGGGAACCAGCGCTGGGCGAGGGCGGGGACGTACGGCATCGGCAGGGATTCTAGGGGCCCTGTCTGCAAAGCGGACCGTGCCCCCCCTGCCCCCCTGCCTCACCGGAAGCGACGGTACCCCACGAACCCGAACCCGCTCCCCGCGTACGACCTGCGGAACGTCAGGAACCCGCGGTCGTACCGGATGTGCGTGGGCCCTGGGCCGTCGATGATCTTGTCGCGGATCCCGTTGGCCATCCTGTTGTCCGGGTCGATGTCGAGCACGTGATGGGCGGCGTCGAGCGCCGCGCCGAAGTCGCCGTTCAGGTAGCGGAGGTCCGCGAGCCGCACGTAGGCCGAGACCGCGCGTCCGAGCCCCTCGTCCATCTGCTTGACGATCTCGCCCCGGAGCTTCTCATCCTCGACGAACGGGAGCAGATCCTCGAGCGCGAGGACCGCGCCCTCGTAGAGGCAGCAGGCCCAGTCGAGCCGCCAGCGCGCGTACGCCACCTGGCGCATGTTTGCGGCGTCGGCGTACGCCCGGCCCTGCGCGATCCGGATCGCCTGCGTCTTGAACTCGATCCACTGCTTCCGGAGGCGGTGCTCCTTCTCCTTCTGGCGTCGCTCCTCGGAGAGCCGCTTGTCGCGCTCGTCGATCATCTTCAGGAGCTCCTCGGCGCGGCCCTTCTCGGCCGTGCCGCCGTAGAGCTCGAGGAGCCGGTTCGCGAGGACGCGGGCGTCGCCGACCTCGTCCTCGCGGTACAGCGCCTCCGCCTGCTCGAAGAGCCAGGTCGCCTCCTCCTCCGCGAGCTGCTTCCGGAGCGAGGGGAGCTCGTTCCTGATCCCCTCGTCGAACTCCGCCACCTTCTCGTAGACCTTGAGGGCGAGGGAGAAGAGGCCGTTCTTGCGCGCCCACTCGGCGAGCTCCTGGTGCGCGGCGCGGTCGTGCTCGGGGAGCCCCTTCTGCCAGACGTAGAACACGAACTCCGGCAGCACACGGTCGATCGGGTAGGTCGTGGCCATGTGCTGGTCCGTCTTGGTCGCGAGGGTGACGTGCAGCCGGTCGCCGACCCGCTTCGCGTCCTCGACGGCGACCAGCTTGCCGTCCTTCAGCTCCATGAGGTCGAGGGCGGGGGCGCTCGCCACGAGCAGCCCGAGGATCAGTGCGGTTCGCATGGCATCTCCCAGGGGGCACGGAAACCCCTCTCTCCTTATGAACGTCCCCGCGGACCCGCAGGATGCAGCGGAATGCGTACCCCCCCCGGGCGGGCTCCGGGCTCCCCCCCGGGGCCCGCTCAGGGCGCGGTGCGGCGCGCGCGGACCGCGCGGAGCACGCTCACGCCGATCGTCACGACGGTGAGCGGCAGCACGTAGACGGCCATGGTCCCCGTGAAGTCGTGCAGCGCGTCGTGGCGCGCCGCGGCGAGGACGAGGTAGGCGACGTACGCGCCGTAGTACCCGAGGAACAGCACGCCCTCCCAGCGCGAGATCCGGTGCCCGGTGAAGAAGATGGGAAGGCACGCGACGGCCGTGGCCACCATCACCGGCACGTCGAACGCCATCGCGCCGGGCGCGACCGGCACGCCGTGCGAGGAGGCGGCCGACGCGAGCCCCAGCACGCCGAGGAGGTTGAAGACGTTGCTGCCGACGACGTTGCCGACCGCGATGTCGCGCTCGCCGCGCACGGTCGCGAGCACCGACGTCGCGACCTCGGGGAGCGACGTGCCCAGCGCGACGACCGTGAGCCCGATGACGAGGTCGGAGAGGCCGAGGAGCCGCGCGAGGTCGGTCGCGGCGCCCACGAAGAGGCGCGATCCGAGCACGAGCATGGCGAGGCCAAAGAGGACCGCGAGGCCCGCGAGCAGGCGATTGGGGGGGGCTGGGGGGGCCGCCGCCTCCTCCAGGGCGTCGCCGCCCTCCCGGCGGCCCTGCACGATCTGGATCGTCGCGTACGCGAGGAGGCCCGCGACGAGCAGGAGGCCGTCGACGCGCCCCACGACGCCGTCCCAGGCGAGGAAGACCGCGACGAGCGTCACGCCGATCATCACGGGCACCTCCTGCCGGATGACCTTCTTCGCGACGACGAGCGGGGCGACGCACGCGGAGAGGCCGAGGATCAGGAGCACGTTGCAGATGTTGCTCCCGGCCACGTTGCCGAACGCGAGGTCCGGATTCCCGGCGCGCGCGGCCTGCACGCTCACCGCCATCTCGGGCGCGCTGGTGCCGAACGCGACGACCGTGAGCCCGATCACGAGCGGCGAGACGCCGAACGAGGCGGCGAGGCGCGACGCTCCGCGCACGAGCGCCTCCGCGCCGGCGATCAGGAGCGTGAGCCCCCCGAGGAACCCGAGCAGCATGGCGCGCCATTGGAGGCGCGGGCGTGCGGCCCGTCAAGCCGCCCCCGGACCCCCCGGTGATTCAGCCCGGAAAGGGCGAGGCGAGCGCGCGAAGCCGGGGACCACGGCCGGCGCGAGAACCCGCTCGTGCGAGGAGGCCCGGGGGGTGCGGGGCGGGGCTCAGCGCCTCGCCCAGTCCGGCCGCTCTGCCGGCATCTCCGGCTCCGGGTCGGTGCCGAGCGCGTCCGCGATCCGCGTGATGTAGTTGAAGTAGGCGATCACCTGCACGAGGTCGTGGATGTCGGTGTCCGTGAGCCCGACCGCGCGGAGCGGCGCCAGGTCGCTCGCCCCCACCTCCCGCGGCGTCGCGGTCAGCTTCACCGCGTAGTCGCAGAGCGCCCGCTCGCGCGGCGACAGATCCGCCTTCCGGTAGTCGTCGCGGATCCGCTTCTCGTCCTCCTCGCTCCCGCCCTCCAGGCGGAAGTCCTTCGCGTGGGCGTACGTTCAGTAGAAGCACCCGTTCGTGCGGCTCACGACGGTCGCGACGAGCTCGCGCTCCTTCCGCGAGAGCCCCGACGGTCCCATCATCACGCGCATGTAGAGCCCCATCGCCCCCTCGAGCACCGGCGGGTTCGGGCTCATCGTCCGCACGATGCCATAGACCTTGCCCGCGCGCGCGATCGCGGCGTCGTAGATCTCCTTCAGGCGGCCGGTGGCTTCGCCGGGCTTGACGAGACGGATGTGGGCCATCGGCTGCTACCTCGAGGCGACCTCGTTGAGCCACGCGGCGAGCGCCTCGAGGCAGCGGTTCGGCCGCTCGGGCCGGAGCAAGTCCTGAGAAGGCTCCCGCTTCTCTTCGCGGGGATCGCCGAAGGCCACGCACCCGGCGAGCGCGGCGATCGCGAGCAGCAGGATGAGCCTTCTCACCAGAAGGAGGATAACACTCGTCCGGCCTCCGGGCGCCCGCGGACGGCGAAACAGGGGGGGGCCGGGGGCCGGCCCCCGAAGCCCCCTCACGACCACGGGCCGAGGAAGTAGAGCGCCGCCGCCTGCGCGAGAACGATCGCGAAGAACGCGATCCGGAAGCCGGCCTTCCGCGTCTTGTGGCGCAGCCGGCGCATCGCGAGCCAGCTGCCGAGCGATCCCCCCACGGCCGCCCACATCAGCAGCTCGCGCTCCGACACGCGCCGGCCGCCGCGCTGCGCCCGCCGCTTGTCGAGCCAGTAGACGCCGTACGCGAGCACGTTGATCGCCACGACGTAGAACGCGAGGAGCTTCATCACGGGCGCGCCATCCTGATTGACGGGTTCCTCACGCGGGACCGGCGGCCCCCTTCATGGAGCGCGCGTGGAATCCCGGCTGTCCGGCCGCTCGCCGGACGTCCTCTGCTGCCGGGGCGGCGATGGCGCCGCCCCTAGCCCGGGGCTAGCCTTTCCCGAGCTCGCGCAGGGCGCTGAGCGTCGTCCGCATGAAGGCCGGGAGGTCCGCGGGCGTCCGCGACGTGATCAGGTTGCCGTCCCGCACGACCTCCTTGTCCACCCAGCGCGCGCCCGCGTTCACGAGGTCGTCCTTGATCGCGACGAAGCTCGTGAGCTCGCGGCCCTTGCAGACCCCCGCCGACGCGAGCACCCACCCGGCGTGGCAGATCGCCGCCACGACCTTGCCGCTTTCGACCATCGCGCGGGTCAGGTCGAGCACGGGCTTGCTGAGGCGCAGCTTGTCCGGCGCCCAGCCGCCGGGGATCACGATGCCGGAGAGCTTCGCGGCCTCGAGGTCCTTCACGTGCGCGTCGACGTTGATCGGGTAGCCGTACTTGCCGACGTAGGTCTTCTCGCCGGTGCCTGCGGCGACCACGTCGTGTCCCTCCTCCTTGAGCCGGAGGTAGGGGTACCAGACCTCCATGTCCTGGTAGAGCGCTTCGATGAGGACGGCGACCTTGGCCATGGTTCTCCTCCGGGGCCCCCGAGGCCCCCCGATTCACTTCGCGATCTCGAAGTTCGCGCAGACCTGCTTCAGATAGTCCTTGTGGAGGCGCGCCTCGCGCTCGTCCACGATGACGATCAGCGTGATCACGTCCTGCTTGTACTTGCCCACGAACCCCATCCAGCGCTGCGGGAGCCCGCTCTTGGCGATCACGGTCGCCTCCATCCAGTCGCCCTTGATGCCCGAGTACGTGGCGCTCCTCGCCCGCGGCTTCTTCGCGACCTGGCCGAACTCGGACTCGTCCCCTGCCCACGCGCGCTCGAGCCACTTGTCGGTGGCGCCCCCGGGGATGTCGCCGGACCTCGTGCCGTAGGTGATCCCTGCGTCGTGCTGCTGGAACCGGATGCGCCCGGCGACGTGCGGCGGGTCGTATCCCGGCAGCGTCTTCACGAAGCCGCCCATGATGCCGCCGCCGAGGCGGAACCCCTCGACGGCCTCCTTCTCCTTCTCGTAGCCCTCGGGCAGGCGGAGGCTGATGCGGGTCGTCACCGCCTCGCCCTTCTGCTGGAACTTCAGCTCGGGCTTCGGCGCCGTGCACTTGAAGGACTTGAGCGTCGCATCCTCGAGCGATTTCAGGTCGAAGTCCTTCGCGCCGCTGAACGAGAAGTTGTAGATCATCTCGTTCTCGGGGGCGTAGACGCGCCAGACCTCGATCCGGCGGTCGCCGGCGGTCCAGGTCGCGAACCACGCGTCGCGGGCGGCGGCCTTCGTCTTCTCGACGATCGCGTCGATCTTGGCCGCGGAGAGCTGCACCCGCCACGCGGCCGCGAACGTGTCCGGGTCGTGGAGGAAGGGCTCGCGCGTGACGATGAACCCGTTCCGCTTCTCGTCCTGCGCGACGAGGCCGCTCGCGGCCTGCTCGCCCTTCCAGCCCGCGGGCACGGTGACGTTGAACCCGAGCGGCCGCACCTGGAACTCGCGCGGCGCGTCCTGCGCCGACGCCGCCCCCGCGAGGAGGAATGCCGCCAGGACGACCGACCCGCGCATGCCCGCTATCGTAAACGCGGCGCGCAGGGGCGGCGCTACTCGTTCAAGGCGGCTTTCTGGAAGAAGAGGCGGTCGAGCGAGAGGGAGCCGGGGCCCATGGCCATGATGCAGAGGGACATCACCGCGTACATGAGGGCCATCTCGTAGCCGCCGTTCTGCATCGCGAAGCCCGCCGCCCAGTGGACCTTGAAGATCGCATAGCCCATGACGCAGAGGATCCCGATCGCGGCCCACCGGGTGAAGAGCCCCACCACGAGGCCGACGCCCGCCAGGAACTCGGTCCAAGCCGCGATGTAGAGCAGGAACGCCGGGGCGGATCCGGACGCCTGCGCCGCGAAGATCCTCCCCCCGTCAAAGCCGTCGGCGCTGACGATCTTGCCGTACCCGTGCGAGAACGCGAAGGAGCAGCCGACCATCGCGCGGAGGAGGAGCGGCACGAAATGCCGGAACTTCCCGAGGAACTGGAGCGTCCACATGCGCTTCCTATAACGCGGCGCCCGGACAGCCGCCGCGTGCGGAGGGAAGGGGGCGCGGGGGAAGGGAACCCACCTGGAATCGCGCTTTGGCCGCCGAGATCCCGCCGAAACGAGCCAGGTACGCGTCGGTCAATCAGAACCGGCGCTTCTCGCGGAGGAGGAGGCCGAGGAAGAAGGGCCCCCCCACCAGCTGCGTCACGATCCCCACCGGCAGCTGCTGGCCGGGCAGCAGGTTCGCGAGCCCGTCGCAGAGCGCCAGGAACCCCCCGCCCGCGAGCGCCGCCGCCGGGATCAGGTAGCGGTTGTCGACGAGGCCCAGGAGCCGGAGCGTGTGCGGGACGATGAGCCCCAAGAACCCGATCGGCCCCGCGAACGCGACCACCACCCCGACGATCAGCGACGCCGCGAGGTAGCCGCGCCGCACCACGCGCTGAACGTCCACGCCGACGCCCGCCGCCGCCTCCTCGCCGCCCCCCATCGCGTTGAACGCCCGGCCGAGCGGGAGGAGCGCGAGGAGCCCCAGCGCGACCGCGCCGCCCACGATCGCGGGCGCGATCCACCCGTGGGCCGTCTCGAGGCTCCCGACGAGCCAGCGCAGGATCCGCGCGGCGTCCGCCGGCGTCGCCCGGTATTGCACGGCGAGGATCAGCGCGCTGAAGAGGTAGGTGAGCGCGACGCCCGCGAGCAGCAGCGTGTGCGACGGCACCCGGTCGCGCACGCGCGCGGCCCGGTATGTGAGCGAGATCACGAGCACGGCCCCCGCCATGCCGACCAGCGGCTGCCCGAGCCACGGCTTGAGGATCGCGTCCACGCCGAGCACGACCGCGAGCACGACCGCGAACGCCGACCCGCTCGCGACGCCGAGCGTGTACTCGGTCGCGAGCGGATTCCGGAGGATCGCCTGCAGGATCACGCCCGCGGTCGCGAGCGCGGCGCCGACGCCCAAGCCCAGGAGCGACCGCGGCAGCCGCAGCTCCCAGAAGATGAAGCGGCCCTCGCCGGTCCCGAAGTCGATCGACTGTCCGAGGAACGGCGAGAGCAGCGCCGCCACGGCCGCGAAGAGCGCCGCGCCGAGGAGGATCGCCTGCGCCCGCGTCATCCCGAGACCACGTGGATCCGGTCGCCGTCCCGGAGCACGCGCGCGTCCACGCGAAAGACCTCCTTGAGCAGCGCCTCGGTGACGATCGCCGCGGGCGCGCCGTCCGCGACGATGCGCCCCTTCGCGAGGACGACGACCCGCGACGCGCACGCCGCCGCCGCGTCGAGGTCGTGCGTCGCGAGGACGACGCTGCCCTTGAACCCGCGCAGCGCCGCGAGGAGCGCGTGCCGGTGCTCGAGGTCGAGCGCCGAGGTCGGCTCGTCGAGCAGGAGGGCGGGCGCGCGCTGCGCCAGCGCACGCGCGAGCATCACGCGCCGCCGCTCGCCGCCCGAGAGCTCGGTGATCGGCCGCCGCCGGAGCGTAGCGACTCCCGCGGCGGCGAGCGCGGTGTCCACGGCCGCGAGGTCCTCGACGCTGTCGCGGAAGAGCCCAGGCGCGTGCGCGAACCGCCCGCACGAAACGACCTCCTCGACCGGAAACGGGAACTCCCAGTGCTCTTCCTGCGGGAGGAACGCGATCCGCCGCGCGACCTCCGCGCGCGCGAGCCCGCCCGCCGGCCGCGCCTCGCCCGACGACGGCCGGAGGATCCCCGCGAGCGCGCGCAGGAGCGTCGTCTTCCCGCTGCCGTTGGGCCCGATCAGCGCGACGTGCTCGCCCGGCGCGACGCGGAGGTCGATCCCCTCGAGCGCGGTGCGCTCGCCGTAGAGGACGGAGACGCCCGAGAGCTCAAGGCCTTCCATGGATCATCTCGGCGAGGCGCTCGACGGAGCGCGGCAGGCGCGGCCCCGGGATCAGCAACGCGTTGTCGGGGACCGCGAACACGCGCCCGTCGCGCACGGCCGGGACGGTCGGGAACGCGCGCCACGCGTCGACCGGCCCCGCGTTGTCGATGATCACCTCGGGCGCGAGGCGCACGATCTCCTCGAGGCGGAGCTTCGGGTAGGGCCCGGTCTCGACCGCGTTCCGCCCGCCGGCGCAGCGGATGAGCTCGTCCAGGAACGTGCCCTTGCCGGCGGCGTCCACGTTGGCGACGCCGCCGGGGTCGCGGCCGAACACGAAGAGCACGGTCGGGGGTTCCCCGTGCCCCTCCCCTTTCGCCTTCGCGGCGGCCAGCTCGCGGTCGAACCGCTCGAGGTACGCGCGCGCGTCGACCCCGAGCGCGGCGCCGATCGAGGGGATCGCGGCGCGCACGTCGGCGACCGTCTCGCTCGGCAGCGAGAGCACCCTGATCCCGGCGGCGCCGAGCGCGTGGCCGAAGCCGTCGCCCTCCGCGCGGGGCGCCTGCCGGATCACCAGCGCGGGCCGGAGCCGCACGATCGCCTCGACCGACCCCTGCCACGGCACGCGCGCGACGTCGCGGCCCGGCTTGCACGCCTCGGTGCAGCCGACGAGGCGGTCCGCAGCACCGAGGTCGACGATGATCTCCGTCCACGACGGCAGGAGGCTCACGACCGTGCCGGGCCGCGCGGGCGGGGCCGGCGTGCCGCACGCCGCCAGCAGGAGGATGAAGAGGGGGTGCGGGGGCCGCACGGCGGGAAAGAGTGTAATCTGGGGTCGTGCGGGTCGCCGGTGTCCTTCTCGGGGGCGGCGCCTCGACGCGCTTCCGCGCGCCGAAGCTCGAGGCGCGCTGGCACGGGCGGCGGCTGCTCGACATCGCGTGCGCGAACTTCCTCGGCGGCGGGCTCTCGCCGGTGGTGTTCGCGGGCGCGACGCGGCCGGACGACCCGCACGTCGTCCGCGCCGAGGGCGGGAAGCGGATGATCGACACGCTGAGGAGCGCGCTCGCGCAGGCGCCGGACGGGCCGTTCGCGTTCGCGCCGGCGGACATGCCCGCGCTGCACGCCGGGCTCGTGAAGGAGCTGCTCGAGGCGTTCCTCGCGTCGGGGAAGGACTTCCTCGTGCCGGTGCACGGGGGGCGGCGGGGGCACCCGGCGTTCGCGAGGACGAAGGAGCCCTTCCTGCGGCTCGGCGAGAAGGACGGCGCGCGCGAGGTGTGGCGCGACGCGGGCGACACGCTTCTCCACTACGAGGTCGCGACGGCGGACATCCTCTTCGACGTGGACACGCCGGACGACCTGCTCGCGATGGACGACGAGGCGACGCGCCGCCACCGGCTCGTGGTGCGCGGCGATCTTCCCGATGCGGTGCGGGGAGGATTCTTCCAAAACCCGTGACAATGGCGCCGGCCGGCGACACGCCCGCGCGGGGCGTGCATCTCCACGAGAACGAGACGCGCAAACGCTCCTTCGGCGACGCCGCCGAGGCGTACGAGGCCGTGCGCCCGCGCTACCCGGCGGCGCTCTTCGCGAAGGTTGGGGAGCACGCGGGGATCACGCCAAGGACGTGCGCGCTCGAGATCGGCTGCGGAACCGGGATCGCCACGCTGCCCTTCGCGGAGATGGGCTGCTCGATCCGCTGCCTCGAGCTGAGCGACGCGATGGCGGCGGTCGCGCGGAGAAAGCTCGCGCCGTTCCCGAACGTCACGGTCGAGACGACGCGGTTCGAGGACTGGCGGGGCGAGGAGGGCGCCTTCGATCTCGTCTTCTGCGCGCAGGCGTGGCACTGGCTGCCGCCGGATGCATACGCGAGGACGCGCGCGCTGCTGCGGCCGGGCGGCACGATCGCGGTGTTCGCGAACTGGGTGACGTCCAACCTCCCGGAGGCGCAGGAGGCCTACCGCCGCCACGCGCCGGCCGTGTTCACGCGCCAGGACGGCGACCCGCCGGAGGACGTGGACTCGCGCCTCGCGGAGGTGCTCGAGTCGTTCCGGGGGTCGGGCTGCTTCGAGGGCATCGAGATCCACCGGTTCCCGTGGGAGCACTCGTTCCGCGCGGACGAGTACGTGGCGCTGATCCGCACGTACTCCGACCACGCGACGCTGCCGCCGGAGGTGCGGGAGCCGATGCTCAGGGACATCGCGAAGGCGATCGAAGGCGCGGGCGGAGCCGTGCACCGGAGCTACGAGGCGGTCCTGCTGCTCGCGCGGCCCCGTAAGTAGGCGGCCCGTGCGGGCCACGAGGGCTCGCACGGCCGCTCGAGCGCCGCGGCGCGGCGACTGGAGCGCCGCGGCCGGGAAGAGTAGCCTTTG
>DASUGR010000059.1:0-48962 GCA_036273915.1 Planctomycetota bacterium | reverse complement strand
CACGCCTATCGCGCCGCGGCGCGCGCGCTCGGCGGGGAGCTCGTGCGCCGGCGGATCGGGCTCGTGACCGGCGCCGGCGGCACGGGGCTCATGGGCGAGGTGATCGACGCGGTGCTGCGCGGCGGCGGCGAGGCGATCGGCGTGATCCCGCACGCGCTCGTGCTGCGCGAGCTCGCGCACGCGGGGCTTGCCGACCTGCGCGTGGTATCGAGCATGCACGAGCGCAAGGCGCTGATGGCGGAGCTGTCGGACGGCTTCGTCGCATTGCCCGGCGGGATCGGCACGTTCGAGGAGCTGCTCGAGATCATGACGTGGGCGCAGCTGGGCCTTCACGGCAAGCCGGTGGGCGTCGTGAACGTGCGCGGGTACTACGACCGCTTCCTCGCGTTCCTCGACCACGCGGCGGGGGAGGGGTTCCTGAAGCCGCTCCACCGCGGGCTCCTGCTGGTGGGCAGGGACCCGGCGGATCTCCTTGCGCGGTTCGAGCGGTTTGAGCCGGCGCCGGTCGAGAAGTGGATCACGCCGGACGAGGCGTGAGGAGGCGCCGGGTGCTCTTTGACGAGGTACCGACTTGCCCCTCCCCCGCGCCCCCTCCCATCTCACTCGGGCTCCGCGAGCGGGGACCAGTAGGCGACCGCGCGGCGCGGCGCGTCGAACGCGAGCGCCCACGCCAAACCCTGGCCGTCGGGCGTCAGGTCGACGACGAGCAGCACCTCGTTCCCCCTGCCCGGCTCGGGCACCGTCCGCGGGACATGGGACCCGAGCCCCGGGCTTCCCACCACGAGCACCGACATCCGCCGCTCGTCGGCAGGATGGTCCAGGAAGCCCTGGATGTCGAGTGGCTGCGCGACGCCGAGGACATCGGCGCCCCCGGTCCGGCGCGACCTGTCGAGCGCGACCACGTGGCGCCGGAGCGCCGCGCCGAAGAACTGTGCGAGCCGCACGGCCGCCTGCCGGCCCGTCTCCCCCTCCGGCTTCAGGCCGAGCACCTCAGCGAGCGCGTGCGGCGGTGCGAAGCGGACCTGGACGTCCATGTCCTCGGACGGATCGACGAACACGCGCACCTCCCCCGGCTCCGCGCCGAGGAGCCGCATCACCGCGTGGACCTGGCCCTGCGCGGACAGCTCCGCCGCGATCTCGGACGGCGACTTCTGCCGCGGTGCCAAGTCCTCCGGGACGTCCGCCCCGATCTCCCGGAGCGCTTTGGCGAACAGCGTGCGGTCGCGACGCGCGAGCGTCGCCGGCGCGGCGTCGTCGACGATCACCGTCCTCCCGAGGCGTCCGCCCCGCGCGCCCCGCGTCAGGAAGGCGAGGAACTCCTGCCAGCCGAGCCCCGCGATCACCTCGCGGATGGGCGCGTCGGACTGCCGGTAGAGCGCGAGCTGGATCACGTCGCCGCCGACGTAGGCCATCGCCGCCTGCGCGGTCAGGTACGCGAGGTGGCCGAGCTGGTAGAACCCGTCCGGTGTGAGCTCCAGGAGCCGGCGAGGCTGGATGCTGCGCAGGTCGACCCCGGCCTGCTCGAGCTCCCCGAGCAGGAACAGGAGCTCCGCGAACGCGTCCCGGAGCCGGATGACGGGCACGTTGAGCCCGTTGTCGCGCGGGGTCACGAGGCGCAGGTACTCGGCGATGCCCTCGGTCACGAGCCGCGACGTGGAGAACGACTTCGCGGTCCGGCGGCAGTAGGCGTGAATCAGCTCGTGCTCGACGACCTCGACGCGGAAGGCGGGCGCGAGGCCGGCCTCGACGACGCAGTACTGGTCGGCGATGTAGTAGACGCCCGCGGCGTTCTTGATCGGCGGCACGCGCTGGTACGGGAACACGTCGTCGCCGCGCCGCGGCGTGATCAGCACGTCGATCCCGCCCTCGACGTCGCGGTCGACCGACCGCACGATGTGCTCGAGCGTGTCCGACGCGGTGGCGAGCTCTTCCGATGCGTAGGGGGCGCCGAGCGTCCACGCGCGGATCCGCAGCAGCGTGCCGTGCGGGTCCCGCTCCGTCGCGCCCGCGAGCGTGAACTGCCCGATCTCGCGCGGGGGGTTCGTGAGCGTGTCGAGCAGGTACCGGCCGCGCGGCGGACGCTCCGGGAGGTCGGCGCGAAGGAGGTAGGGCGAGACGCGCTTCAACCGCTCCTCGAGCCGCGCGCCCTCCCCGCCGAGCTCGGCGACGTCGCGCGCGAGCGCGGCGAGCTCGGTCCCGGCATGAAGTCGGCGCACGAAGGGCGTGGGGCCTTCGATCCGGAGCGCCGGGAGCGGCGGCAGCGACTCCGCGGTGTGGCGTGGGGGGGGTCCGGGGGCCGGGTGCGTCGCAGGCGTGTCCGATTGGGAGTAGGAGGATTCGAGCGACCGCTTCTCCGAGAACGCGAAGAGGATGAGCCCGAGCACAAGAAGCGCAGCGAGGACCGTGAGCAGCCGGACCACGCGCACCGCCGCGCCGAGAGCCCGCTCGCCGAGGCTCGCCATGCGTTCCAATGTATCCCGACCCCGGGGCCCGATGCGCGACCGCGGCTTGCGGCGGAGGGCGTGCCCGGTCTCCCTGCGGGCCACGCCCCTCCCGGCCAAGGTGTGCTGGTCGCGATCCGGGCGCGGAGCACATGGAGCAGGCGGGAAGTCGTTGCGGCTCGAGCGTGCGACAGGAAAAGAGCTGGCCGGCCACGCCCGCGAACGGCGCCTTGTCCCTCCCGTCCAGTACATAAGTGCAGTATGGGGAATCGGGCCTTCGTGGGCGCGACGGGAGCACCGTCTGCGCTGTGCTCGCGGCCGGCCGCCACGCCGGCGGGGCCGCTCCGCGTCACGGCGGGGCTGGGTTCGTCGGCGCCGGAGCGCCGGATGTTGGCACCTCGCGGCGGTGGCGTTGGGGCGGAGGCACGCTCCCGAGGTGCGGCGGCAGATGTTCGCACTCGGGGGCGCACAGCGGCGGGCCCGCGCAGCCCGCTGCGGCGGCGGCCGCCCGGGCTCGGACGCACAGCGCCCACAGGACGCATCGGAGGAGCGCCGCTCTCGTGGACAGGCCGCGGCCGTCTCGCCCGAGCGGCAGATGTTCGCACACTCCCGCCGCCGCTTTGCGCGGAGGCGCGGGAGCGAAGCGGCAGATGTTCGCAGTTCCCCCCGTGGCGGCGCGTCCGCCGGCCGGGGCCCGAGGCGCCCGTGGTGCCCGCCCGCCGCGTCAGCCGCGCTCGACGAAAGGAGGTGCCGGCGCAGCGGGACTCGTGAGACCGACAGCGAGAACATGGCGACGGCGGCCGGGGGGCCGGTCCGTCCATTCGGGGAGGCAAGGGCTGGTCGGCTGTCCACGCCGCTTGCGGACCGGCACGCACGTCCCCCTCCTCCCCCGGGCCCCCTTCACCCCCTGGGCAGGATTGCCGATGAATCCGCGTGGCCCGGCTCGATTCGTTCTTCCGCCTGATGAACGCGCAGGGGGCGTCCGACGTCCACCTCGCGAGCGGCAACCTGCCCGCGCTGCGCATCAAGGGCGACATCGAGCGCGTCAACTACCACGTGCTCGAGGGCGACGAACTCACCGACATCCTGTACGAGGTCATCGACGAGGATCTGCGGAAGGAGTTCGAGGAGACGGGAGACCTTGACTTCGCCTACGAGCTCCCCGGCGTCGGCCGCTTCCGCGGCAACTACTTCCGCCAGGCCAACGGCGTCGCCGCCGTCTTCCGCCAGATCCCGAGCGAGATCCTCACGATGGAGCAGCTCGGGCTCCCGCCGATCGTCAAGCGGTTCGCGCAGCTCGAGAAGGGGCTCGTGCTCGTCACCGGCCCGACCGGCTCCGGCAAGTCGACCACGCTCGCCGCGGTCGTCGACTACGCGAACAAGCACCGCCGCGACCACATCATCACGATCGAGGACCCGATCGAGTTCCACCACCGCTCGAAGAACTGCATCATCAACCACCGCGAGATGCACCACCACACGAAGTCGTGGGCGGCGGCGCTCCGCGGCGCGCTGCGCGAGGACCCCGACATCATCCTCGTCGGCGAGATGCGCGACATGGAGACGATCGCGCTCGCGCTGGAGGCCGCGGCCACAGGCCACCTCGTCCTCGCCACGCTGCACACGCAGAGCGCGTCGAAGACGATCCACCGGATGATCGAGGTTTTCCCCGCCGAGCAGCAGGAGGGGATCCGGAGCCTGCTTTCCGACACCCTCAAGGGAGTGATCGCGCAGCGGCTGCTGAAGCGCATCGACGGCAAGGGGCGCATCGCCGCGCTCGAGATCCTCGTCGGCACGCCCGCGTGCTGCGCGCTCATCCGCGAGGGCAAGACGCACCAGCTCCCGACCGTCATGCAGACGGGGCGCAAGTACGGGATGATCTACGGCGACGACGCGCTCGAGGACCTGATCAAGGAGAAGATGGTCGCGGCGGAAGACGCCTTCGAGAGCGCGGAGGAGAAGGAGCGTTTCCTTCCCTACCTGAAGAAGATCCCGGAGGAGTACCGGGAGCTCATGGAGCAGAAGGCGGAGGGGGCGCGGGGGCGGCCGCTCTCCGCGACGAGGTAGGCGATGCGGACACCCGAGCTGGACGAGCTCCTGCGCACGCTCCTGAACAGCGGCGAGCGCATCAGCGACCTCAACTTCACGCCCGGCAAGCCGCCGCAGGTCGAGATCGACGGCAAGCTCACGTTCCCGTTCGTGGAGCCGCCGCTCCCCGAGCTCACGCCGTTCATGACCGAGCAGATCGCGCTCTGCCTCGTGAACGAGCGGCAGGACCTCCTGCTCCAGCTCCTCGAGCACGGCTCGTGCGACTGCGCCTACGAGGTCCCCGGGCTCGCGCGCTTCCGCGCGAACGTGTTCACGCAGCGCGGCTGCTTCTCGGCCGTGCTGCGCCGGCTCGAGACGCGGATCCCGACGCCCGACGACCTGGCGCTGCCGCCGGTCTTCCGCAGGATCACGCAGCTCGAGAAGGGGCTCGTGCTCCTGACCGGCGCGAGCGGGCAGGGGAAGTCGACCACGCTCGCCGCGCTCGTCCACGAGATCAACCTCACCCGCGCGGTCCACGTGGTCACGCTCGAGGACCCGATCGAGTTCGTCCACAAGCACGAGATCGGCACCGTGAACCAGCGCGAGCTCGGCACGGACTTCGACACGTGGTCGAACGGGCTCCGCGCGGCCGTGCGGCAGGCGCCGAAGGTGATCGTCATCGGCGAGCTGCGCGACCGCGACACGCTCGAGGCGGCGATCAACGCGTCGGACACCGGGCACCTCGTGTTCGCGACCATGCACACGCTCGGCGCGAGCCAGACGCTCCACCGGATTGTCGGGATGTTCCAGGCGGACGTGCAGGAGCGGCTGCGCGCGCGGCTCGCGGACGCGCTCCGGTACGTGGTCGCGCAGTGGCTCGTCCCCCGGCCGGGCGGCGGCCGCGTCGCCGTGCTCGAGGTGCTCGCGAACACGAAGCGCGCGGCCGACCTCATCCGCGAGGGCGAGAGCGAGCACAAGTCGCTCGCGAAGGTGATCGCCGAGGGCCAGGCCGACGGCATGCAGACCTTCGACCAGCACCTCGCGCAGCTCTTCGAGGACGAGTTCGTGGACGCGGAGACGGTCCTGCACTACTGCACCGACCGCGCGTCGGTCTCGCGCGAGATGAACCGCATCCGCCACGAGCGGCGGGCCCAGCAGGGCGGCGCCGCCGCGGTCGCGGAGGAGATCGTGGACCTGAAGGTGGACTTCACCCACGGGCGCACGCCCGGCACGCGAGGCAAAGGGGGTTCGGGGGCATGAACCAGGGCACCGCGCTTCTCTGCACCGAGGACCCGCGCATCAAGGCGGCGGTCGAGGAGGCCGGCTTCGTCGCGCAGCTCGCCGGCGTCTGCAGCGTCGAGTTCCCGTGCCTCCGCGAGGAGACGTACACGCTCGTGGTCACCGACGAGACGACGAGCCGGGAGACGATCGTCTACCTCCGCGGGCTCTCGGGCTCGCGGCGCCGCGGGCTCTTCGTGGTCGCGGTGACGCCGCGGGGGCCGACCGGCGACCGGTTCGCGGCGTGGAGCGAGAGCGCGGACCTCCTCGTGAAGCCCGACGACTTCGCGAGCCTCCGGCAGCTGGCGAGGGAGGGGCTCCGCGAGAAGGAGGCGTTCTACGGCCGCTTCGAGGAGCTGCGCCGGGAAGCCAAGGGGCGCCTCGGGGCCCACGCGTAGCCATGGCGCTCTTCCGGCGGGGCGACGACCTCCCGACGCTCCTCAGGCGCGTCGACGCGCGCGACTGGAAGGACCTCGCGGAGAAGAAGCAGATCCTCGACCTGCTCGCGGCAGCCGGCGACCTGCGCGGCGAGGACTACGTGCGGATGCTCCTCTCGGCCGACAGCGACGTCATCCGCTTCGCGATCGACGGCGTCGCGAAGGCGAGGACGCCGCGGCTCCTCGACGACCTGCTCGAGGCGCTCCACCGGACGCCGCAGCCGCGCTGGCGCCCGCTCGTCACTGCGCTGCACCGCCTCCCCGGCGACGCGCTGCTCGCGCGCCTCGACCGGATGATCGAGGCGAAGCGCACGGAGCACCGCGTCGCCGCGATCGAGGTGATCGCGGGCCACGCGACGCCCCGGAACGCCGTCCACCTTCTTCGCCGCGCGCTCAAGGACCAGGAGGAGGCGATCCGCGTGCGCGCCGTGCTCGTGCTCGGGCAGGACGGCCGCGCGCCCGAGGTCCGGCCGATCCTCACCGACCTCATCGCGAGCGAGGACGAGGCGATGCGGCACGCGGCGATCGAGGCGCTCGCGCGCGATCCCGACCCGTCGCTTATCGAGCCGTTCTTCGAGCTCCTGCCGAACCAGCCGCCGCGGCTTCAGGACCTGATGCTGCGCGGGCTCAAGCGGATGCTCGGCCAGACGACCGGGCACCTGGACCGGCTGCTCGAGTGCATCCTGCCGATCCTCTCCGCCGAGGACAAGAAGCTCCGCGAGGCCGCGGCGGGGCTCCTGACCGCGATGCCGGACAAGCTCCAGGTGCTCCGCCGCTTCCTCCAGTACGCGAAGGGGCTCGCGTTCTGGCTGCGCGACCGCGCGTTCGGCGCCGTGTCGAGCGTGGCCGACGACATCGTCGAGGCGATCCTCGCGCTCCTGCAGGACGAGGACCCCGATGTGGTGGTCGGCGCCATCTTCATGGCGGGCGAGAGCCGCGACGTGCGCCTCTTCGAGGGGCTGAAGCTCGTGCTCGCGCACACCTGGGACTGGTGGGTGAAGCTCCCGGCGATCGAGCTGCTCGCGAGGTTCCCGGAGCGCGGGGTGACGCCGATCCTCCTCGACCGGCTCAAGGACGAGGACCTCCGCACGGCGGCGCTCGCGGCCCTCGGCCGGCGCGCGGAGCCGGGAACGCTCCCGCACGTGCTCGCCTTCCTCGCGCACGAGCGGCGCGGCCTGCGGCGCACGGCGCTGGCCGCGCTCGAGGGGTTCAAGGACCCCGCCGTGATCCCGCCGCTCGTCGCGTTCGTCCGTCGCGACCGCGACGGCGAGTGCCGGATCGTCGCGCTCGAGATCCTCGACAGCCTCGGCGCGGAGGGCGTGGCGGCGGCCGCCGCGCTCCGCGAGGAGGCGAAGGCGCAGGGGCCCGACGCGGGCCCCGTGACGCTCGAGCTCCTCCGCCGCGAGGTCGAGTAGGCGCGCCGCGCCCGGCCCCCGGAGCCCCCCCGCATACAATCCGCGCGTGCGCGAGGTCGCCAAGGTCTTCTTGAGACTCGGGCTCATCGGGTTCGGCGGCCCCGTGGCGCACCTCGCCCTGATGGAGGAGGAGCTCTGCGAGCGGCGCAAGTGGCTCACGCGCGAGCACTTCCTCGACCTCGTCGGGCTCACGAACCTGATCCCCGGCCCGAACTCCACCGAGATGGCGATCCACCTCGGCTACCTGCGCGCGGGGTGGAAGGGGCTTCTCGTCGCGGGCGCGTGCTTCCTGCTGCCGGCGGTCGTCCTGACGACGGCGGTCGCGTGGCTCTACCGGCGCTACGGGACGCTCGCGCCGGCGCAGGCGGCGTTCAAGGGGATCGCGCCGGTCGTGATCGCGGTGATCGCGGCCGCGGCGTGGCGGCTCGGCAGGACCGCGGTCAGGAACGTGCCGCACGCGCTCCTCTGCGCCGCGTGCGTCGCGGCGGTGCTCCTCGGGCTCGACCCGGTGCTCGTGCTCTTCGCGGGGATCGTCGTCGGCATCCCGGTGACGCGCCGCGCGCTGTCCGCGCCGCCGCTCCCGCTCTTCCTCGTGTTCTTGAAGGTCGGCGCGGTGCTCTACGGGAGCGGGTACGTGCTGGTGGCGTTTCTCGAGGACGAGCTGGTGGGCCGCGGCTGGATCACGGAGCAGCAATTGCTCGACGCGGTCGCGGTGGGGCAGGTGACGCCCGGGCCCGTGCTGTCGACGGCGACGTTTCTGGGCTACGGATTGGGGGGGGTTCCGGGGGCCCTTGTGGCGACCGTGGGGATCTTCCTGCCGTCGTTCGTGTTCGTGGCGATGCTCGGACCGCTCGCGGCGCGGCTCAGGGGGGCGGCGTGGACGGGGCCGTTCCTCGCGTCGGTGAGGGTGGTGTCGTTCGCGCTGCTCGTGGCGGTGCTCGCGCAGTTTTGCGTGCGGCTGGACGGGAAGGGCGGCGCGCTCGCGGTGGTCGCGCTCGCGGCGTCTGTACGTTTCAAGGTGGCGGCGCACTGGCTGATCCTCGCCGGCGCGCTGGTAGGTTCGTTGTACGGAGCCTGACACACTTCAATGAATCCGATCTGGTCCGGAGCGCCCCGGTACGGTCCCCCGGCCCCCCTCCCTTCGCATGCGTTCCTGCCCGGGCGGACGCCGAGGCCGCCCGACGCGCCGCCGCTGCCGCCCGAAGAGGCGTTCCTGCGTGGCATCGATCTTTACCACGCGGGGTTCCTGTGGGAGGCGCACGAGCAGTGGGAGTCGGTGTGGCGCGCGACGGAGGACCCGGAGCGGCGCGACTTCCTGCAGGGGCTCGTGCAGATCGCGGCGTCGGTGCTGAAGGCGCGGACGGGCAACGCGCGCGGAGCCGCGAAGCTCGCGCAGCGGGCGCGCGAGCACTTGGCGCGCGTCAAGGGCGAGCGATGCATGGGTCTCCTGCTCGCGGCGCTCCGCGCGTTCGACGGCGACCCGCCGCGGCTGGAGGTCTGCTGAATGCACGAGCGGCGGATGCCGCCGCGCGCCCCTGTGAGAAGGTACGGGGTGTTTTTTTTGCCGCAGAAAGGCGGCCGGTACCCGTTTGCGCTCAATGCACCCTCGGACCCCACGCCATCGACGCGACGATCCGCGCCTCGGCGTTCGCGAGTTCCGTCCACCGCTGCCGCACGCGCTCGCGGGGGAAGTGGTCCATCGCGATCGTCACGAACAGCGCGTGATGCCCCGCCTCGCTGTCCTTGAGCGACGCGAAGAGGTCCTGAACCTCGCCAATCGCCGCCTCCGCGAGCAGCGAGAAGTGCTCGTACGACCGCGCCTCGACAAGCCCCATCCGCAGCACGCGGTCCAGCAAGCCCTGGTTCGCGACCTTCGCGAGCTCCTGCACGTACGGGTTGCCGGGGTCCGGCCCGAGCCCGAGCCCGCGGGCGTGGAGGATCGCGCACACGCGCTCGAAGTGCTCGAGCTCCTCGCGCGCCGCCGGCAGCAGCCGCTCGCCGCCGCTCGGCAGCTGCCCCATGAGCGTGATCATGTGCCCCGCGGCCTTCCGCTCCAAGTGCGCGTGGTCGCGCAGCAGCGCGTCCTCGTCGGCGAGCGCCGCGCGCGCCCAGAGGGGATCGGTCCGGCTCGAAAGCCCCAGCATCGGGCGCATCCTAGCACCGCGGGAAGTAGACTTGGGGGATGGTGCGCCTTCTCGTGCTCCTGCTGCTCGCGTCGCTCGCGGCCCCGGAGGAGAAGTGGATCGCGTTCGGCGAACGCGAGTGGAAGACCGGGAGCCGGCGCCTCGTCGTCAACGAGTCCGGGTTCCGCTTCTTCGACGGCGACAAGCTCCTCGCCGAGGGGCGGCTGCCGCAGCTCCCCTTCGACGTCCAGGTGCTCGCGGGCGGGCCGGGCGCGGTCCTCTTCGAGAAGTATGCAGCGATCGGGCAAGGCGACACGCTTTCCTTCCTCGGTGCGGACGGGAAGTTGCGGTGGCGCCTTACTCCCGCCGATGTGATTCCAGGGGGGCCCGGGGGCCCGGCCCGCGAGGCCGAGGAGCCGTTCCGCCGCCGGCCGTGGTGGGTGGACGAAACGCGCGGGAAAGCGGTGCTCGTCGGGAGGGACGGCGTGCTCTTCGATGTCGACCTCGAGACCGGCAAGCCCGCGCGCGCGCCGAACGAGGTCATCCTCACGGCGTTCGCGCAGGCGCGCGTGCGCGACGACGCGCTGCGGGTCGCGATCGACCTGCAACCGGAGGGGCTCCGCCCGGCCGCGGAGAAACTACTAGGCGATCGGAGCCTGGCACCGTACGACTATCTTCTCGCGGCTGTGGCGGCGGAGACGGCAGGCGGCGCGGCCGTCACGCAGGAGGCCTGGGACGGCGCCCTCGAGGCGGACGTGCACATCGAGCGTCGGCGCGACGTGGTCGAGTTCGCCGGCGCGCACATCGCCGACGTGTCGATCGTCGCTGCGACCGCGCTCCGGGGGGACTTCGGCAAGGCGGCGATCCGCGCGCTGAGCAAGCGCGGCGCCACCGGCGAGATCGCGGGCCTCATCACCAACGGCTCGATCGACCCCTCGCTTCGCGCCTATGCCGCGGAGGCCCTCGGCCGCCAGGCGCCCGAGAAGGCGCTCGAGGCGATCGACAAGGAGATGGAGGACGCCGACGCCGAGCAGGGAGGCGCGCTCCTTGCCGCCGCCATCGCGACCGGCGCGCCCGACCTCGAGCGGCGCCTCCAGCACCACGAGTCGGTGCTGCTCCGGATCCTCGACAAGGAGACCGCCGACCTCTCGTGGCTCGCGGGCTACTTCAAGGGCCGGCCGACCAGCGAGGCCGTGCAGCCGCTCTTGCGGGCGCTCGCGCAACACAAGCACGACCCGGCGCTCCGGAGAAGGCTCATCGCGGCCTTGAAGCCGTGCAGCGGCGAGGACTTCGGCGACGACGCCGACGCCTGGATCAGCGCCCTCGCGAAGCGCCGGTAGGCGGGACCGGCACGCGCGGCGCCTGCGGCGGGGCCTTCGCCCGCGGCTTCGGCACCGCCCAGAACGGCAGCGGCGCGCCCCACGGCGGCACCTTGCCCGCGACCGGGGCGCCGCCCACGGGCCGCGGGAACGGCAGCGGCGTGGGCGACGGCTGGAGCGACGGCAGCGGCTGCCACGTCGGATCCGCGGGGTTGCCCCACGCGCCGCGGTTCCCGCCCGCGGCGCGGCGGCGCGCGGCGCGGTTCGCGGCGTAGTAGCCGGTCGCCTGCGGCACCGAGCCGGCGCGGATCGTCCGCACCTTCGCGTTGCCGACGCTCACGACCTCGGTCCACGCGACGGGCTCCTCGCGCTGCTCGTCGACGGCGGGAAGCTCCTCCACGGGAAGCGGCTCTGCCTCCTCCGCCTCCGCGTGCACCTCCACCTCCTCCACGGGAAGCGGGTCGAGCTCCTCGAAGACGCGCGGCTTCGCGTCGCGCACTTCCGCCACCTGCACGAGCGTCGCGTCGCGCCGCACGGCCTCGGTGTCGCCGTAGAGCGGCGTCACGCGGATGCGCCAGCGGTTCACGCGCGGGAGACGCAGGACGAGGACGCGGTCGACGAGCGTGGCGCTCTCGCCCTCCGTCATGTAGAGGCCCGGCGCCTCGTCGTCGCCCTGCCATTCGGGGTTCACCTCGGCCTCGAACGGCAGCGGTCGGTACCGGTTCCAGTAGCAGGTCTGCCGGTCCGCGTCGTTGTACTCGACGACGAACTGCGCGGACGCGAGCGCCGCCGTGCCCCGCTCGCCCATCGTGCCGAGCCCCGACTTGAACGCGAGCAGCAGGTGCGCCTCGGCCGCCGGCTTCTCGAACGAGTACTCGACGCCGTCCGGCCAGAGTCTCGAGTCGACCTCGAAGAGCTCGGTCCCGGCCTGGGCGAGGCTCGCGAGGAGGAGGAGCGCGGCGACGCGCATCACCCCATTCTATGCGAACGGGGTGCCGCGCGCAGTCCCGAATCGGGACACGCTATTTGAGCCGATCCTCGATCCGCGGGCGGAGGCAGGTGTCCCCGTATTCGGAAAGCAGTTTCCGCAGGAGGTCAGGCGTGCCACGACGTTCCGCGCTCTCGACCCTCGGCTCCCCCTTGAGCGCTTTCTCGAACGATGCGTCGGCGCGCCACGCCGCGATCTCTTTCGCCGCGTCGATCGCCTCGAGGTCCTTCAGCGCGTCCGCGGGATATCCCGCGTCGCGCATCCGCCGCGCCCGCGCGATCCCCTTCGCCGGCACCGACGCGAGGAGCCCCAGCAGGTAGACGGCGTCCGCGTGCGCCTCGCTGCCCGGCTCCGCGGCGTCGCGCGCGCGCGTCGCGAGCGAGGTCGCCTTGCCGTACGCGCCCGCCTCCGCCTCGCGCGCGGCGGAGCGGAGGTTCGGGTGAAGGGGCCGCAGCGCGGGCAAGAGCGGCGTGGTTCGATCGACCCAGAGCGCGAGGAAGCGCTCGGGGTCGTAGGCGGGGGGGGCTGGGGGGCCGATCCGGTACTCGAGGTGCGCGAACACCCCGCCGTTCTCCGCGGAAAACCCCATGCCGATCGTGCCGAGCAATTGGCCCGGCGTCACGCGCTCGCCCGGCTCCACGAAGACGACGGGGCCCGTGTGGAGGTGGACCGCGCGCAGCGCCTCGCGCCTCGGGATCTGGTGCTCGACGACGATCTCGCCGGGCGCGACCGAGCGCACGACGCCGTCCGTCGCCGCGTAGACGCCCGCGCCGTCGAGGTTGGCACCCTTGTCGGTGCCCGGGTGCCCCTCGCCGCACCCGCGCAGCGGCGCGTCCGCGACCTCCTCCTCGCCCCAGCCGAGGAGCGGGTAGACGAAGCGCGTCGCGTAGGGCGGCGCCGCCTTGTTGCCGGTCCGCGGCTCGTAGGTCCCGCCGGTCTCCGCGTAGGGGACGAGCTTCGTGCCCCCGGAACCCCCTGACGTCGCCTCTTGTGCGAGCACGACCACGGGAAGCGCGCCATCGATCCGTCGCGCGAGCGCCTCGAGGCAGCGCTTCACGTGGAAGTCCTCCTCCTTCGCAAAGAGCTTCGCGAGGTCGAGCTTGCGGCCGTCCCAGAGGACGATGAGCGCGATCGCCGCCCGCTCGCGGAGGCGGCGGTGGGGGTGCTCGAGGAGCGGGAGGATCGCGTCGATCGCGTTCTTGTCGCCGAGGCGCGCGAGCACGAGCAGCGCGCGGTGCTGGAGGTGCCAGTCGTCGCTCTTCAGAAGCTCTTCGAAAAGGGGGGCGAGCTCCGGGTTGCGGAAGCGCTTGATCGCCTCGATCCGCTCCGCGGCGTGTTCTTTCAGGAAGGCGGCCGCGTCGCCGCCGGCGAGCACCTTCGCGAGGTCCTCCTCGACGGCCTGGAGCATCTGGCGCGCCATGCCGGGGTCGGTGTCGCGCGCCCACTGGGCGAGCGCGGGCGACGAGAGCGCGAGGAGGAGGAGCAGCCGCACGGAGGGTATCCTACGGCCCCGATGGAAGAGATCCTCGGCGAGGGGCGGTTTCTCGAGCTGGTGCGGGACGGGCAGTGGGAGTTCGTCCGGCGGAAGAACATCAGCGGGATCGTGGTGATCGTGCCGGTGACGGATGAGCGGGAGCTCGTGCTGGTGGAGCAGGAGCGGCCGGCGGTCAAGGGCCGGGTGATCGAGCTGCCGGCGGGGCTCGCGGGGGACCAGGGCGAGGAGTCGCTGGACGAGGCGGCGCGCCGCGAGCTGCTGGAGGAGACCGGGTATCTCGCGGACCGGTGGGAGCGTTTGGGCGACGCGACACCCTCGCCGGGGCTCTGCGCGGAGGTGGTGACCTTCTTCCGCGCCACGGGGTTGAAGCGGGGGGGGCCGGGGGGCGGCGACGCGTCGGAGGAGATCGTGGTGCACCGGATGCCGATCGCGGGCGCGGACGCGTGGCTTCGCGCGAAGGTCGCCGCCGGGTTGCTGATCGACGAGAAGGTGTACGTCGGCCTCCACTTCGCTAATCAAGGGGTAGCTGGTTCGATTCGAAAGAGATAGGGCCGCGAAACGGCTCGGTTGAGGCGATTCGTCACGAGCGGGCCAACGTTCTCGGCTTCCAATCGGGTTCTCCGGGCCAAGACCTACGAAACGAACCCGTGCGATCATGGTGGTGATGCGCACCACCGTCGAGATCACCGGCACGTAGCGGGCAAAGCTGCTTGAGCTCGCGGCGTTGCGTGGCGAGAAGGGGTACTCACGCATCGTCCGGGAGGCGATCGACCTCTATCTGCGGACTCAGCGCGGCCGCTCCCGCAGAGCCCGCGCGGCCATCTCGGCCCTCGGGACCCTCGGCGACACGGAGATCGGGGCGCTCACCGAGAGCACGAAGGCCCTGCGGCTTACCGGTACCGGGTTCGATTCGGCAGGATGCCCTGAACGGCTTGGTTGAGGCGATTCGCCCAAGACCCGCCGGCGGGCATCCGACGTATTTCGGCCTTCCATCGGGGATTTCGGGCGAAACTCTTCCGAAACGAACCAGGTACCTTTCAGTCGACGATCACGGAGCCGACGGCGATGCCGTGGGCGGCGAGCGTGCCTGCCGGGACCTCCAGCGCGTACTGCACCGGCTCCCCCGACGTCACCGGCGCCTCGTCCAGCGGCAGCAGGTCAAAGATCTCCACGATGATGCCGTCCGCCGTCGCGTAGGCGAGGTCCAGCGGCACGTACGTGTCCCTCATCCAGAAGCTCCGCGTCGCCTCGTCCGGGAACACGAAGAGCATCCCCCGAGGCGTCCCGTCCGGGAGCGGCGCGATCTGCGACGCCGTCGCGTCCATGAGCCCCTGCGCCTGCTGCGCGAACGTCGTCGCCAGAAAGACCTCGAACTCCACCCCGCCCACGAGGATCCGGGCCGTCGGAAACCCCGAGAGATCGGCCCCCGGAGCCCCTCCGCTTCCGCCGCATGCCGCAAGAAACCCCATCAGCAGCAACCCACGCATTCTTCATGAAGGGTAGCCGATCCTAGACCTCTCGCACGTGATCGTTAGCATGCTAACGAAGTGCGGCCCCGCTACGACTTCGAGAAGAGCCTCGGCTACTTCGTGATCCCCGTCGCGCACGCGCTGGAGCGCGCGCTCAACGAGGAGCTCGTGCCGCTCGGCGTCACGCTCCGGCAGTGGCAGGTCATCGCCTGCCTGATCCTGCACGAGGACGCCTGCCAGGCCGACCTCGCCCGGCTGCTCCGGGTCGAGGGGCCCACGCTCAAGGGGATCCTCGACCGGATGGAGCGCCACGGCTGGATCGAGCGGCGCCTCTCGCCGACCGACCGGCGCTGCAAGCTCGTGCGGCTCGCGCCCGGCGTGCTGCCCGCGTGGAAGCCGATGGCGGCGTGCGCGCGGCGCGTGCGCAAGCGCGCGCTCAAGGGGATCGGCCCGCGACAGTTCGAGACGATGAAGGCGGCGCTCATGACGGTGCGCCGCAACCTGGAGGAGGCGCCCCGATGAGGCGGTTCGTGTTCGTCCTTCTGCTCGGTGCCGCGGCGGCGCAGGAACGCCCGCCGGCGCTCGTCGTCGTCGCCGACGCCGTCGAGCAGGAGGTCACCGCCCGGCGGTCCTTCGTCGGCTCGGTCGAGGCGGTGCGGAAGAGCACCGTCGAGAGCGAGGTCGAGGGCCTCGTCGAGGAGTACCTGGCCGAGGAGGGGCAGCGCGTCGAGGCCGGCGCGCCCCTGGCGAAGCTGCGCACGAGGCTCGCGGCGATCGCGCTCGACGCCGCGAAGGCCGAGCTGAAGCTGCGGACCGAGGAGCTGCGCGAGCTCAAGAACGGCTCGCGCCCCGAGGAGCTGGCGCAGGCGCGCGCGCGGTTCGCCTCCGCGAACGCCGCCAACGACCTGCGGCAGTGGCGCCTCGGCCGCGCGAAACAGCTCTTCGAGACGAGCGTGATCAGCGAGGACGAGCTCAAGGAGGCGCAGATGACGGCGCGCCTCGCGGAGGAGCTGCTCGCGGAGGTGCAAGAGGGGCTCCGCCTCGCCGAGGCCGGGCCGCGCGAGGAGAAGATCGCGCAGGCCGAGGCGAAGGTCGAGTCGCAGCAGGCGGAGGTCGCGCGCCTCGAGGACAACCTCGAGCGCCACACCATTCGCGCGCCGTTCGCGGGCTACGTCGTCAAGAAGCACACCGAGGTCGGCGAGTGGCTCGGCAAGGGCGCCGCGGTCGCGCAGATGGTCGCGCTCGACGAGGTCGACGTGGTCGCGCAGGTCGTCGAGGACTACATCCTCGGCGTCCAGGTCGGCATGGACGCGACGGTCTCGATCGGTGCGCTGCCCGGCCGCGAGTTCCCGGGCAAGGTCTTCGCGATCGTGCCCGGCGCGGACGAGCGCGCGCGCACCTTCCCGGTGAAGGTCCGACTGAAGAACCCCGACGGGCCGCTCCTCAAGGCGGGGATGTTCGCGACCGTGTTCCTCCCGGTCGGCGGCACCGAGAAGGCCGTGCTCGTGCCGAAGGACGCGATCGTCCTCGGCGGCCCGAGCCCGATGGTGTACGTCGTGCTCGAGAACAAGGCCGTCCCGATGCCCGTGCAGATCGGCACCGCGGTCGGCGAACTCGTGCAGGTGAAGGGGGGGGTCGTAGGGGGCCAGAAGGTCGTCGTCCGCGGCAACGAGCGGCTCCAGCCGAACCAGCCGGTCAGGACCGAGGCGAACTGATGCTCGTCGGATCCTTCGTCAACAACCCCGTCAAGGTCGCCGTCGGCGTCCTGCTCGTCGCGCTGTTCGGCACGATCGGGCTCCTGTCGATGCCGATGCAGCTCACGCCCGAGGTGCAGACGCCGCAGATCACGGTCGAGACGCGCTGGCCCGGCGCGAGCCCGCAGGAGGTCGAGCGCGAGATCGTCCAGGAGCAGGAGGAGCAGCTCAAGGCGGTCGAGGGCGTGACCAAGATGACCGGCGAGTGCATGGACTCGATGGGGCGGATCACGCTGGAGTTCGCGGTCGGCACCGACATGGCCGAGGCGCTCCTGAAGGTCAACACGCGCCTCCAGCAGGTGCGCGAGTACCCGGAGGAGGCGGACGAGCCCGTGCTGGCGTCGGCCTCGTCCGCGGACACGCCGATCGCCTGGTTCATCCTGCGGCCCCGCATGCGCCCGAAGGCGGAGCTCGAGGCCTTCGCGCGCGAGCACCCGCAGTTCGCGGGCGCGCTCGCTCCCGTGCTCAAGGCGCGGAGCACCGGGCTCGCGATGCGCCGCCTCGAGGCGGCCGTCAAGGCGCACCCCGAGCTCGCCGAGCTGCAGCCGCCGCCCGTCGACGTGGAGAAGATGCGGCGCTTCGCGGAGGACGTGATCGAGGCGCGGTTCGAGCGCGTCGAGGGCATCGCGAACGCGAACGTCCTCGGCGGCCGCGAGGACGAGCTGCAGGTGATCGTCGATCCCAACCGGCTCGCCGCGCGCGGCGTGACGATCGGGGACCTCCGCATCGCGCTCCGCACGCGCAACGCGGACACCTCGGGCGGCGACTTCTGGGAGGGCAAGCGGCGCTACGTCGTCCGCACGCTCGGCCAGTTCACGAGCCCGAAGGACGTCGCGGACCTGGTCGTCGCGCGCCGCGACGGGGCGCCGGTCTACGTGCGCGACGTCGCCGAGGTGCAGCTCGGCTACAAGAAGCCGGACGGCACGGTCCGCAACTTCGGCGTGAACTGCCTCGCGATCAACGCGCAGCGCGACACGGGCGCGAACGTGCTCGACGCGATGAAGGGGCTGCAGAAGGCGCGCGACGAGCTCGACAGCAGCGTCCTCGCGCAGAAGGGCCTCACGCTCGAGCAGGTCTACGACGAGACCGAGTACATCTACTCCGCGGTCGGGCTCGTGAAGGACAACATCGTCCTCGGCGGCGCGCTCACGATCGCGGTGCTGCTGGTCTTCCTCCGCAGCGCGCGCTCGACCCTCGTGATCGCGCTCGCCATCCCGACGAGCATCATCGGGACGTTCCTGCTCCTCCACGCGATGGGGCGGTCGCTCAACGTGGTGAGCCTCGCCGGACTCGCCTTCGCGGTGGGCATGCTCGTGGACAACGCGATCGTCGTCCTCGAGAACATCTTCCGCCGCTACCAGGAGGGCGAGCGCCGCTTCGACGCCACCGTGAACGGCACGCAGGAGGTCTGGGGCGCGGTCATCGCTTCCACGCTGACCACGCTGGCGGTCTTCGTGCCGATCGTCTTCGTGCAGGAGCAGGCGGGCCAGCTCTTCCGCGACATCGCGCTCGCGATCAGCTGCTCGGTCGGCCTCTCGCTCGTCGTCTCGGCCGTCGTGATCCCGCCCGCGACGGCGCGCATCCTGCCGAAGCACACGAGCGACGAGGCGAAGAAGGTCCCGTGGCTCGACCGCGTCCTCGCGCCCCTCTCGTGGATCGGCGCGTCGCAGGTGAAGCTGATCGCGGACATCAACCGCTGGCTCCAGGCGAGCATCCTGCGCTCGGTGGTCGTGGTCGTCGCCCTCATCGCGGCATCCGTGCTCGGCACCAAGGCGCTCTTCCCGAAGGTCGAGTACCTGCCGAGCGGCAACCGCAACCTCGTGATCGGCTTCCTGATCCCGCCGGCCGGCTACAACAACGACGAGCTCGTGCGGATCGGCGAGACGGTCTCCGACGGGCTGAAGCCCTTCTGGGACGTCGATCCCGATTCGCCCGAGGCGAAGAAGCTCCCGTTCCCGGCGATCCGCGACTTCTTCTTCGTCGCGCGCGGCCGCCAGGTCTTCACGGGCCTGCGCTCCTACGACGACCTGCGCGCGGCGGAGCTCGTGCCCCTCCTGCAGGGCGTCATCTCGAAGGTGCCGGGCACGTTCGGCCGGGCCGTGCAGACCTCGCTCTTCGAGCGCGGCATCACGGCCGGCCGCACCGTGGACGTCGAGATCACGGGCCCGAGCATCGAGCGCCTCGTGCAGCTCGGCTACGGCGTGATGGGCGGGGTGATGAAGATCATGCCGCCCATCGGGGACCGCCCCGGCGCGGTCGCGATCCCGCAGCCGAGCCTCGACCTCTCGAGCCCCGAGGTGCACGTCGTCCCCAAGTGGAGCCAGGCCGCCGACTTGGAGATGAGCGCGGCCGACCTCGGCTACGCGGTCGACAGCCTCGTCGACGGCGCCTACGCGACGGACTACTTCGAGGGCGGCGACAAGATCGACCTGACGATCGTCGGGGACGAGCGGTTTTCGGGCCGGATGCAGGATCTCGAGGACCTGCCGATCGCGACGCCCGCGGGCCGCCTCGTGCCGCTGCGAGCGTTGGCGGACATCGAGCTGTCGAGCGGGCCGGAGCAGATCAACCACCGCGAGCGGCAGCGCGCGATCACGATCCAGGTGACGCCGCCGCCGCAGATGGCGCTCGAGGACGCGATGGACCGGATCCAGGGGTCGATCGTCGATCCGCTCGTGAAGCAGGGCGCGCTCGGCGACGACTACCGGATCGCGCTCGCGGGCACGGCGGACAAGCTGCGCGCGACGTGGCTCGCGCTGCGCGAGAACCTCGTGCTCGCGCTCTTCATCACCTACCTGCTGATGGCCGCGCTCTTCGAGTCGTGGCTCTACCCGTTCGTGGTGATCCTCTCGGTGCCGCTGGGCGCGGTCGGCGGCTTCCTCGGTCTCGCGCTGCTCAACCTCTTCGTGCCCCAGCCGCTCGACGTGCTCACGATGCTCGGCTTCGTGATCCTGATCGGCACGGTCGTGAACAACCCGATCCTCATCGTCCACCAGTCGATCCTGCACCTGCGCGAGGGGCAGCCGCCGGCGGAGGCGATCCCCGAGGCGGTGCGCCTGCGCATCCGCCCGATCTTCATGACGACGATGACGACGCTCTTCGGCCTCTTGCCGCTCGTGCTCTTCCCGGGCGCGGGCAGCGAGCTCTACCGCGGCCTCGGCGCGGTGCTCCTCGGCGGCCTCCTCGTGTCGACGGTGTTCACGCTGTTCCTGATCCCGACGTTCTTCCGCCTGGCGCTCGAGGCGAAGGCGGCGCTCGGGTCGTTCTTCCAGCGCTCGTGATCCGGGGGGGCTCCGGGGGCCGGTCCCCGGAACCCCTTCCGAGTACTACAGCGCTACATCCGCCTGGATCCGGCCGGCTGCGAGGCCGCCCAGCTTCGGCGCGCCGCCTCGCTGGGTCTCTCCGTTGACCCAGGTCGGCGACGCGCCTCGCTGGCGCCGCCATGCGACCGCGGAGCGTCCGCATGAAGCGGCGTCCCTTCGGGATCGGCCTCTCGCACGGCCTCTGTCCCTACGTCGGATGTAGCGCTGTAGTACTACTCCGGCAGCGGGATGCTTCCGAAGAGGAACGGAAGCTCCCGCGCGGCGACCTGCGTGACCGCGCGGAAGACGAGCTTCGCCGGCGTCTCCTTGAGCTCGAGGACGTACGTCGAGCGGCCCTCCCCGGCGGAGGCGTCGCGCACGTGGCCGTCGACCTCCGCTCCCTTCGCGTCGTAGGCCACGACGACGAGGTCCGCCGGCACCCCCGGGAACCACCCGTCCGACTTCGTGCCGACGTCGATCGACACGAACCCTTCGCGGAGGACGCCCGACGGCGTCCCGACGATCGTGAACGTGACCTTCGGGCTCTCGATCCCGTCCACCGTGACCGCCGCGCGACCCAGGGTCTTCGGCGTGCCCCTGTCCTCGACACGGAACGACACCTCGCCGCGGTCGACGGGGATGGCGAACCGCGCGCTGCCCTGGAGCTTCCGGATCGCCTTCACCTTGCCCGCCGGGCGCTCGAAGTCGAGCTCGATCGTCGAGTTGGCAGACACGGGCAGTCGGGGGTCGTGCAGCGGCCGGAGGGACTGGCCCTTGTCGTCGATCGCCTGAATGATCGAGATCGCCGTGAGCGCGACGTCGTCGAAGCCAGGCTCGGTGATCCACTTGAGCTCGAGGCGGAGGCGCGGACGGTTGGACGCGCCCGTGCCGAACCGTTCCATGTCCTTCTCGATGCGTTCGCGCAGCCCCTCGACGTCCGGAAGGCCCGGGACGGACAGCTTCCCCCGCGGCGCGCAACGCCGGACGGCGAGCACGGACACGGTCTCGATCGAGAGCCGGCTCGGGCCGAGGTACGCGGCGAGCGCGGGGCCCATGGGCTCGTCCGCCTTGACGAGCGCGAGGCCGCCCTCGCCGAACTTGCGCTTCCCCTCGGGCACGGCCATCCCGACGAGGTAGAGGTTGAGCCCGTCGGCGAGGAGGTCGAGGGCCTCGAGGTAGGTCGCGTTCTTCGCCTTGAGCGCGACCTGGTCGTCCGTCGCCGGGAACTCGAAGTTGTAGCCGTACCGCTTGCGCAGCTCGAGCGCAGCCTCGCCGCCCGGCATCTTCTTGAGCGCGAAGGTCTCGCGTTTCGGCGCGTCCCACTGCTGGAGGAGCGCGTCGTCGGCGGCGGCCACGGCCGCGAGCGCGGCGACCGCCGCGGCGAGAATTCGGGGGCTCCGCACCATCTGCCTCCTCTCAATCCGGGAGCGGGATGTCGGTGAACGAGAACGGCGCCTCCCTCGTCGCGAGCTTCGTGACCGCCTGGAACGTGAGGCGCGCCGGCGGCTGCTCGCATACGAGCTTGTACGTGTAGCGGTCGTTCATACGTGCGTACCCTTGCGCCACGCCGTCGAGCACGACGCCCTTCTCGTCGTAGGCGGTGACCGTGAGGACCGGCGGCTCGTCCCGCATCGCCTGGTACCTGCCCGCGGCGATCACCGGGGCGTCCTCCTCGGGCGTCCCCGCCGGGGTGCGTACCATCTCGAAGCTGACGCTCTCCCCCTTGATCTCCTGGATCGTGATCGAGGCAAGGCCCAAGTGCTTCGTCACGCCGGCCTCGCCCGCGGCGAACGAGATCTCGCCACGCTCGACCGGGATCGACACGCGGGCCACGCCCTCGAGCTTGCGGATCGCCTTCGCCTTGGGCGGCGGCCCCGCGAAATCGAGTGCGAAAGGCCGGTTGGCAGCCACGGGCAGATGGGCATCCGCCTTCCCGTCGATGGGCGCGCCGTTGTCGTCCTCGATCTGCCCGAGCGTGAGCTCGCGGAGCGACACGTCCTCGAAGCCCGGCTCGACGATCCAGCGCAGCTGGATGCGGAGCCGCGGCCTCGGCGCCGCATCCGGGGAATCGTGCCCCAGCGTTTCCGCGAGGGTCGAGGGCTTCGGGTCGGGCGCGCAGGGGCGCACGGCAAGGGCCGAGACGACCTCGACGGAGAGACGGCTGGGACCGAGGTAGGCGACGATCGCCGGGCCCAGCGGGACGTCCGATCGCGCCAGCGCGAGCCCGCGCGTCCCGCCGGGCGCGGGCGCGCCGGTGACGTGGAGGCCGAGGGCCGCCGCGAGCTGGTCGAGAGCCTCGAAGAACGTGGCGTCCCTGGCCGCGAACGCCAGTTCGCCGCTGACCTTGCTGTCGTCGAAGTCGCAGCCGTAGCGCCGGCGGAGCTCGAGCGTCACGAGGTTGGCGGGCATCCTCTTGAGCGCGAACGTCTGGCGCCTCGGCGCGTCCCACTGCTGGAGGAGCGCGTCGTCCGCGGCGGCCACGGCCGCGAGCGCGGCGACCGCCGCGGCGAGAATTCGGGGGCTCCGCACCATCTGCCTCCTCTCAATCCGGGAGCGGGATGTCGGTGAACGAGAACGGCGCCTCGCGCACGCGTGCGGTCGTCGTCGACCGAAGCACGATCCGGACCGGCGCCTCGTCGAGCGCGAGCCAGTACGTGACGGTCGGGAAGTTGACGTCCGACCACACGCGTCGCACCCGGCCCGCGATCTCGGTGCCGTCCGCGCGGTACGCGAGGACCGTCACCGCCATCCGCTTGGCGTTGTCCGAGCCGACGCATACGCGCACGCGCTCGTCCAGCTCGGTGAAGTACGGCTTCAGCGCCGCGCACGGCGCCCCCTCGAGGGAGAGCCGCACGACGGCCGCGTCCGTGTCGACGGCCTCGATCTTCACGCGCGCGTCGCCGAGCTGCTTTCGCTCCTGCCAAGCGTCGGCCTTGAACTCCACCTCGCCCTGGCCCAGCGGGACCGCAACGCGGAGTCGCCCCTCGAGCTTGGCGATGGACCGCGCGCTGCGAGGCGGCGCGTCGAGGTCGGCGGAGAAGCCGCCGCCGGCCGCGATCGGCAGCCCCGGGCGGTCGAGGACGGAGGCCTCGGCCCCCGCGTCGTACTGGACGCGGCGCACGGCGAACGCCACCAGCGCCACCTCGAGATCCGGTTCGGCCATCCACACGAACCACAAACGGAGGCGCGGCACGTCGACGGAGTCGTTCAGGAAGCGGTCGAGGGCCAGGCCCACGGGCGAAGTGTCCGTTCCACCCGCGCGGAGGGGCTCGTCGCCCCAGTGGGTCGCGTTGAGCACCGAGATGCCCTCCACCGAAAGGCGGCTGGGTCCGACGTGGCATACCGGCATGGGCGGGACCTTCCGACTCGCGCGGGCGAGGGAGAGCGACTTCGCGCCCGGGAAGCCGGATCCGCGCAGCAACAACCCGTGCGCGGCAGCCAACCGGTCCAGCGCCTCGAGAAACGTCACGTCCTTCGCCTCGAAGTCCATGCGGGGGAGGTCGAGCGCGAGATCCCCGACCGGCACGCCGAACCTCGTCCGGATCTCCCGGAGCACGTCCTGCGGCGTCGCGTCCTTCAGGGCGAAGGACTCGACGTGCGGCTTGTCCCACCGCTCGACGAGATCCTCGTCCGCACCCGCCGCCGCCGCGACCACGACCACGAACAGAGCGACCAGCCATGTCCCGTTTCGAGCCACGGGCCACCCTCCTTTCCGGATGCAACACAATGTATACGATTCCCGCCGCCGATAGTTCCCGAGATGGGGGATACTCCGGGCGCACCCGCCGTCATCGCCGTCGAACGGCTGCTCGCCGAGGCGAGCAAACGCGGCGCGAGCGACCTCCACCTCGACCCCACCGAGGAGGGACTCGAGGTCAGCCTCCGGCGCGACGGCGTGCTCGAGCGCGTGGAGACGCTCCCGCGAGACCTCGGCCCGCGCGTCGTCGGCCGACTGAAGGCGCTCGCCGAGCTCCTCGCGTACCGCACCGACGTCCCGCAGGAGGGCCGCATCCCCGGCCCGCCCGAGGCGCGCGTCGCGGTCTTCCCGACCGTCCTCGGCGAGCGCGTCGCCGTCCGCTTCGACGCGCCCGACGGCGAGCCGCGCCGTCTTCCGGCCCTCGGACTCCCCCCCGATGCGCTGCAAGGACTGGAGCGCGCGATCCGCGAGCCCGAGGGCGTTCTCCTCCTGACCGGCCCAGCGGGCAGCGGCAAGACGACGACGCTCTACTCCTGCCTCCACGAACTCTGCGCGAGCGAGCCGCGCCGCTCGCTCTTCGCGCTCGAGGATCCCGTCGAGCGGCGGATCAAGGGCGTCACGCAGACGCAGGTCAACGCCGCGAACGGCCTCTCGTTCGCGCGCGCGCTGCGCTCGCTCCTCCGCCAGGATCCCGACGTGATCCTCGTCGGCGAGATCCGCGACAAGGAGACCGCGCAGATCGCGCTCGAGGCGGGGCTCACCGGCCACCTCGTGCTCTCGACCGTGCACGCGGGCACCGCGCCGCAGGTCTTCGCGCGGCTCCTCGAGATGGGGATCGAGCCGTTCGTGGCGACGACGGCCGTGCGCGGCGTGCTCGCGCAGCGGCTCCTCCGGCGCCGCGAAGCGGGGGGGTTCCGGGGGCGGGTCGTCGCCGCGGAGTGGCTGCCGATGTCGGCGCCGCTCCGGAAGGCGATCCTTCAGCGCGGCGACGGCGAGGCGCTCGAGCAGGCGGCCCGGGAGTCGGGCGCGGCGAGCCTTCGCGACGCCGCGACGGCGCTCGTGAAGCAGGGCATCACCGACGAAAGCGAGGTGGACCGTGTCCTCGGCAGAGGCATCTAGCGCCGTCGCGGGCTCGGACGAGCTCGCCCTCTTCCACCGGACGCTCGCGGAGTTCTGCCGCGCGGAGGTCCCGCTGCCGCGCGCGTTCGCGGCCTTGCGGGGCGACCTCCGGCGCGGGAAGTTCCGCGACGCGGTCGCGGCGCTGTCACACGACGTCGAGGAGGGGACGCCGCTCGGCGAGGCGTACGCGCGGCGGAAGGGCGCGTTCCCGCCGCTCTACCGCGCGCTCGTCGAGGCCGGCATCGTCTCCGGCGACCTGCCCGGCGTGCTCGAGGAGATCGCGCGGCACGCGGCGCGGCGCGCGGAGCTCATGGGCCGCCTGCGGCGCGCGCTCGCGCAGCCGCTGGTCGCCGCGTTCTTCGTGCTCGTGCTCGGCGGCGTGCTCGTCTTCCTCGTGGGGCCGACGCTCTTCGGGCTCGCCGAGGCGATGGAGCTCCCGTCGCCGCTCCCGTACGCCACGGGCGCCCTCGCCGCGCTCGGCGCGGGGTTGCTCGTCGCCTTTCTCTTCGGGTACGTGCGCCCGGAGGACGGCGTCGGCTTCCGCTTCCCCGTGCTCGGTCGCATCCGGCTCCTCGGCGCGCGCTCGTCGCTGGCATCGACGCTCGCGCTGCTCCTGCGCCGGGGCGTGCCGCTCCCGACCGCGCTCCAGCTCGCCTGCGAGGCGTGCGACGACCGCCGGCTCGCGATGCGGCTGCAGCTCGCGTCGGAGGGCGCCGCGGCGGGCGCGAGGCTCTCGGAGGTGCTCCGCGAGGCGCACGCGTTCGAGCCGACGCTCCTCTGGCTCGTCGAGGCCGCCGAGGGCACAGAGGACCTGCCGCGCGCGCTCGAGGACGCGAGCGACGTCTGCGCGCGCCGGTTCGAGCGCGCGGTCGACCGCCTCACGGTCCTCGTGACCCCCGCGGCCGAGCTTCTCGTCGGCGCGATCGTCTTCGCCTTCGCGTACAGCTTCCTTGCGCCCCTGTTCCAGTGGGCGGAGCGGATCTTCCGGCTGTGAGCTGGCAGGCTACGTGCGCGACCGTTCTCCTGGCCGGCGGCGCGCTGGTCTTGGGCTCCGTGGTCTGGCGCGTCCACGGCGCGCTCGAGCTCCGCACGCGGCTCCTCGAGATCCTCGCGCTCGCGGTGGCGCGCGGCGCGCCGCTCGGCCCGCTCTTCGCGCGCGCGGCGATGGAGCGGAGCGGCCGCACGCGGCTCCGGTTCCACCGCATGCACGCGCGGCTCCGCGAGGGCGCGCCGCTCTCCTCCGCGGTCGCGGCGGGGGGGTGGGCGCTCTTCCCGCCGCGCATCGTGGCGGCGGTGCGCGCGGCGGAGGGGACGGCGGCGCTGGCCGGCGCCCTCGACGCCGCGGCGAAGGACGCGACGTCCGCGCTCCACCTCCGCCACCGCTGGCTGCTCGCGGCCATGTACCCCGCGCTGCTCGCGGCGCTGCTCGCGCTGATCTCCTCGCGGTGGTCGGCGTTCCTCGACGGCTGGGACGCGTCCTCGACGACGCTGATCCCGGTGCTCCTGTGGGGATTGTTCGGGACCGTGTTCTTCGCGGTCCTCGCGCGGCTCGCGCTCCGGCGGCTCTGCGTGCTCGAGGGGCCGAGGCTCCTCGCAGCCGAGCGGCTGCTGCGCGCGCTCGCGCCGCACATGGCCGCGGGGCTGCCGCTGCCGGAGGCGCTGCGCCGCGCGGCTCCCGCGTGTGGGAACGCGGCGATGGCCGCCGGCGCGCGCGACGCGGCGCGCGAGCTCGAGGCGGGCGCGGACCCCTCCCGGGCCCTCCCCGAGATCCCCCTGCCGCGGTTCGCGCGGGCGCGCCTGCCGCTCACGAACGACTACGCGGCGCTCGCGGACGAGTGCGCGCTCCGCTACCGCGACCGCGCCGAGCGCGTGCTGCGGTGGGCGGCGCCGCTCGCGCTCGTCGCGCTGGGCGGGATCGCGCTCATCCTCTTCGGCGGCGTCTTCGACTTCCTCGACGACGTGCGGAGGTCGATCCTGTGGTAAGGGGCTACACGCTGATCGAGGTCGTCGTCGCGATGGCGGTCCTGAGCCTCGTCGCCACCGGGGTCTTCGTCGGCGAGGAGGGGCAGCTCCGGCAGGTGTCGTGGTCGTTCGACGAGCTCATGCTCTCGCGCGCGGCCGCGTCGCGGCTGGAGAAGGTGGCGTCGCCGGAGCCCGGCGAGCGCGCGTTCGAGACGGGAGTGGAGGGGGCGCGGGGGAGGGAGGCCGTGAAGGTCCTCGAGCCCGGGCTCCTCGAGGTCACGGTGGAGGTCGCGCGCGGCGGCCACGTCGTGCGGCTGGTCACGGTGGTGGCGACGGGGGCTCCTCGATGAGGCGCGACGCGGGGTTCAGCCTCTACGAGCTGATGATCGTGGTCGTCGTGCTCGGCCTCATGACCGGCGCGATCGCCGGCGTCACGCACGCCGTCCACCGCGCCGACCGGGTCTCGGCCGCGTACGTGGAGGATCTCGCCGGCCTGCGGCGCGCCGTGACGTCGGTCGAGCGCGACCTGCGCGCGGCGCGGTCGGTGAAGGACCTCGACTACGTGCTCGACCTCGACATGCTGAAGCGCGGCGAGACGATCCTCGCGCGGCGGATCGGGACGTTCGAGCTGGCGCAGGACGGCGACGTCGTGACCGCGCGGATCGGGCTCCTGCCGCGCGTGGAGGCGCCGACGCGCGAGGCGCTCGTCGTGACGTCCGTGCGGCTCGGGGGGAAACGGTGAGGGGCGGCCGGGCGCGTGATCGCGAGCGCGGAGCCGCGCTGGTCTGGGCGCTCGTGCTGCTGCTCTTCGCGGCGGCGTTGTCCGCGCTGCTCCTCGAGCGCGGCCGCGGCGTGGACACGGCGGCGAGGACGGACCTCGCCACGCTCAAGGCCCGGTACGCGGCGGAGGGCGGCGTGGCGATCGCGCGCCACCGGCTTGCGACCGACCCCACCTACGCGGGCGGGGCCATGCGCGTGGGCGAGTGCGACGTGGTGGTGCGCGTGGAGCGGTCGGACGCCGGCTGGCGCGTGACCGCCGCGGCGCAGCCCGGCGGCAGCGTGGTCGACGTGTCCGTGGGTGCGGCGCCCGATCTGCCCCGCATCGAGTCCCGCCGCACGCGCTAGGAAGCTCCCGGGAAGCTGCGGACCCCAGCGCCGCAGTCGACCCGAGAACCCGTCCTTCCCACGCATTGGCAGCGATAGGACGCGGCGGATCCGCCGCGCGCCATCGAAGGCCGCCGCCGCGGCCGGGCGCAGGCAGCACCGGTCCATGGATCCGGCGTAGTAGGGTAGGCGGATGAGCGCCGCGCGCGGAGAGCGACCCGGGGCGGAAGCCGACGACGGCCGTGGCGAGCCGCTGTCCCCCCTCGACCAGATCGGGTCGGCGGGCATGGTCGGCGCGTGGTTCCGCACCACCCTCGTCTCGCTCGGGATACGCGACTTCCGCCTGTTCTACATCGGGCAGGGAATCTCGCTCGTCGGCACGTGGGTGCGGCGGACCTCGATGGGATGGCTCGTCTACCAGCTCACGGGCAGCAAGGCGCTTCTGGGACTCATCACGGGACTCGCGACGTTTCCGATGTTCGTGCTCTCCCCGACGGCGGGGGCGATCGCCGACAAGGTCGACAAGCGCAGGATGATCGTCCTGACGCAGGTCGTGGCAGCCCTGTCCTCGGGCGCCATCGCGGCCCTCGTGTTCACGGGCTGGATCCATGTCTGGCACCTGGCCGTGCTCGCGTCGATCAGCGGCATCGCGTTCGCCTTCGAAATGCCCGCCCGCCAGTCCTTCATCTTCGAGCTGGTCGGCCGCGAGCGGCTCACGAACGCCATCGCCCTCAACTCGGCCCTCGTCAACCTCTCGCGGATCTTCGGCCCCGCGCTCGCGGGCGTCCTGATGGGGACCATCGGCATGGGCTGGTGCTTCACGGTCGATGCGCTCAGCTACGTGGTCGTCACGGTGACCCTGCTCATGCTCGTCATTGCTCCCGTCGAGAGGCCCCCGCGGGGCGAGGCCACGTGGGTCGAGCGGTTCCACGCCCACGTGCGGGATCTGAGGGAGGGTCTCGTCGAGGTGGCCCGGAACCGTCGCGTGAGGATCCTGCTGCTCCTCGTCTTCCTGGTGGGGGTCCTCGGGTGGTCGTTCCAGACGCTCATGCCGGCCATCGCACCGGACTACCTGGGCCTCACGGAGACGCAATACGGGGCGTTGATGTCGATGTTCGGCGTCGGCGCCATCGGCGGCGCGCTCCTCGTCGCGAGCCACGAGCCCGAGAGAAGCCCGCGGATGCACGTGTTCGGCGGCGTGTGGGTGATGGCGAGCGGCATGCTCCTCGTCGCGGGCCTGGGGGCCGCACTCGGCAAGCGCACCGCCGCCTTCTGGGCCGTGAGCGGCGCGCTCGCCCTCGCCGGCTTCGGGGCGATCACGTTCATGTCGACGGCCAACACGCTGATCCAGACGAGCGTCGAGGATCGGATTCGCGGGCGGGTGATGGGCATCTGGGCGGTCGCGTTCGGCGGGTCGCTTCCGCTGGGCGCCTTCCTCGCGGGCGCGGTGGCGGAGGCGACATCCCCGTACTTCACGATCGCCGCCTCCGCTTCGCTGCTGATCGTCTGCAGCCTGGTGGTCTACGCGCGCCTGCCGCGCCGGAGACAGAGCGCGCCCTGACCGAGTCCCGAGTCCCGGGGTCCTGCCCCGGGCGCACAAGCACGATGGCTCAGTGCCTCGGGTCCTGGCCGCCGCGAAGGACCGAGCTGCCCTCAAAGAGCTTCCGCTGGTCCACCGCCGGGGGCTCCGCCTGGAACTGGCCGCTCTGGCCGTACGCGAGCAGGGCGTTCCCGTACGTCACGGCGTGGACCGTCGCCTCGGAGATCCCCTTCTCGAGCATCAGCTTTGCCGTCTGCGGCACCGAGAGCGGGTTCGACACGCCCCAGTCCGCCGCCGAGTCCACGATGATCCGCTCCGGGCCGTACGTGCGGACGATCTCGACCATCCGCTCCTTCCCCATCTTCGTCTTCGGGTAGATCGTGAACGCCGCCCAGTAACCGCGGCCGAGGACCTCCTTCACGGTCTCCTCGTTGTTGTGGTCGACGACGACCATGTGCGGCTTGACGCCCATCTCCTCGATCACGTCCATGCTGCGCGTCGTGCCCTGCTTCTTGTTCCGGTGCGGCGTGTGGATCATCACCGGCAGGGAGACCTCCTTCGCGAGCTCGAGCTGCTTCCGGAAGAACTTCTCCTCGGCCTCGGTCTGGTCGTCGTAGCCGATCTCGCCGACCGCGACGACCCCCTCCTTCGCGAGGAAGCGCGGCAGGATCTCGATCACCTGCTCCGCGAGCGCCTCGTTGTTCGCCTCCTTGCTGTTGAGCCCGATCGCGCAGTGGTGCGAGATGCCGAACTGCGACGCCCGGAACCGCTCGAACCCGACGAGGCTCGCGAAGTAGTCGTGGAATGCCCCGACGGTCGTGCGCGGCTGGCCGAGCCAGAACGCGGGCTCGACGATCGCCACGACGCCCGCCGCGGCCATCGCCTCGTAGTCGTCCGTCGTGCGGGACGTCATGTGGACGTGCGGGTCGATGAACTTCATCCTGTCCTCACAGCGGCGCAGTGGCGGCGGGGGAGAGATGGGCCCAGTCGCAGCCGGGGGGCAACGCCACGCGGTGGCGCGCGAGCAGCGACTTCGCGCCCGCGTCCGGCGAGTTCCGCAGCGCGAGCACGACGGCGTGCCGCTCCTCCGGCTCCCCCTCCGCGAGCACCTTCCCCATCCCCGCGAGCGCCGTGGCGTCCGCGAACGGGCCGACGCAGCGCCAGAGCTCGGGGCTCACCGCGCGCTTCGCCGCCCAGCGCTCCCGCGCGTAGTCCAGGAGCATCCGCGCGAGCGCGGGGTTGGCGCGCGCGTCGAGCCCGTGCACCGGGTGGAGCGCGACGCCGACGAAGAGCGCCTTCAGGACCATCTGGTTCCACGCGGCCTCGTCGAGGTGCTCGCACGGGTACGGGTTGCCGTGGACGATCGCCTTGAACACGTCGGTCATGTTCGTCCGCACGCCCTCGGCGCAGCGCCGGACGTGCGCGCCCTGGTGCGGCAGCACGGGCAGCGCCTGGTAGAGCGCGACCAGCTCGCCGAGGTCCGCCGACTGGAAGATCTGGTCGAGCGTCGCGGCGTACGCGGCCGCGTCCGCCGCGGGCCACGAGAGCACGAGCGCGATCCGCGCCGCCTGGTCGGTGGTCCACCCGGCGGGGTTCCACGCGGGGCGGAGCCGGTCCGCCCGCGCGAGGTCCTCCGGCCGCAGGCGCAGCGGCGCCTTGCCGGTCCTCCGCAGCGCCCCCGAGAAATCGAGGAACAGCAGGCGCGCCGGCGCGCCCTCCGCGAGCGCGGTGCACTGCGCCTCGACCCACGCCGCAGCGTCGGGCGCGGTCTCCCGGCGAACCCACTCGAGCAGGCAGTCGCGGAGGTCGCCGGTGCGGTGCACGCGCCTACTCTACCCGTGCATGCCGCTTTCGAGGAAGGTCACGGCATACGCGATCGCGACCCCCGCGAGGAGCGCGAGCGAGAGCTTCAGGCGGTCGTGCGCGTGGAACTGGACCTCGGGCAGGAGGTCGCCGAGCGAGATGCACAGGAACGCGCCCGCCGCGAAGGCGAGCGCGGCGCCGAGGACCGCGCCGGAGCCCGCCCCCGCGCCCAGCACGAAGAGCGCGGCGCCGAGCGGGCAGACGAACGCGAAGAGCGCGTTGACGATCCGCCGCGTGCGCGGGGGCCAGCCGGCGGCCGCCATGACCGACGTGATCGCGAGCGCGTCGAGCGGCTTGTGGAGGAGAACCGCGAGGAACGTCCCCATGCCCGGCAGCGGCGCGCCCTCGTGGGCGTGCCCCGCGTGGGCCTCGGCGAACGCGCTCGACGCGAGCGCCTCGCCGTCGATGAGCGAGTGGACGGAAAGGCCGATCGCGATGCCGATCCACCCCAGCGAGGGGAGGCGAGGGTGCCCGCGGGAGAGGGGGGGATGCGGGGGCTCGTGCGGGGATGCGTGGTCGTGCGGGTGCTCGTGCGCGTGGCCGTGCGCGTGCTCTTCCCCTTCCCCGGGCCCCATCCCCATCTCATGCTCGTGGAAGTGGAACGCGCGGATGAGGAAGAACATGAGAAGCAGCCCCACGACGGACCATCGCGCGGTCGCGTCCACCGACGTGTAGTGCGCCGCGTGCGGGATCATGTGGAGGAGCGCCACGCCGAGCATGAGGCCCGCGACGAAGCTCACCATCACCTGCAACCGCGTGTGGGTGAGGTGGAGCCGCGACGGCAGCGCGCCGCCGGCGAGCGACGCGAGCACGACGAGGACGCAGTAGACGGCAAGGGGCCCGCTCAAGAGCGCATCATTGGAACCGCGCCCGCAAGGGCGGTCAACGGCGGCGCGCGGTCGCGCACGGCTCGTCGCCCGCCGCACCTGCCGGCGGAGCGGTCATGAGGCGCTGCCCAGCGTGGTCGTCTCGCTCCAGCCGCATCGCGCGCAGCGGCGGGTCCGCACGCGCGGCAGGCGGCTTGCCCACGCGCCGACGACGAGCCCCGGCCAGAGATAGAAGAGCGCACAGAGGGCGAAGCTCCCGATGCTCCGGGGCACGAGGAAGACGGGCGACCACGCGAGCAGCACGCCCGCCCAGGCGGCGGTGAGGATCGCCCCCACGCCGAAGAGCGTGAGCGACTTCTTGCTGTAGCGGGCGTCGCCGGACTCGTGCCTCCCGAGCCCGTGGCCGCACTGGGGGCACGGGAACTTAAGCCTCTTCGGAGGCTCCTGCCCGGGCATGGAGGCACGGATAGCAGGGTGCCTGGACGATTGCAACCGGCGTGCGCGTTCGCCGCCGCCGCGCGTCTACCGCGGCAGCTCGTCCTTCCGGACGAACGTGCCGCGGCGGGGGTCCTTCACGACGCCCGGGAACCGGAGCAGCCGGTTGTGCATCGCCACGTAGACGCCGGGCGGCGCGACCTGCACGGCGAGCAGCGCCTCGGTCAGGTTCTGCATCGCGTCCGACGTGCGCATCACGTAGGGCTGCATCGCGCCGGTGAGCACCACGGGGACGCGCGGCGTGCCGAGGGTTTCCACGATCTTCTCGCCGGTGACCGCGAGGCGGTCCGTGCCGTGGACGACGAGGACGCCGTCGTGGGCCGCCGCCATGCTGCCGACCGTCTGCGCGATCAGCAGGTGGTCCTCGGGGGTCATGTCGAGGCTGTCCTTGTTCATGAGCGGCACGCGGACCATCTCCACCCCCTCGAGGTGGAGCGTCGCGAGCATGACGTCGAGGTTGCTGTACTTGTTCTGCAAAACGCCCCGCATCTCGTCGTAGCTCTTCTCGATCGTGCCGCCGGTCGAGATGAGGGCGATCCGCTTCTTCATGGGCGCCATGCTAGCGGAAGAGGGGGGGCTCCGGGGGCAACGGGAGGAGGCTGCCGGCTTCCGGAGAGGCTGCAGGTCGGAGGGGAGCTCCGCGTCCTCCGTCGCCGCGCGGGGGCTTGTTCCCGGTGCGCCGGATGGCCCCGCGGAGGCTGTCGGTCCCGTCGCGTACGTTGGTACGGAATGCGTGGGCCCGGCGGCCGTGGTCGCGCCGGCGCCGGATCTCCGCACTCGCAGCGGGCCCGCGCCGTGCAACGCCGAGTCGGCGTTCGCTGCGTGGGTGTGTCGACTGAGAGCACTGGTCGGCGGGTGGCCGGCCAGCGCTCGATGTTCGCACTCCGAGGCGCGTGGGCGCGGGACGGAACGACGAACGGAAGATGTTCGCACACCCGCTCCCGCCGGAGATTGCCCGGACGCTGGGGCGGCAGATGTTCGCACTCCGTCGCCGCGGGCCTACTTCGGCGCGGGCTCCGGCGGGCGGACCTCGCCGCCGAGGCCCGGCAGGTAGCTGAGGTCGAGGATGTCCTCGTAGGGCCGCGCGACAGCGCGGATCTCCGCCATCATCCCGGCGTCCGCGCAGAAGACCGCCGGGACCACCAGCACGACCGAACGCCCCGCGTCCTTCACCGCCTGGAGCGCCGCGGGAAGGCCTTCCACCGCAAGGCCGGTCGTCTGCGCCGGCCCCTCGTCCTTGGGCTTCGCCGTGAGCACCACGAGACGCGCGAAGCGCGACTTCTTCTTGATCGCGTCGGTCTCCTCGAGCTTTTTCCACGCCGCCCGCTGCTCCTCTGTCGTGTCCGCGGGCACCACGAGGATCGTCGTCCCGCCGAACGGCCCCGCCGCGAGCGGAAGGCCCTTCCCGTCCATGAGCGATTCGATGGGGAACGGCGGCAGGATGCCGAGACCCTCGGGCACGGACTCGCCCTCGAACGCGAGCGGCTGGAGGCGCGCGCCTTCCTGCGTCTCCGCCGTGTCGACGACGTCCGCCGGCCCCGGCAGCCGCATCACGTAGGTGTCCGCCCACAGGCGGGCGCGCGGCGTGTCGTGAACAAGCAGCAGACCCGTCCACGCGCCCTCCTTCTTCGCCGGCGACAGCCCGAGCGACGCCCGGACCTCGGCCATCGCCTGCGCGCGCGTCCCCTTCGCGACCTCGACGGGAAGGCCGGTGCCCTCCCATGCCTCCGCCTCCTTCGTCCACCACTCGAGGTCCGCGTCGCGGACGGTGACGGAGAGCCTCCGTGCCCCCGAAGCCCCCTCCGATCCGGGCAGGCCGAGCATGCGCAGTTTGCCAAAGCGCGCGGGCCCGATCGCGAACGCGGGCAGCGCGAGGTCGCGTTCGTAGAGCGACGTCGCCGCGACGACCGTCGCGCCTGTCCCCTCGCCGGCGAGCACGACGCGCGTCCCGTCGACCGGGTAGTTGCGGAGCACGTAGCCGACGATCCGCGCGAGCCCGCTCCCGAGGAAGCCGAGGTCGTCGTCGAACGTCTCCCCCGTGAACCAGCGCCCGCCGGGCGCGAGGTCGTCCGCGAGCATCGGGTAGGGGGGCTCGACGGCGGCGATCGCGACCTCGTCGCCGAGCTCCTCCGCGAGCGGCGCGAGCGCGTCCGCGGCGCGGAACCCGTCGCCGCCGAGCCAGACGAGGAGCGGCGGCGTCTTGCCTTCCGTGAGGCCATGCGGCAGGTGCAGCCGGTAGCGCAGCTCGGGGAACACCGTGACCGCGTGGAAGCCGTCCTGCGGCCCGCGCGCGCGGCCGAGGACGAACGCGACGTAGTCGGCGCGCTCGGGCGCCCCGAAGGGCTCGAGGCCGGCGAAGTCGTTCACGGTGGCGATCTCGACGACGGCGACCCGCGCGTCCGGCTTCCGCTTCAGGAGCTGATAGGCGGCGCCGCCGCGGTACGCGGAGTGGAACCCGCCGTTCACGTGCAGCACGAGCGCGCCCGGGTACTGCCGGAGCGCCCGCGCGCACGAATCTCCCATCGTGTTGTCCCAGAGGTTCTGCACGGAGGTGACCCGGTCGCCGCCCGTGCCCATGTGCCCCCGCGTCGCGCGCGCGACGCGCTCCCAGTAGTCGTCCGTGCCGTCGTAGATCTCGGCGGGCAGGAGCGCGCGGTCCTCCGGCGCGAGCTTGTCGAGCCCGCCGCCCTCCGCCGAGAGCTTCCGCAGCACGGGGCCGGGCGCGTTCGATGCGACGACCGGCAGCCCGCGGCGCTTCGCCGCCTCGATCAGCGCGCGGTAGCCGCTCCGGTAGTTCTGCCAGGGCCGCGCGCGCTCGAAGAACGTCTTCTCGTCGATCCGCCCCTCGAGGTAGTCGTCGAGCGCGGGCTGCACGTCCCGCTCGAACATCTCGAACGCGAGCACGACCTTGCGCCGGCCGGCGAGCCCCTCGTACGTCTCGAGCTCGAAGCGGTGCGTGTTGTCGTCCAGGTGCGTCTCGCCGAGGAAGACGACATCGTTCTTCACGAGTTCGTCGAGCAGGTTGTCCATCGCGACCGCCCGGCCGGAGCGCTCGTCGGCGACGAGGAAATAGGAGGGGGCTTCGGGGGCCTTGGGCGCGACGGCGCACGCGGCGAGGAGGGCGAGGGCGAAAAGGCGCACGGCGGCACAGGATACGCTAGCTTCTGGCCATGGCAGAAGTCGTCGTCACCGAGGAAGGCGAAAGGTACACGCAGAAGATCGTGGCGGGGGGGCGCCACCGGCTCCTTGCCGACGAGCCCGCGGAGAAGGGCGGGAAGGATGCAGGCCCGAACCCCTACGAGCTCCTCCTCTCCGCGCTCGGCGCGTGCACGTCGATCACCGTCCGGATGTACGCCGACCTGAAGAGGATCCCGCTCCGGCGCGTGTCGGTCCGGCTTCGCCACGAGAAGGTCCCCGCGGAGGAGTGCCAGGACTGCGAGACGAAGGAGGGCAAGGTCGACGTGATCGAGCAGGAGGTCACGCTCGAAGGGGATCTTTCCGCGGAGCAGCACGCGCGGCTGATGGAGATTGCCGGACGCTGCCCGGTCCACCGGACGCTCCAGGGCGAGGTGAAGATCCGCTCGCGCGCGTAAGCCCGCGCGGTGCCTGCGGGCCCCCTCCCTCCTCCCCGGGCCCCTTCTCCCTCCCCGGCACCGCGCTACCGGGGCCGCGAGCGAGGCGGCGCGGCTTCCCGGCCGAGCCCAGGCGGGATCGTCTCGGAACGAGACGAAGGCGGAGCCGCCCCGGATGCCGATAGGAGGGTGGCTAGAGAGGTTTTCCCCATGCACCGCCGTATCCTCGCGACCCTCCTTCTGCTCGCCCCGCTCGGCATCACGGACGACGCCCCGGCGCAGGGCAGCGACCTCGCGCTCGTGATCGACCTGTCGAGCAGCATGCGCAAGAACGACGCGCTCCTGCGCGGGCGGAGACTCCTCCAGGGGCTTCTCGAGGAGGCCGTCGGGCCGGGCTCGCAGGTCGCCATCGTGCCCTTCGGCGAGGGCGTGCACGAGATCCTTCGCTTCACCGCGGCGAACGACGAGCGCGGCGCGGCCGAGGTGCGGTCGAAGGTCGACGCGGCGCTCGAGGACCTGAAGGCGCGGGACAGCTACTCGTACCTCGGCGCGGCCATCGACGCGGGGATCGAGGAGCTGAAGCGGTTCAAGGGCCTGCGGCCGGACCGGGCGCGCCACCTCGTGCTCGTCACCGACGGGCCGCAGACCGTCGCGCGCGGCGATCCCGCGCCGGCGCTCCCCGACGTGATCGCCGCGTGGGACGCGAAGGGGATGAAGGCGCCCGACGACTGGTTCCTCTGGTACACGCACTTCGGCGATCCGGACGAGGCGCTCGCGACCGCGATCACGAACAGCGGCGCCGGCCGCCAGATCGCGCTCGATTCGCTCGACGACCTCACGTGGACGTTCACGCGCATCGAGATGAAGAAGACGAACCTCGGCGCGAAGGGCGGCACGAGCTGGACCGCGCTCGTCCCGTTCGTCGCGCGCAGCGGCGGCGGGGCGGCGGGCCGGAGGCTCCGGCTCTCCGTCGGCGGCACGCTCCCCCCCGGCATGACCGTGACGGTCAGCCCGCGGGAGATGGCCCTCGTGGGCCGCTCGACCGAGATCGACCTCCAGCTCATCTGCACGGGCGCCAGGTCGGGCTCGTACAGCGACCTCGCCGTGCTCGTCGAGGGCGTGGGCCTGCTCCACTGGGCCGAGCCTCGCCGCATCCCGCTCCGCTTCAGCGTGGGGGAGCCGCGGATCACGGTCAAGCAGCCGCGCGTGGACCTTGGCCGCGTCGCGCCGGGCAAGACCGCGACGGGGCAGGTCGCGCTCGTGCCCAACGAGGACGCCGCCGCGTCGCCGCCGAACGTCTCGTTCACCGTGACGCGGGCGCCCGCGGGCGTCAAGGTCGAGCCTGCGAAGGCCGAGGCGGCCGCGGGCGAGCTGGCCCTCGGCTTCACCGTCTCGGTCCCCGACGACGCGCGCGAGGGGACGGCCGAGTGCCGCCTGCGGCTCGACGCCGGCGATACCGCGCTCTCCGTTCCCGAGCTCAGGGTCGTGTTCCAGGTCGCGCCGCCGCGGGTCTCGGTGGCCGGCGCGCTCAAGCTCGAGGCGGCCGCGGGCGAGGACGCGACCGGCGAGCTCACGCTCGCGCCGGATGCCGCCGCCGCGGCGCTCGCCCCCGAGGTGCGCGCGTCCGTCCAGAAGGAGCTGCCCAAGGGGCTCGTCGTCGAGTCGCCCGCCGTCGTCGCCAAGGGCCAGACGCCGCTGCCCGTGCGCGTGCGCGTCGCCGGCGACGTGCCCGAGGGCGAGTACAAGACAACGCTCTCGATCGCCGCGCGCGGCGTCAAGGTCGACCCGTCGGTGGTCACGCTCTCCGTCCACGTCGTCCGGCCCCAGGAGCCCCCGCTGCTGCGGCTGCCCGCGTCGCTGGACCTCGGCGACGTGCCGAAGGACCATGCCGCGGAGCTCACGGGGTCATTCCCGCTCGAGCTCCCGTCCGGCTTCGACGGCACCGACCTCGTGCTCGAGAGCGGCGGGTCCGCGAAGATCGTCTCGGAACCCACGCCGCTCGCCACAGGTCCGAACGACGTCACGTTCCGGCTGAAGCCGGCGTCCCTCGAGCCCGGGGAGCAGATCGAGTTCGTCCGCGTCCTCGCGCGCCGCGGGCGCCGCGCCCGCGAGGCGGGCATGATCGCGCTCCGCTGGCGCATCACGGACGGCAAGCTCACGGTCAGGGAGGTGAAGAGCCCCGAGCCCCTGCCCTTCCACGGTGGGACCGTCCAGGCGTCCCTCGCGCTCCAGGCGAGCGACGACCTCAAGGACAACGAGGTCACGCTGAAGCTCTCGTTCGACAAGCTGCCGGAGGGGATGGCGGCGACGCTCCCGCCGACGAAGGTCAAGCTCACCGGCGGGACGCAGGTCGTGCCCATGTCGGTCGAGGTCACCGGCGCGCGGCCCGGCGCCTACCGCGGCACGGTCGAGATCGCGCTCGAGTCGGGGCTCGTCCTCGCCTCGGCGCAGTTCCCGGTCGTCGTGCGGCCGCTCGCCGTGGCGGTGCAGGTCGACGGGAGCCTCGAGGGGCTTGCGGACGGCGCCGACGGCGCGGTCACCCTCATCCTCACGGTCGAGGACGCGATCGTCCAGACCGTCGACCTCGGCGTGGACATCGACCGGGACGGGCTGCCGGAAGGGGTCTCGATCCAGACGCTCAAGACGGTGTCGCTGCGGCGCGCCGGGGAGGCGCGCATCCCGGTGAGGTTCCATGTCTCGCCGGAGTCCGGGCCGGGCACGTGGCACCCGAGCATCACGCTCTCGGCGCCGGAGGGCGTCGTGCTCGACAGGCCGAGGATCGACCTGGCGGTGACCGTGCCCGTGCACGCGGTCGTCACCGCGTCCGTGGCGCAGCCGACGGAGTCCAGGAAGTCCTTCTGGGGCATCCTGGGCCTCGTGGCCCTCGCGCTGACGGCGGTCGCGGCCCTCTACGTCGGCCGCAGCAAAGACGACCTGCTCCTGCAGATCAACGGTTGACCTGTCGGGCCTCCACAAGTCCTTGTCCGACAGGGATTTGGGGTACCCGAGGTGCGCCACCGCTGGCGCATGCCGTGCGTCAGGACTGGCGCGGTCCGGCGCACGCAACCTCGCCTGCGACGGCGACTTACGTCGGTCCCGCAGGTCAACCGTTGACCTGCAAGACCACGCGGGCTTGGACGGTGACGTGGTCGTGCACGAGGTGCATGCCCAGCCGCGCGTACAACTTGCCGCTGCCGTAGTTGACGTTCCAGCGCGTGCGGTCGATGTCGAAGTGCGCCTCGAGCGTCATGTCGCCGCTCCGCACCCCGACCGTCGCGGGGAACGCGGTCGGGTTCGTCACCCCGCGCACGTGCAGATCGCCCTCGACCTCGAAGTTGGGCGCGCCCGGCGTCGCGCCGCCGATCGGCACCATGCGCATGACCGTGAAGCGCGCGACCGGGTTCGCCGCGATCGCGAAGAAGTCCTCCGATTCGAGGTGGCGGCGCAGGAGGCCGGCCATCTCGCCCGAGAGGTCCGCGACCTCGATCGTGCGCATGTCGATCTCGAATTCGCCCTCGGTGATCGCGCCCGCCTCCACCGTGATGCGGCCGCCCTTGAACCGCAGCGTGCCGTCGTGGCTCCCGCCCGGGTTGCGTCCGACCCACCCGATGAGGCTCCTCCCGACGTCGACCGCGTAGGCGCCGTCGCGCAGCGGCTCCTCCGGCGGCGGCGGGTCCGCGCGCCCCTCGAACGGCCAGCCCGCCTCGCGCCAAGCCTCGCGCCCGCCCTCGAACCTGCGGACGTCCTCGTACCCCGCGCCGACGAGACGCTCCGCGGCATCCGCCGAGGCGCGCGAGCCGGGACCCTCGCAGTAGGTGACGACCGTCGTGCGCCGGTCGGGCACGAGCGCCGCCGCCTGCTCCAGGAACGTGACCTCGTAGATGCACGCGTTCACGGCCGAAGGAACGCGCCCCGCGCGGAACACCTCCGGCGGCAGCACGTCGAGGAGGACGAAGGGCCGCTTCGCGTCGATCCAGCCCTTCAGCTCGTCGCGACCGATCCCGCGCGCGTCGCCCACGTGGCCCATGGTCGCACGCCGCATGGCGCCGCCACAAGGGTGCTTCGCCGGAAGGGAGGGGGCACGGGGGAGGGACCGTGGTAGCGTGCCCCCCGTGCCCCCCCGGATCCTGCTCGCGACGGCGGCAGCTTGGCTCGGCGTCGCGCGCGTGCCGAGGATCCTCGCCGAGGCGGGCGCGCGCGTCTGCCTCCTCGCGCACCCGCGCCGCCCCGTCGCCCGATCGCGGCACGTCGCGGAGCTCTTTCCGGCGCCTCGGGACACGGACGGCGCGCTCGCCGCGCTGAAGCGGCTGCTCGCGGGGCAGATGTTCGACTGGGTGATCCTCGGCGACGACGAGATCCTCCGCGCGGCCGCGCGCGACGGAGGCGTGCCGGGCCTCGGCATGGAGGACCTGCTCGTGTCGAAGGCGGCGTTCGCGCGCGCGATGGCGTCCAAGGGCCTCCCGTTCCCTGACGCGCAGGTGGCGATCGGCCCCGACGCCGCGCGTGCCGCCGCCGGGCGGATCGGCTTCCCCGTGATCCTCAAGCCCGACGCGTCGACGGCCGGCGCCGGGCTCTTCCGCGCGGACCGCCCCGAGGACGTCGGCCGCGTGCCCGAGGGCGCCCCCTATGTCGTGCAGCGGTTCGTGGACGGCGACGTCGGCAGCACCGCGATCCTCCTCGACGGCGGACGCCCGCTCTTCTGGATGTCCGCGTTCAAGTCCGAGGTGCACCCGAAGCCCTTCGGTCCCTCGTGCGTGCGCCGCTACGTGCACGTCCCGGGGTTCGAGCCGCGGCTCGAGGCGCTCGCCGCGATGCTCCCGGGGCGGCGCCTCTGCGGCGTGGACTGGATCCTGCCGCGCGGCGCCTCCGAGCCGCTCTTCCTCGAGCTCAACGCGCGCCCGCCGCCGTGGGTGCATCTTCATGCGCGCTTCGGCGCGGACCTTCCCGGCGCGATCCGCGCGATGCTCGCGGGCGCGCCCGTCGTCGTGCGTCCGCCCGAGCGCGTGTCGCGCCCGGACGTGCGGATGTTCCCGCAGGACGCGATCCGCGCGCTCGACGAGGGCGACTGGAAGGGCTTCCTGCGCGGCTTCCTCGCGTGGGGAACCGGCTACGACGCGCCCCGCGGCGAGCCGCTCCTCCTGCTCGCGCTGCGCTGGCAGCTGGTTCGTCGCGCGTGGGCGCGCTTGCGGGGGCGCTCTGCGGGGCTCGGCGGCGCGTGATCGGCCCGATCATCCCGACGATCGTCGCCGTCGAGCGATGCGGCCGCCCCCGGACCCCCTGTGGATCAGCGCTCGAGGAGCTTCGCGATGCGCGAGCGGAGGCGGTCGCGGCTCTCGCCCCACGCCTCGCCCGAGGCGCCTTCGAACGGCAGCTCGTCGAGGCGGCGGAGGTGGCTCTCGGCGCGGCCGAGCGTCGCCTCGATGTCGGCGGTCGTCCTCGCGTCGGCCGCCTGGCCGAGCCAGCCCTCGATCCGCGCGACCTCCGAGACGAGCAGCGCGTGGGCGGCATCGCGGGCCAGCGCCGCCGTGTGCGTGAACGGGTAGGCCTCCGCGACCTCGAGGTAGCTCTTCAGCGCCCCGGCGCGCGCCACGTCGGTGTTGTCGCGCGCGAAGGTCGCGACCGCCGCGTTGTGCGTCCTGTTGAGCACGTCCTGCGCGATCCACTCGCGGACGCCCACGAACACGAGCGCCGCGGCCACGACCCCGTACATGGCGAGCCGCTTCCAGCGGCGGCGGCGGTCGAGGCGCGCCTGCGCCTCCCCCGACTCGATCTCGGAGAGCCGCTCCTTCGCCCGCGCGTTCCTCTCGTCGGCGACGAGCACCTGCTTGTAGGCGCGGCGCGCGCTGCGGAAGTCGTCGCGCTCGTACGCCGCGTCCGCGACGGCCAAGAGGTGCGCGGCCGCCTTCTTCGGCTCGTTCAGCGCGAGACGCACCTGTGCGATCGCCTCCTGGAGCGCCGTGTTCCCCTCGTTGCTCTTGAGGAGCCGCTCGTAGAGGGGGAGCGCGTCCTCGTACATCTTCTGCTGGACGAGCGCCTCCGCGAGGCGGCGGCCGAGCTTGAGCGCCCGCGTCTGGTCGCCGCGCTGCTCGTGCAGCCTGAGGATGCGCTCGAGGATGTCGAGGTCCTGCGGCGCGAGCACGGCCGCGCGCTCGAGCGACTCCAGCGCGCCGTCGAGGTCGCCCCGCTCCATCTGCATCCCCGCGGTCTTCACGAGCTCGCGCGCGGCGTCGAAGAGGCGCCCGGCGCGCTCGTGGAGGAGCACGAGCTCCCCGCGGGTCTGGAGGTCGGACGGGTCGAGCTTCAGCGCCACCTCGAGCCGCTGCGCCGCGAGCGTGATCTTCCCCGCGGTGCGCGCCTGCGTCGCGAGCTCGCGCACGCGGTCGGCCGTGGCCGGCACGAGCACGCCCATCTCGACGAGCCCCGCGACCGCCTTGAAGAGGTTGAACTCCTTGAGCCTCGACTCGGCCATCACGGCGCCGAGGTGGCGCGTGCCGTCGAAGAGGTGGAGAAGCCGCTCGGTGCCGGCGGGAAGCTCCATGTCGGGGCGCACGCCGGTGTGGACGAGGACCTCCTTCTCCGTCGGCACGTACTCCTGGATCGTCTCCCACTCGTCGTGCCGGCGCGCCGCCTCCATGGCGACCGCCATCGGGTCGAGGTCGATCGCCGCGCCGAGCTGCTCCTTGTCGAAGAGCCGCTCCTTGAGCGTGCCCTCCTCGAACTGGAACGACGCGGCCTTCCATCCGAAGAGCGGGAGGATCGCCTCGCTCGCCGCGTCGCTGACGGCGGCGTCGAAGCGCGCCTCGTCGAGCGCGCCGGAGCCGAGGAGGTAGGCCTTGAGCGTGCGCCGGCGGTTGGTGCCGGCGGCCTTCGCGAGGACCTCCTCGGTCGCGAGCTCCCAGCGCCGCGCGAGGTCGACGTAGTCGATGTCCCTGCCCTCGACCTTCGACGCCCGGATCCGCCCGTTCTCGAAGGCGATGAACGCCTTCTTGTCGTTCTGCTTCAGCGTGAGCGTGCCGGTGTGATGGCTGAACGCGAGGTTCTGGAAGACCTCGGCGAGGCCTAAGGTGGTGAGCTTTCCCGCGAGATCCATACCGCCCGCCAACTATCGGCAAACGGGGGGGCGGGACCGAAGCCGTCTCGAAACGGGACGGCGGCCCCTTCGCCCGTGAAATGGGGGGGGCTGGGGGGCCGCGGCCCCCCGGCCCCCTCCCGATTCTCACCGCAGGACCACGCGCTGCTGGCGCTGGCTCGCGCCCAGCCGCCGGACGACCGTCGACGGGTAGGTCGTTTCCCCCCGCGGCGCCACGACGAAGCGCGTCTCGATCGTCCGGTAGTCGAAGAGCCTCGTCGCCACCTCGGAAGCGTGCTCGACGTCGCCGTCCAGGACCCGCTGCAGCTCGAACACGATCTCCTTCCCGCGGCTGTTCCGCACGCGGTCCTGCCACTTCGTCTCCTCGGTCCAGCCGACGACGCGCGCGGGACGGTGGTCGAAGCGGAAGTCGTAGCGGCGCGTGGCGCCCGCGACCGTTTCGCAGTCGACGCGGTCGTCGGGGCCGAGGTTGATCTCGATCGGCGCCTGGATGGGGACGTAGGAGACCGCCTCCTCGCCGAGGACGGAGAGCCCCTCGTCGGCGTTCGTGCGGAGGACGCGCAGCCGGCCGTCCGGGAGCGGCGAGCCGCCGAGCCCGTGCTCCGCGTCGTTCTTCCAGAGGAAGAAGCGCACCGGCCGCGGACCGTACTGGTGCTCGCGCAGGCGGTAGACGGTCGCGAACTTCACGCCGTCGGCGCGCACCGCCTCCATGCGCTTCGACCAGCCGTGGCGGATCGTCTCGGTGCCGGAGACGGAGAACATGAAGTACTCGGAGAGCCCCTCCTTCACGATCTCCTTGCCGGCGGCCTGGTCGCGCGCGTCGGCCTCGGCGAACGCGGCGCGCGCGCCCTCCTTCTTGAGCTCGTTGAAGAGCGCCGACTTCTCCGCCGGCGGGGACGGGAGGCCGCGGCGCTGCGCGAGCGCGGCGATCTTCTCGACGAGGTTGATGCGGCCGACGATCAGGCGCACCTGCGCGTCCTCGTACTCCTCGCCGGAGCCGTTCGACACGCGCACGTAGCCGCGGAACGCGAGCGACTCCTCGCGGGCGTCCGTGAGCGCGACGTAGTCCATGCTCCACGTGATGCCGCTCGTGAAGTAGGAGACCTCGACCTTCACCTGGCCCTCGACCTGCGAGTCGATCGTCCAGACGAGGTGCTGCGGCTTGCTGCCGGGGAAGCGCGTGTCGACGAGCTCGATCTCGCCCTTCTTCTCGAGGGGGCGGAACTCGACGCTCGTGGGGTCGATGAGCGTGTTCGCCCAGCTGAACTGGAGCTGGTTCCTGCCGCGCTTGAGCGCGATCTCGCGCGTCTCGCGGACGAGCGTCAGGTCCTCGGAGTTGTAGATGGTGAGCTGGACGCTCGCGCGGTCGGGCAGGGTGACGAGGTCGACGTTCTTGCCGGCCGCGGTGACGGCGAGCAGGAGGAGAAGGGCCACGGGGAGGGGAAGGATGCGTCGCATGGTTGTAACTCCTAGGCGTACGGTGCCAGGCACCGATGGACTAGTACTTTTGAGGGGAAGCGGCTCCAGGCGGACTACCAGAGGTTCTTGAGGAGGATGTGGAGGATCACGACCCGCTTCTCGACCGCGCCCTCCTTCGGGCGCGGGGCGAGGTCGACGGAGAGGACGGGCAACGCGCTGCCCCGGTCGGTCGAGAGCGCGATCCCGTCGGTCGTGCCGTCGAGCAGCTCCCACTCGACGTCGCCGGGCGGGCGGGTCCCGTAGTCGGCCGCGAGGCGGTTCAGCTGCTCCACGATGTCGAGCGTGGCGGGCTTGTCCCGGAAGTTCTCGATCTCGTAGCGCAGCGTGACCTCCTGGTGGAAGAGGTTGCCCTCGACCGGGCGGCGCTCGTTCCGCTCGATCGTGCGCATGCAGACCACGTCGCGCGCCTCGCCGAGGAAGATGCGCGCCTCGCGGTCGAGCGGGGTCAGCCCGACCCAGTCCTCGCCGAGGAACGCCTCGCCTCCGCGGCCGTCGTCGAGGAAGACGCGCGCCTTGCCGGGCGGCAGCGGGAAGCGGCCGAGGCCGTTCTTCTCGTCGTTTCTGAGCGCGTAGTGCATGAGCACCTTGGACGCGAAGGGCTTCTCCGGGGAGAGCGGGCCGTGCGTGTACCAGTCGAAGGTGAACGTCTTCCTGACCGGCACGCGGTCGGCGCGATCCACGAGCAGCCGGACGTCGTCGCCGTCGTCGGGCCCCGCGTCGAGCCGCGGCCCGATGCCCGCCCACACGCGCGCGCCCGCGAACTCCTCGCCGGAGCGGTTGCCGATGACGAGGTAGGTCTTGAGCGCGAGGAACCGCTCGTCGCGGTCCGCCACCGCGCGGTAGGCGAACGTGCGGCCGAGGTTCCGGATGAGGTAGCTCACCCGCACCTTCGCGGCGCATGCCTGCTTCGCGTACACCTCGAAGACGAGCGCGTTCTCGTTCGGCGGGTAGGCGACGTTCACGACCTTCACCTCCTCGTCCTTGAGCGGGCGGAAGGCGTCGCCCTCGCGCACCGCGACGGGCCGGAAGAGCACGGAGTCCTTGTCCACCTGCGCGTTCGCCCAGCTGAAGTCCACGTGGTTGTTGCCCGCCTCGGGCGTCCAGGCGAGCAGCGGGACGATGCGCTCCTCCTCGACCAGCGTGTAGCGGCCGTCGTCGAGCTGGATCTCGACGCGCTCGCGCGGGGGGAGCGCGGCGAGCTTCACCCGCGCGGAGGCGGGCAGGGCGGAAAGGAGCAGGAGGAGGAGAAGGGGCGTTGTCGTTCGCATGGCGACGCTTCAGACGGAACGCGCCGCGGAAAGTTCTTGGGGAGGCGGGGGGGACCCGGTAATACCTGAGTCAAATCGGGCCGCCGGACCGCCGGCCCGGATCGGGAACGGCATGCAGGACTTGCGGAGGAGCTTCCGGACGAGCATCGGCGCCGCGTTCGGCAGCAGCGTCGGCGTGGCGCTCGGCGTGGCGCTCGGCGGCGAGCACAGGGTCCTCGTGCTCGTACTCGGGGGGGCTGCGGGGGCGGCGATGGGGGCGCTCGTCGCGCGGTTCCTCGCGCCTCCCCCTTCCCGGGACCCATCCCCCTCCCGGCGCGAGGAGCGATCCTAGGTCGCCGCGCAGGCGGAGCAGCAGGCCGCGTAGGGGAGCGCCTCCAGCCGCTTGGCGGGGATCGGCTTCCCGCAGCGCTCGCAGATCCCGAAGGTCCCCTTCTCGATGCGCGCGAGCGCCGCCTCCACGTCGCCGAGGATCGCCACCTCGTTCCGCTCGGACGCCTCGTCGACCTCGAGGAACTCCGTGTCGCGGTCGGCGTTGTGCGTGCCGACGCGCGCGAGATCGCCCGCCCCGGAGCGCTCCTCGGCGATCTCCCGGTCCAGCTCCTCGACGGTGCCGCGGAGCCGCTCGCTCATCTTGAGGAGCCGGTCCTCGTAGCCCTTCAACTCGGCCTTTCGCATGGAAGACCCTCCTGCGCGGAGGATTCCGCGCCGCCGCACGCGCGGGCCCGCGCGGTGCGCCTCCGCGGGTGGCTTCATGCGAGCGGCGTGCCCTTGATGAGCAGCGCCGTGCGATCGTCGGCCGCGGGGGCGCCCGCCAGGTGGGCGTCCACCGCCTCCTTCAGTGCCGCGAGGATCCGCGCGGCGGGCTCCGCACGGAGGCGCTCGACGATCTCGCGCACGCGATCCGCCCCGAAAAGCTCTCCCCCGGGCGCGGCCGCCTCGAAGAACCCGTCCGAGAGCACGAGGAAGAGATCGCCCGGCCCGAGCGGGAGGGGCGGCGGCACCTTCACCTTGAGCGGCGCGACGATGCCGAGGGGCGGCAGGTCGGAGTTCCGCTCCTCCCACGCGGCGCGCGCGGCGTCGTAGCGCAGCAGCGGGCCCTGCCCCGCGCTGAAGCTGGTGAGCGTGCGCGCCCGTGCGTCGAGTTCGCCGAACCACGCCGTCACGAAACGGCCCGACTCGAGGTCGTCGTGGAGCTGCTCGTTGAGGTTGCGCACGATCTCCTCGAGGCCGCGGCCCGTGCGCACGGCCATCCGCAGCATCGAGCGCACCTGCGTCACCGAGAGCGCGGGGCCGAGGCCGTGGCCGGTGGCGTCGGCGACCAGGAACAGGCCGCGCGCCGCTCTCTTGTTCGTCGGCATGCGGTCCTCGTCCATCCCGATCCCGTCGTACGTGTCGCCGCCGGTCTCCGCCGCCGGCAGCGTGAATCCCGCGCACTCGAACCCGGGGAGCTCCGGCAGCGACCGCGGGAACGTCTGCTGCTGGATCATGCGCGCGACGCGCAGCTCGCCCTCGAGGTGCACGAGCTTCTTCAGCGACTCGCGCATGCGGTCCTGCGCGTCGGCGAGCCGGCGAAGCTCGGTGATCGGGGTCGCGATCGGCTGGCCCGGCTCGAGGTCGCCGCGGCTCAGCCGCTCGCTCTCGGCCACGAGCTTCTCGATCGGCTTCGCGAAGCGGCGCGCCAGCGAGATCGCGCGCCAGAGCGCGAACAGGAGGATCAACGCCATGACGCCGCCGAGCCAGACGCGCGTCTGCTCGAGGCCGGAGAGGATCTTCCGCTCGGGGACCGCGACCGTGATCTCGAGGTCGGGCCCGTAGCTCCGGCGCCCGCCCCACCAGGTCTCGCCGCCGCTCCTGAAGCGCGCCGCCTCGCTCTGGCCGAGCGGGAGCGCCGCGAGCGCGTCCGTGAGCACCGGAACGCCGAGATCCCCGACGGGGTGCAGGAGGGCATCGTCCCGCGCCTCCACCGACTTGTCCGACATCTGCCGCGGCAGCCCGACGACGAGCTGCTTCGCGGTCACGACGAAGATGGTGGCCTCGTCGAGGAACCCGAGGCTCATCGTGAACTTGGAGATGTCCTCGAGCAGGACGTCGAAGCCGACGACGCGCACTCGATCCCCGGTCGGAAACGCCGCGGCGGCCGTGATGCCGGGCTTCCTCGTCGTGAAGAAGGTGTACGGCTCCGTCCAGAAGATGCGCTTCTTGTCGCCGAGGTTCGCCACCGCGCCCTGGTACCAGGGGCGCCGGCGGGGGTCGTAGTCGAGGTCCTTCCACGCCTCGACCCACCGGCCGTCCTCCAGGTCCGCCCACTTGACCCGCGTTCCCCACTCGTCGGGCCGCGTCTGCCGCATCGACCACTTGTCGCCGGCGCGGAGCAGCATGAACTCGTGCCCGCGGTCGTCGGCGACGAGCGCGGCGGTGATCTGCCGGAACCGCTCGAGCACGGGCCGGAGCAGCGTGCGCAGCTCCTCCGGCTTGTCAGGGTCGAGGATGCCCTCCTTGCCCCACGACTCGCCGATGGAGAGCGTGCCCTGCACCGGCGCGAAGAACGACTCGAGCCGGTCCGCGACGCCGTCGGCCTGGCGCGCGATGAGCTCCTTCGAGAGCGTCTGCACCGCGCGCTGCGCCACGAGCGCGGTGAGCACGAAGACCGCGCCGCCGAAGACGACGATGACGAGCAGCAGGATGCCGACCAGCCGCGACCGCATCGAAAGGGAGCGCACCATCATGGGCGGCGGGAGTGTATCCGAAGGGCGATGTGGGGGGGCTCCGGGGGCCGGGTCAGCGACGAAGGGCCCGCACGAGGATCCACGCGATGCCGCCGCCGTAGCCGATCGCGAAGAGCCACCAGGGGAACGCGAGGGCGTCCTCGGGACCGCCGAGGTATCGCACGTTCCACA
>DASUGR010000058.1:0-9616 GCA_036273915.1 Planctomycetota bacterium | reverse complement strand
CGGCACGCGCGGATCACGGTCGGCGGCGAGGGCCGGGGCGCGCTCTTCATCGAGGACCTCGGGAGCCGCAACGGCACCTACGTCAACGACGCGCGCATCTGGGACCGCACCGCGATCAAGGACGGATGCCTCATCCGCATCGGCGCGACGATCTACATGCTGATGATGGACGAGCAGGAGACGCCGGAGGAGCTCTTCGACACCGGCACGGTCGCGATCGAGAAGCTCTCGTTCGGGACCGACATCGACAACGAGATGCTCCGCGTGCTGCGCCGCGACGGCGCGGCCCCCACCAACTTCGCGGGCAAGCTCGAGACGTTCAGCCTGATCGACGTGCTGCAGCTGCTCATCAACAACCAGCGCAGCGGCACGCTCCACCTCTCGCTGCGCGACGGGCAGGGATCGATCGAGGTGCGCCAGGGCGAGGTCCACAACGCCTCCTACCAGAACCTCGACGGTTTCCAGGCGCTCGTCACGATGGCGCGCGAGAACTCGGGCACCTTCTGGCTCGTCGAGAAGACGAAGCCCTGCGTGAAGGTGATCCACGAGCAGTCGCACCACCTCCTCGTCGAGCTGTGCAGGACGCTCGACGAGAAGGAACCCGTGTAGCGCGCCGGAAGCGCGCAACGCCGGCGGGCTGCCGGGCGCCGCCGAGACGAGGCCCCTCCCGTCCCCCGTGCCCCCTTCCCTCCCCCCGTAAGATGCGGGAATGCGCAAGACGGCGTTGCTCCTTCTCGTTTCCGCGATTTCCGCCCAGGAAGAGCCGAAGGCCGAGCTGCCGCTGAAGCAGCTCGTGCTCTTCACGAGCGGGGTCGGCTACTTCCAGCGCGACGGCGAGGTCACCGGCGCCGCGCAGCTCGAGCTCCAGTTCGACGCGAAGGACGTGAACGACCTCCTGAAGAGCCTCGTCCTCCGCGACTTCGACGGCGGGCAGGTCTCGAGCGTCACCTACGCGTCGCGCGACCCGGTCACGAAGACGCTCAAGTCGTTCGCGATCGATCTCACCGGCGACCCGGCGCTCGCGCAGATCCTCGCGCAGGCGCGCGGCGAGCAGGTGGAGATCCTCGCCGGCGCCGCGCTGCGCGGCACGATCGTCGGCGTGGAGATGCGCCAGGTGCCGGTGAAGGACGGGACCGTCTCGAAGGCGTTCCTGAACCTGCTCACGCCCGACGGGCTCTCGTCGCTCGCGCTCGACGAGGTGCAGCGCATCCGATTCCTGCGGCCCGAGCTCGACGAGGAGCTGAAGCTCGCGCTCGCGACGCTCGCGCAGGGGCACGACACGCAGAAGAAGACGGTCGCGCTCAAGTTCTCGGGCGAGGGGAAGCGGCGCGTGCGCGTCGCGTACATCGCCGAGAGCCCGGTCTGGAAGACGAGCTACCGGCTCGTGCTCGGCGAGGGCGCGCCGTGGCTGCAGGGCTTCGCGATCGTCGAGAACACGACCGACGAGGACTGGAAGGACGTGAAGTTGACGCTCGTGTCCGGGCGGCCCATCTCGTTCATCATGGACCTCTACCAGCCGCTCTACGTCGTGCGGCCCGAGATGCGGCTCCGCCTCTACGAGTCGCTCACCGCGAAGCGGTACGAGGAGGCGATGGAGCTCATGGAGGAGGACGCGGAGGCTCCGGCCGAGGGGGCGATGGATAAGAAGGACGCGGGCGAGATGCGGCGCAAGTCGCTGCGCGGAGGCGGGGGGGCTCCGGGGGCGCCGGCCGCGGAGCCGCAGACGGGGGGCTTCGCGGCGCGCGAGATGGGGTCGGCCGCGGCCGGCGGCGAGGTCGGCGAGCTCTTCCGGTACGTCATCGAGGCGCCGGTCACGCTGCCGCGGCAGAAGTCGGCGCTCCTGCCGATCGTCGGCGCCGAGATCCTCGGCGAGAAGGTCTCGATCTACGACGAGCGCGTGCACGGGAAGTACCCGCTGAACGGGCTCAAGCTCAGGAACACGACCGCGCTCCACCTCATGCAGGGGCCGATCACGGTCTTCGACGAGGGCACCTACGCCGGGGACGCGCTGATCGACGACCTCGAGCCGGGCGGCGAGCGGCTCATCTCCTACGCGCTCGACCTCGACACCGAGGTGGAGCCCGTGGGGAAGAGCTCGCCCGCGCAGCTCGTCTCCGCCCGCCTCTACAAGGGGACGCTGATCACGACGAACCGGCTCCTGCGCGAGAAGGTCTACAACGTGCGGAACCGCGGCACGAAGGCGAAGCGCGTCCTCGTGGAGCACCCCTTCGAGGCGGACTGGAAGCTGCTCAAGCCGGAGCCCGGGGAGCGCACGCGCGACGTCTACCGGTTCGCGGCCGACGTGAAGCCGGGCGAGCGGGCCGTGATCGAGGTCTCCGAGGAGCGGCAGCTCGCGCAACAGGTGGCGCTCACGAACCTGCGGGAGGACGCGATCGAGGTCTACCTCCGCGCGCCGCAGGTCTCGGACAAGGTGAAGGAGGCGCTCGGGAAGGTCGTGCAGATGAAGCAGGCGCTCTCGCAGACGGGCGCCGAGATCCAGCGCGGCGTGCAGCAGGTCGCGGAGATCAGCCAAGACCAGAAGCGGATCCGCGAGAACATGGACCGGCTGGACCGGACGTCGCAGATCTACCAGCGCTACGTGAAGAGCCTCACCGAGCAGGAGGACCGGCTCGCCGCGATCCAGGCGAAGATCGCGGAGCTTCGCGACCAGGAGGCGACGCAGCGACGGGCGCTCGACGAGTTCCTGATGTCGCTCGACATTTCGTAGGCGACCGCGTCCATTGCACCAGCCCTTCGCCGCAGCCTGCGTGGCGCGAACAGGCTGGGGCGGCGTAAGCCGCACGGCGGCAACAGGTTACGCCGTACCTGTGGCGCAATGGTTGCCATCCGATAAGACTAGGATGGACCAGAGAGAGAAGACCGCCGTCCTCGAACGGAATAGCCCCCCCGCCCCCCAGCACGTCGCGCAGCCGAGCGGCGACGATGCGCGCCGGGCGCACGGTATCCGCGATCTCGTCGGCGGCGCGACGCTCATCGGGATCGGTCTCCTCTTCGGCGGCTCGATCTTCACCGGCAACCCGTCGGCCCTCGACTGGATGTTCGACGGCCTCGGCGTGTTCTGGATCGCGAAGGGCGTCTATCAGATCGCGACCGCCAAGTCGACGGCCTCGGTCTGAGCGCCCGCGCGACCAAGCAGTTCCCGGTACCACTTCACCGCCTGCGCGAGCCGCGGCTCGCGCCCGGCGCATCCCCACACGACGGACAGCGTGCGGCGCGTCTCCGCGGTCGTCTTCGTCCGCTGCGAGTCCTTGACGGCGTTGCCGCACGGGCCCTCCGCGTCGAAGAGGCAAGGCAGCCCCTCGACGTCGATCTCCTGCCCCGCCGCGTTGAACACGTAGCGCACGCCCGGCTCCGGCACCGCGACCCGGAACGGCGGCCGCGCGCGGCCGAGGCAGACGACGCTGATCGGGAGGCCGCTCGCGAGCGACACCGCGTTGCACGCGTCGACCGCGAGGTTGATCGAGAGGAGCTGCCCCTCCCCCGCCGCGCGCACGAGATACTCCGACGCCGGCTTGCCCCGCCCCGTCGGCTTATACCCCCGCTCCCGCAACGCGTCGCGGACGGCCGCGCGCACGTCCTCGTCGCGCGCGAGCGGCGCCTCCGCATCGAGCGCGAGCAGGCCCAGGAGCCAAGGCGGCGGCGGCACCTCGCCCAGCGGACGGGGGAACGTCGTCTCGAAGCACGCGACCCTGAGGTTCATGATGGAAGGGGGCCCGGGGGACGGATTGTAAAATCCGAAAAGGATGGCAGCCCCGCCGATCGCGCGCGTATTAGACTGAAAGAGAGCGGGTCCCTGGCGCGGCCCCGGCCTCGACTCCTTCTTGCCTTTTGAACCTCCCGGTCTTTCGCCAAGACCGGGTAGTCGCCAACGGGGCTTCGCCACCAACCCACCGGCGGGGCCCCAACTTTCCTAAGTCGTCGTGCACGAACAACTGCCACATTCGGCCGGCTGCGACGCTCGGCCTCGGTGTTTGACGCACTTGTTCTCGCACGACTCCTAACTGTGCTCGAGCGCGGGGGGTTCCGTCGAATCGCCCGGCGGGAAGGTCCTGGGAAGGTCCTTACCACCCGCACGTGACGACGCTCGGGGCGTCCAGCCGCACGTCGAAGGCGACGGGCCCGACCCCGGCGATCTCCCCCTCCGCGGCGAAGTCTCGCACGCCCTCCGGGAGCCCCTCGAACGTGAGGGAGAGCTTCCGGGACGAGCGGGCCTCGACCCCCGTCCGCCCCGGGAGCTCCTCGACGCCCGAGACGTCCGTCAGCGCGAGGATCCTCTCGCCCGCGTGGAGCCGGAACGCGCCCGCGTCGCCGGGCGGCGCCACGGCGACCTCGCACGCCTCGGCCGCCTCGATGCGCAGGACGAGCTTCGTCTCGCCGCCGGTCACCTTCACGTCGTGCAGAAAGACGTTCGGGACGTTCCGCGCGGCCTCGTTCACGCGGTAGTGATGGCCGCAGGCGGCGACGAGCGCGAGGAGAAGGAAGGACGCGGCGCGTGTCGTCATGGGTTTGCGGACAAGGATAGCAGGGGGGGTCCGGGGGCCGAGGTTCCGCCCCCGGAGCCCCCCGCATTTGGCGCCGCGGGGCCTCGCGGCGGCGCGGCGCGTAGGATGGTCGCGGTGAACGTCAACTTCTACGCAATGCTGCGGGAGATCGCCGGGAGGAAGACGGTCGCGCTCCCGCTGCGGGCCGGCGCGACCGTGCACGAGCTGCTGGACGCCGTGATCGAGCGCTTCCCCGCGATGCGCGAGAGCCTGTTCGACGAACATGGCCAGCTCTACGGCCACGTGCACGTCTTCATCAACGGGCAGGACGCGCCCTACCTCGAGCACGGGCTCGAGACGAGGTTGACCGAAGGGGATGCGATCGACCTCTTTCCCGCGGTCGGGGGCGGCTAGGAGGGGAGGCGGGCGGTGGCGCGACGGGTGCACGACGTCCGCGCGATCCCGCTCTGGCTCCTGCGCGAGTACCTCGTCGACGCCGGCGGCCGCGCGGAGGGCGGGAGGATCGTCGGACCACGCTGGAGGGCCACGCTCACCGAGCTCGAGGACTACCGCATCGGCGGCCTTGCGGTGGGCCAGGTGCGGCTGGAGCTCGAGGGCGACGAGGACGCGCTCGACGCGGTCGACGCGCAGCTCGCCCCGAAGCTCCTCCGCGGCGGCGGGTAGCCAGGCCCCCGGACCCCCTCCGCCTCGCCCCGCCGGGCGGCGCCCTTCCCGCTAGACGACCTCCAGCTCCTTGAGCTTCGACTCCGGCACGACGCCCTTCTTCCAGCCGCGCGCGGTGTTGTACTCCTCGAGCATCCGGTCGAGCTCGCAGACGTGCCCCTTCGAGCCCTGCATCGTCGAAGGCTCCTTCAGGTAGCGCTGCGGCAGCGCATCCTCGGCGACGCCGGCCAGGTTGTTGTAGCGGCGCTCGAGGTTGTAGATCCGCTCACCCGTCCGCATGACCTCGTCCGCGGTGATCTTCCGGCCCGTCATCGCGGTGTACTGCTGCGCGTACTCCTCCGCCCCCATCGCGAACGCGCTGAACTTGCAGAGGTCCAGGCTGTCGGAGAAGGCGTGCAGGTCCTGGAAGACCTTCGTCAGCTCGCCCTTGCCCTTCCAGTCGAGCGGCTTGGTCTTCAGCGGCATGAGGCCGAGCTCGCTCGCGGGCGTGTACGCGCGCAGGTGGCACGCGCCGCGGTTCGACGTCGCGTACGCGATGCCCATGCCCTTCAGGCCGCGCGGGTCGTAGGCGGGCAGCCCCTGGTTCTTCACGTGCATGCCGATCTCGGGGTGGCCGAAGTGCGCGGCGGTGGGCGCGATGCCGTTCGCGAGCACGTCGCCGATCCCCTCGCGCCGCACGATCTTCCCGATCGTCGCGATCATCGCCTTCGTGTCGCCCCACCTGAGGCCGGGATCGCCCTTCGCCTTCGCGTAGCCCTTCTCCGTGGCCTCCATATAGGCGGAGAGCACGCTGCCCACCTCGATCGCGTCGTAGCCCATGTCGTTGGCGAGGTCGATCATCTTCGCGACCGACGCGACGTCGTCGTTGTCGCAGTTCGCGCCGACCGACCAGGCGGGCTCGTACTCGACGCTCTCCATGCGGAGCCCCTTCCACTCGCCCTCCCTGATCTCGACCTCCTTCTTGCACGCGACCGGGCACGCGTGGCAGGTGGGGTCGTCGACGAGGATGTGCTCCTTCACGTACTCGCCGCTGATCTTCTCGGCGCGCTCCCCGAAGGAGGTCACCTGGCTGTTGCGCGTCGGCAGCGCGCCCATCGTGGAGGTGATGTTCATGAGGACGTTGGTGCCGTAGACGGACAGCCCGCCCTTGCGCGGGGCGGTGATGTTCTTCTCGTCCATGATCGTCGCGAGCGCGCGCTGGTGCGCCGGCTTCCACGCGTCCGGGTCCCTGGGCTCCGGGAAGCGCTTCGCGGCCTTCACGACGACGGCCTTCAGATTCTTGCTGCCGCCCACGCATCCGGTGCCGCCGCGCCCGCTGGCGCGGTCGTTCTCGTTCATCCAGCACGCGAAGCGGACGAGCTTCTCGCCGGCGGGGCCGATCGCGATGACCGTCAGGTCCTTCTCGCCGTGCTCCTCCTTGTAGTGGCGGATCGTGTCGTGGACGCCCTTGCCCCAAGTCGCCGAGGCATCCTTGATCTCGACCTTGCCGTCGTGCACGTGGAGGTAGACGGGCTTTTTCGCCCTGCCCTTGACGACGATGCCGTCGAAGCCGGCCCAACGCAGGCGCGCCGCGGACCAGCCGCCCTGGTGGCTGTCCGTGACCGTGCCGGTGAGCGGCGACTTCGTGACGATCGCGAGCCGTCCGCTCATGTTGGCGGCCGTGCCCGTGAGCGGGCCGTTCATGAAGCACAGGAGGTTGTCCGGCGAGAGCGGGTCGACCTTGGGACCGTTCTCGAAGACGTAGCGCACGCCGAGACCGCGCGCGCCGATGTAGTGGGTCGCCCACGCCTCGGGGATCCCCTTGTATTCGACCTTCCCGGCCGTGAGGTCCACGTGGGCGACACGGTTCGCGTAACCACCGAGCGTCATGGTCACCTCCTAGCGTCGGGAATTGTAGCGCGCCGGACCGCGGCGCGGTATCCGAGACGCTCGGGGAGGCTCTCCATCCGCTAGGATCACTCGCGAATCGCTCGCGTGGGGTACCGGCGGCTGCTCCTCTGGTGCGCGGTCTTCGCGACCGCCTTCGGCTTCATCGAGGGCGCCGTCGTCGTCTACCTGCGCGAGATCTGCTACCCGGAGGGGTTCGCGTTCCCGCTCCGGGAGATGGCGCCGGGGCTCCTCCGCACGGAGATCGCGCGCGAGGCGGCCACGCTCGTCCTCCTCCTCGGCGCGGCGATGCTCGCGGAGCGGCGCCCGATCCGGCGGTTCGCGGTCTTCGCCTTCTGCTTCGGCATCTGGGACATCACCTACTACCTCGCGTTGAAGGCGATCGTCGGCTGGCCGCCCTCGCTCCTCACGTGGGACATCCTCTTCCTGATCCCGCTGCCGTGGTCCGGCCCGGTGCTCGCGCCCGTGCTCGTGTCGATCGCGTTGATCGGCGCCGCCGTCGCGATCCTCCGCACGCCCGGGGACGCGACGCTCTTCCTGCGGCCCGTCGACTGGGCGGTCGAGACGGCCGCGGGCCTCGTCGTCGTCGCCTCGTTCCTCTGGAACGTGCGGGATCTCGGCGGCCCCGAGGAGGCTCTCCTGTTCCCCTGGTGGCTCTTCGCGATCGGCTGCGGCGGCGGCGCCCTTTGGATCCTCGCGCGGGCGCTCCGTCGCTGACACGGCCCCCGGCCCCCCCCCACATCCCCCTTCGGATACACTCGCGCCGCCCATGGCGCGCACCCTGTCGGTCCGGTCGCGACTCGTCGGCATCCTGCTGCTCGTCATCATCGTCTTCGGCGGCGCGGTGTTCGCGCTCACCGCCTTCATCGCGCGGCGCGCGGTCCAGACGCTCTCGAAGGAGCTCATCGCGCGGCAGGCCGACGGCGTCGCGGACCAGCTCGAGTCCTTCTTCGCGCCGGTGCAGGGCGCGCTCGCGATCGGCGAGTCGTGGGGCAAGGAGGGCGTGCTCGATCCCGACAAGCCGGACGAGATGCGGACGCTGCTCCAGCCCCTGCTCGTGCGGTTCCGCCAGATGAGCGCCGCGCTCGTGGCCGACGACCGCGGCCACGAGTTCATGCTGCTCCGCGTCGGCGACAAGTGGTCCACGCGCCAGGCGCGGCCCGACGAGTGGGGCACCCGCGTCAAGTGGACCGACTGGACGGACGGGAAGGGGACCGAGGAGTGGAAGGACGTCGCGTACGATCCCCGCACGCGCCCCTGGTACCAGGGCGCGATGGCGCATCGCGGTGACGGCAAGCGCGTCTTCTGGACGGAGCCCTACACCTTCTTCACCGCGAGGAAGCCCGGCATCACGGCCGCCGCGGCGTTCGGACACGGCGATCGGGTGCGCGTGCTCGGCTTCGACGTCCTGCTCGAGGACATCTCCAACTTCACGATGGGGCTCGGGTTCCTCGACGAGGCCACGATCTTCGTCGTGACCGCGAAGCAGCTCGTCGTCGGCCTGCCGCGGCAGATGTCGGACAGGCCGGCCGGCGCGCGCGAAGAGGCCCTCCTGCAGCCCGTCGGCGGCCTCGGGGTCCCCGTGCTCGCGGATGCCCTCGCGTCGCTCCCCCTCGGCCAGAACGAGGCGGCGCGGTTCCGGAGCGGCGGCGAGACCTGGTGGGGAGGGCGGCGGCGCTACGGCCCCGACTTCGAGATCACGGTCGCGGTCCCGGAGCGGAAGGTCCTCTCCGGCCTCGAGGAGACGCGCGTCTGGCTCATCGGCCTCATGGCGGTGATCCTCCTCTTCGCGCTCTGGCGCGCGACCTCGCTCGCCCGCCGCTTCGCGCGGCCGATCGAGAGGCTCGTGGCCGAGAGCGAGCGGCTCAGCCGCGGCGACCTCGAGCCGGGCGAGCCCATCGCGACGCCGATCACCGAGCTGCGCCGGCTCGCCGACGCGCAGGACCGCATGCGCGAGTCGCTGAAGAAGCTCGTGCACCTCGAGGGCGAGCTGCGCGTCGCGCGCATGATCCAGCAGCAGACCTTCCCGCGGAAGCTGCCGCAGCTGCAGGGGTTCGACTGCGCGGGCTTCACGCTGCCGGCGGCGGAGACCGGCGGCGACACGTACGACGGCGTCGGCATGGACGGCGACCGCATGCCCACGGAGAACGGTGCCGTGCGCGCGCTCTTCCTCGTCGCCGACGCCACCGGCCACGGCCTCGGGCCCGCGCTCTCCGTCACGCAGGTGCGCTCGATGCTGCGCATGGCGGTGCGCACGGGTCGCGGCCTCGAGGAGATCATCCGGAACCTCAACGAGCAGCTGCACGACGACCTCGAGTCGGGGCGCTTCGTCACCGCGTGGTTCGGCGAGCTCGACGCGCGGGCGCGCACGCTCACGAGCTTCAGCGCGGGGCAGGGGCCGCTGCTGCGCTACGACGCCGCGCGCGGCGCCTGGGAGGAGCGGAACTCGGACCTTCCGCCGCTCGGCATCGTCGCGCCGCTCAAGGTGAACGTGCCGCCTCCCCTCCCGCTCGGTCCGGACGATCTCTTCCTCGTGCTTTCGG
>DASUGR010000057.1:0-2153 GCA_036273915.1 Planctomycetota bacterium | reverse complement strand
GCGATCTTCGCGAGCGCGAACCGCGTCATCTCGAAGAGCCGCGGCGAGAGGCCGGCGAGCGAGCGGAACTCGTCCTCGGCCTTCTCGATCCGCCCCATCGCGTGGTACGTCTCGGCGAGGTACCAGCGCGAGCGTTCGCTGCCCGGCCGCACGCGCAGCGACTCGCCGAGCCAGCGCTCCGCCTCCTTCAGGTCCCCGTAGTCCTTGTTCGTGCGGCCCCGCTCGAGGTGGATGGTCCCGAGGTTGAACGGGGGCGCCCACTCGGTCGGCGCGAGGTCGCGCGCGCGGAGGAAGGCGTCGGTCGCGCCCGGGTAGTCGCGTCGCGCGCGGAGCTGCACGCCGAGCGCGTTCCACGCGCCGTCCGACTCCGGCGAGACCTTCACCGCCGACGCCCAGAGGCGCACGGGGTCGCGCCAGTCCTCGTTCCGCTGCCAGGTGAGCGCGAGGGACACGGCGATCGTCGCGACGGCCATGGGCATCGCGGGGAACGCGAGCGGTGCCCGCGCGAACTCGAGCGCCGGCGCGGCGGACGACACGGGGATGCTCACCATGCGGGGGGCGCGCTGCGGCAGGAGCACCGCCACGACGAACGCGATCCCGACCGCCGGCAGGTAGAGCCGGTGCTCGTTCATGACCTGGTTGAGCGGGATCAGCGACGACTCCGGCCCGAGCGCGACGAGGAACCAGAGGAGGCCGAGGGCGACCACCGGGCCGCGGCGGCGCTGGCGCAGCGCGATCACGAGGAGCGTCACGAGCACCGCGAGCCCGAGCAGCACTTGGGGCTCCAAGGGCGAGTGGGACTCCCGCACGTGGCGGTGGATGCAGAGCCCCTCGGGCCAGAGCAGGAGGCAGAGGTAGGCGGGCACGACGCGCGCCTGCGTCCAGAGGTTGTCGAGGATCGTCCGCGCGCCGCCGCTGCCCGGGTCCGCGGCCGCGACCGCCTGCGCCCGCGCGGCGAAGTCGACGACCGCGGTCCCGAGCACCTCGCGCCGCACGAACAGGTAGAGGAGCGCGACCGCGACCGCGGGGAGCGCCGCGAGGTAGCCGCGCCCCTCGAGCCACGCGGCGACGAGGAGCAGCGCCGGGAAGACGATCGCGATCTCCTTCGACAGGAGGCCGAGCGCGAAGAGCAGGAGCGAGAGCGCGACCAGCCCGGCGCGCGCGGCCGCCGAGCGGCGGCCCGCGGCGAGGACGTGGGCGAGGAACGCCCACACGACGAACGTGGCGGCGAGGAGCGCCGCCCGCGCGCTCGCGTAGTTGACGGTCTCCGTGAGCGCGGGGTGGACAGCGAAAAGGAGGGCGGCCACGAGGGCCCCTCGGGTGCGGACGCGGGACGGGCGCGGGGTGAGCCGCGCCGCCACGGCCGCGGCGGCCAGGAAGACGCCCACCGCGCAGAGCGAGTGGAGCGCGATGGCGGTGAGGCGCCCGGGGAGGGGGTCGTAGCCGCCCCAACGATAGTTCAGGGCGTAGGTCGAAAGCACCATCGGCCGGTACATGGCGTGCCCGGGGAGCGCGCTGAAGAGGTCCGGCCGGTGGAAGTACTGCGGGACGTAGCGGAGGTCGCGCACGAACGGGTTCGCGAGGACGGTGTGCTCGTCGTCGAAGTGGAACCCCGCGTCGAGCGTGTTCGCGTAGGCGAGGAAGGAGGCGAGCACGACGAGGAGCGCGCCGTACGCGAGCGGCGCGCGCGCGATCTCGTCACGGATCCACCCCCCCGCGCCCCCCCGCCTCACGAAACGGCCTCCCGGAACGCCGCGAGGAGCTGCCGCGCGGTCTCGTCCCACGAGAACCGGCGGGCGCGCTCGAGCCCCTTCGCGCACATCGTCGCGCGGAGGCCCTCGTCCTTCGCGACCTCCTCCATCGTGGCCGCGATCGAGCTCGACACGCGCGGGTCGAAGTACCGCGCGCAGTCGCCCGCGACCTCGCGGAAGACCTCGATGTCGGCACAGGCGACCGGGGTCCCGCACGCCATCGCCTCGAGGACCGGCAGCCCGAACCCCTCGTAGAGCGAGGGCTGCACGACCATCACCGCCTTCCTGTAGACGGACGCGAGCGCATGCTCGTCGAGGTAGCCGAGCACGTCCACGGCGGCGGGCTTGGACGCGGGGGGGGCTCCGGGGCCCACCATGACGAGGCGGAACGCGCGCAGCCGC
>DASUGR010000056.1:0-12363 GCA_036273915.1 Planctomycetota bacterium | reverse complement strand
CACTACCTCGCGGGCGGCCACGTGACGCAGGTGATCCGCGCGCTCATCGCCGCGGACCGCGCGAACCTGACGCTCGACTTCCGCACCGCGACCGGCATCGACCTCGCCGGCCGCGACGTGCTCGACGCGGTCAACATGTACGTGAAGCCGCGCGTGATCGACTGCCCCGACCCGAAGGTGGCGGGCAACGCGATGCTCGACGCGGTGGCGATGGACGGAATCCGGATGACGGTGAAGGCGCGCGTGACCGTGCGCGCGGACCTCGGCAAGCTGATCGGCGGCGCGACCGAGGAGACGATCATCGCGCGCGTCGGCCAGGGGATCGTGAGCGCGATCGGCTCCTCCGAGAGCTACAAGGACGTGCTCAAGAACCCGGACCGCATCTCCGAGGCCGTGCTCGCCGCCGGCCTCGACGCGCAGACCGCGTTCGAGATCGTGTCGATCGACATCGCGGACGTGTCGGTCGCGGGGATCCAGGACGTCGCCAACGTGGGCGCGCTTCTCGAGGCCGAGCGCGCCGAGACGGACAAGAAGATGCGCCAGGCGGAGGCCGAGGGCCGCCGCGCGATGGCGGTCGCCAACGAGCAGGAGATGAAGGCGCACACGCAGGAGAACCAGGCGAAGGTGGTCCTCGCCGAGGCCGAGGTGCCGCTGGCGATGGCGGACGCGTTCCGCAACGGTCGGCTCGGCGTGATGGACTACTACCAGCTCCGGAACATCCAGGCGGACACGCAGATGCGCACGTCGATCGCGGGCCCCGGCGGCCAGTCGGCCGGGGAGAAGCACCCGGAGAAGCCGTGACGCCGCTGGCCGTCGACTTCCCGTCGCCCGAGTTCATCATCTTCGCCGTCGCGATCCTGCTCGGCGTCATCGGGAAGATCGTCGAGTTCTCGAGGCAGGTGCGCCGTAAGTCGCTCGAGGAGACGGAGCGGACGGAACGGCAGTTCGGCTCGGATCTGGGGGAGGCCCCGGAACCCCCTCCCGTCGCGCCTCCTCCGAAGCCGCCGCCCGCGCTGCGCCTCGACCTCTTCCGGCGCCCGCTCCCGCCGCGCGAGCCGTCGCGGCCGGTGCCCGGGACGTCCTTCGAGTTCCCGACGACCCCCGTGCCGCCGCCTGTGGTCCGGCCGCACGCGCCCCGGTCGGTCGTCGCGCCGCCGGAGCCGTTGCGCGAGCACCCGTTGCGCAAGCTGCTGCGCGAGCGGCGCGGCGCGCGCACCGGGATCCTCCTCGCGGAGATCCTCGGCCCCCCGAAGGCGCTGCGCCGCTGGCGTTGATCGTCCGCTCGCCGCGGCCCCGCGTCAGTCGCCGCTGTCGAGGAAGCCGAAGCGGATCGAGGCGAGCCGCTCCTTCCTGCCCTTCTTCTCGGCCGCGGGGGCGTGGAAGATCTGCGAGAGGCCGCTCCACTCCTCCGCCCAGAAGGAGCGCCACGCGAACCCGGCGCTCGTCTTGCGGATCATCCTGTTCTGCGGCGCACGCCGGCTGAACGCGAGGTCCTGCTTCAGGTTCTCCTTCCGCAGCTTGTTCCCCTCGCGGAACGTCTCGAAGAGGAAGTCGACGCTCTCCTTGTTCACGCTCGTGTAGTCGCGGTCCGGCCCCTCGCGGCCGCTCCGGCAACCCGCGAGCGCGACGAAGGAGAGGGCGAGCGCCAGCGCTCTCATGCAGCTTCCGTCCCGCCGTCCAGCTTACCATCGACGAGCGTCGTCGTCCGGTGCGCCCGGCCCGCGATGCCCGCGTCGTGGGTCACGAGGATCATCGACTGGCGCTCCGACGCGTTCAGGTCCCAGAGCAGGTCCCGCACCCCCTCCGCCGTCCGCCGGTCGAGGTTGCCGGTGGGCTCGTCGCAGAGGAGGATCGGCGGCTGGTTCATGAGCGCCCGGGCGATCGCGACGCGCTGGCGCTCCCCCCCCGAGAGCTCGGGCGGCCTGTGCGCCATCCGGCCCCCGAGCCCCACCCTTTCCAGCAGCGAGCGCGCGCGCTCCCTGAGATCCTTCCGCGCGCGCCGGTACGACGCCCACGACTGCAGGATCAGCGCCGGCATCAGCACGTTCTCGAGCGCCGTGAACTCCGGCAGCAGGTGATAGAACTGGAACACGAACCCGAAGGTCCGGTTCCTCGCGAACGCGGCCTGCGCGCCGACCAGGGGCATCTCCTCACCCCTGTAGACGACGCGGCCCCGGTCCGGCCTGTCGAGCAGCCCCACCTGGTGCAGGAGCGTCGACTTCCCGCTGCCGCTCTGCCCGACGATCGCGAGGATCTCCCCCTCGGCGAGATCGAAATCGACCCCCTGGAGCACCTGGAGCGTCTCGCCCCCGATCCGGAAGGCCTTCCAGACGTCGCGGACCTCGAGGAACGCCGTCATTCGTACCTCAGCGCGCGCACCGGCCGCAGCCGCGCGGCGCGCACCGCCGGGATGATCGCGAACACGAGCGCGGACAGGCACGCGCCGACCGCGAACCGCAGCACCGCCGGGTGGTCGATGTGCGTCGGGATGTTGTCGAACAGGTAGATGTCCGGCGGGAAGATCTCCCAGCCGAACGTGTCGCGCAGGAAGCCGCGGATCGGGTTCACGTTCGTCGCGACGAGCATGCCCAGCACGTAGCCGAGCCCGGCGCCGAGCGTCCCGACGAGGGTCCCGTTCAGCATGAAGATCGAGAGGATCCCGCCGGGCGTGGCGCCGAGCGCGCGCAGCACGCCGATGTCGCGCGTCTTCTCGACGACGGTCATCGTAAGCGTCGCGAAGATCGTGAAGCACGCGACGACCACGATGAAGAAGAGCACGAACGCGAGCAGGAACTTCTCGTTGTTGACCGCCTTGAGCAGGTTCGCCTGGCGCTCCTCCCAGGTCTCCACGTACCAGCGGGGCGCGTCGAGCACGTTGAGGTCGTAGCGTCCCACCGCGTCCGCGATCGGCTGCCGCAGCGCGTCGGCGTCGCGGTAGTCCTTGAGCTTCACGCGCAGCTCCGCGATCGTCGCGTCCGGCGTGCGGAAGAAGACCTCGCCCGTGCTGCCGGCGCGCCCGTCCACGTAGATGTGCAGCTTGTCGAACTCGGAGTTGCCGGAGGAGTAGATGCGCGAGACGACCACCCAGCGGCTGTTCGCGCGGATCTGCTCCTCGCCGTCCTTCTGCACCTCCTCGAAGGTGATGAGCGTGAAGCGGTCGCCCACCTCGCGGTGCAGCCGCTTCGCGGTCCAGCGCGAGATCACGACGCGCGGCATGTCCTCCGGCACGAAGTCGTCCACGATCTCGAACGGGTCGTCGGGCTGGCCGCGCTCCGGCTCCATGTGCGTCATCACCCTCGAGACGCGGCACTCCTCCCCGGGCCGGATGCCGACGACCCGCAGGGCCATGTGCGTCTGGCCGCCCCCGTCGATCCCGCGGTGCTTCACCGGGATCACGCCGACCGTGTGCTGCTGCAGCGCCGCCGCCTCGACCCCGGGCACCGCCTCCACCGCCGCGCGGATCTCGTCGACCCGGGGCACGAGCGTCGAGTCGAACTCGACGATCACGTCCGAGAGCGTGCCGCGGATCATCTCGCGGAGCTCGACCTGGAAGCCGTCCATCACCGACATGACGACGATGATCGAGCCGACGCCGAGCATGACGCCGACGATCGAGATCAGGTTGATCTTCCTTGCCCTCAGAAGCCGCACCGCGACCGCGAGGCGGTACGGTGCGGTCCAGGCGGGGGTCTCGGCGGAAGCCATGAGGGAAGGCGCCCTTGTATCACCTGATGATCGGCTCGCGGCTGTCTTGGCGAGGTCACCGCGACGCGGAAAGCGCCCGCGACGAGATCCGGGGGGGGCTGGGGGGCCGGCCTTGGCTACCGGATCTCGAGGGAGCGGAGGACGCGCATCGGCTCCTCCGGGTCGAGGTCCGCGCGCGTCACGAGCGTCACGTCCGAGCCCCTTACGCGCATCTCGAACCGCACGTGCGGGCCGCACTCGTGGCGCTCGACCGCGATCCCGTCCTCGTCGGCGCCGCCGCTCCGCGCAAGCGCGCGCAGCCCGCACCAGCGATGCCACCGGACGTGGAACTCCGCCCCGCCCGGCGCCCGCTGGAAGATCGTCTCGATCTGGGCGGGGAGCAGCACGGGCCGCTGCCACAGCTCGAACGCGGTCACGCCGTCGGTGTAGAGGGCGCGCACGCACGGTCCCATCCACCGGGACACGCGGCAGGAGAGGAGCCGGAACCCCTCCGGGACGTACGCGGGACGCCAGACCGGAAAGCCCGCCTCCTCGTCCGCCTTCTCCGGAGCGACGGTGCGCCCCATCCCGCCCGGCGTGGGGCCGAAGGGCCGCGGGACGGCGCGGTCGCCGAGGAAGATCGAGTGGAAGACCGCCTCGCGGAGAAGGACGCCGTCGTGCCGCGTGGTCCTCACCTTGAGCGGCAGCAGCGTTTCCTTGTCGAAGAGGACCTCGAGGCTCGGCCGGCCTTCGAGCCGCGGCTCGACGCGGAGCGTCCGGACGTCGCGGCCGAGGTAGCGCCCCGGCTCGCCCTCGTGCGCCCGGTAGTTCCCGAGCAGCGCGTCGACGTCGAGGCAGAAGGCCGCGGGATCCGGCATGCGGCCGCTCGGGGCCGACTCCACCTGCGACCAAGGACCGGTGCCGTACTTCGTGCGCCCCGTACGCGAGTCGTGCATGACCCACATGCCCGGCCACTGGTTCCCCCACGCCCCCTCCCCTTCGTAGCCGACACGCTCGTGCGCCGTCGCCACCGCGCGCAGGAGGTCCTCGGCGTCCTCGATGTCCCGCACGTGCCGGTACGCGCCGAAGAGGATCGACGCGAGGCCGAGGGTCGCGAGCAGCGCGAGGCGGAAACGGCGGCCCATCACGGCAGGTTCAGCTCCGGCGGATCGCGGGCCGGCAGCTCGGCCGGGTCGGGGACGTCCACCACGCGGAGCTTCAGGTTCACGGGCGGCTCGCCCGTGTCCCGCGTGGCAAGGAACACCCCGAGCGGAATCGCGACGGCGGCGAGCACCGCCGCGCCGGCGCGAACCCGGCGCCAAAGGAGCCGCCTGAAGAGGCGCTCGACCGGGATCGGCGGCGGCCCTTCGCGAGGGAGCGACCCTAGGAGGCGGAAGAGACCGTCATCTTCGGGATACCCAGCCACGATCTAGTAACGTCCGGATTCCCGATAGAGTTCCCGGGCCGGAATCGCAGTTACCGCTTCCGAAGATCCCGCCCCGTCATCTCGGCGGGGGGCGCGATGCCGAGAAGGCCGAGCAGCGTGGGGGCGATGTCCCTAAGGCTGCCGCCATCACGGAGTTGCGTCGATTCGCCGGCGAGCCAGCAGGGCACGAGATTCGTCGTATGCGCGGTATGCGGCCCCCCCGTCTCGGGGTCGATCAGGCACTCCGCGTTTCCGTGGTCTGCCGTGACGAGGGCTGCCCAGCCCTGGTCCGCGATCGCGGCGAGGACCTCCCCGAGCGCGGCGTCGACCGCCTCGCACGCCCGCGTGGCCGCCGGGATCACGCCCGTGTGCCCCACCATGTCGGGGTTCGCGAAGTTGAGGATGAGCGCGCGGTGCTTCTTGGACCGCACGCCCTCGGCCGCCCGCCGCCCGACCTCGGCCGCGCTCATCTCGGGCTTCAGGTCGTAGGTCGCGACCTTCGGGGAGGGCACGAGGATCCGCTCCTCGCCGGGGAAGGGGGTCTCCTCGCCGCCATTGAAGAAGTAGGTCACGTGCGCGTACTTCTCGGTCTCCGCGACGCGCAGGTTCCCGATGCCGTTCTTGCCGCAGACCTCTCCGAACACGTTCTTCGGGAACACGCGCGGGTAGAGCACGGGGAGGTCGAAGTCCTCGCGGTACCGCGTCATCTGCACGAACCCGATCCTCGGCGCCTTGGATCTCGGAAAGCCCGTGAAGCCCGGCGACGTGAGCGCCTCCGTGATCTGCCGCGCGCGGTCGGCGCGGAAGTTCGCGAACACGACGACGTCGCCGTCGTCGATCGTCGCGACGCCGGTCGTGAAGGGCTCGACGAACTCGTCGGTCACCTTGCGCGCGTACGACGCCTCCACCGCCGCCGCGGCGTCGGCGACCTTGGGGCAGTCGCCCGATACCATCGCGTCGTACGCGCGGCGCGTCCGCTCCCACCGCTTGTCGCGGTCCATCGCGTAGTAGCGGCCGCAGACGGTGGCGACGGGCCCCGCCTTCGCGAGGCGGCGCACATGGCCCGCGCCGGAGGTCGGCGCGACATCGCGGCCGTCCGTGAACGCGTGGAAGAAGAACGGCTTCCTCGCCCGGCGCGCCGCCTCGGCCAGCGCCTCCAGGTGCCCGATCTCGCTGTGGACGCCGCCATCGGAGGCGAGTCCGAGGATGTGGACCCGCTGGGCGCCCTCGAGCGCCTTCTTCAATACCGGGTTCTCGAGGAACGACCCGTCCTCGATCGCGTCCGAGATCCGGACGAGGTCCTGCGGGATGACGCGGCCCGATCCGAGGGTCAGGTGCCCCACCTCGGAGTTGCCCATCTGCCCCGCCGGAAGCCCTACGGCCTTGCCCGAGGTGACCAGCGTGGTCCTTGGGCACGTGGCATCGAGGCGGGCGACGACCGGGGTCTTCGCCAGCCGCACGCAGTTGCCCGGGCCGGGGGGCGCAATCCCCCACCCGTCGAGGACGATGAGCGCCGCGCCTTGCATTGCCGCCTCCTGCGTCTAGGCTATGGGGCTTCGCAAGTACCTGCGAGGCACCCCGCCAGAGGCCGGCGCGACGCCGCTCCCGGGGGTGCGGAGGGACCTCTGCATGAACCTGAACATCGGAATCCTAGGTCAGAAGCTCGGCATGACCCAGGTCTTCGAGGCCGACGGCGTCGCCGTCCCCGTCACCGCGATCGAGGCGGGCCCCTGCACGGTGCTGCAGGTGCGGTCGGCCGAGAAGGACGGCTACGCGGCCATCCAGCTGGGCTACGACGACAAGCCCGCCCGCAACATTCCCGACGACGAGATGAAGCGGGCGCAGGGCGCCCCGGCGCGCTACCGGCTGAAGTACGCACGCACGCCGCAGCCGGAGCTCGGCCACTTCTTCAAGGCCGGCGAGACGCCGCCCAAGTACTTCGTGAAGGAGATCCGCCTCTCCGCGGACGAGGCGTCGAAGTTCCAGCCCGGCCAGGAGGTGAAGGCCGACGTCTTCGCCAAGGGCGACTTCGTGGACGTGGTCGGCACGTCGAAGGGCCGCGGCTTCACGGGCGTCATCAAGCGCCACAACTTCACGATGTCCGGCAAGTCGCACGGCGCGCACGAGTTCACGCGCCACGCGGGCTCGGTGGGCTGCCGCAAGCCGCAGCGCACGCGCCCGGGCCAGCGCATGGCCGGCCACTACGGCGCGGACCGCGTCACCGTGCAGAACCTCAAGGTCTTCGCGGTGCTGCCCGACCAGAACGTGATCCTCGTGCGCGGGGCCGTCCCGGGCCCGAACGGCGGCTATGTCGTCCTGCGCCGCGCGCTGAAGAAGGTGAAGAAGCCCGCCAAGTAGCGGCGCGGCCGCGACGCGGCGGGAAGCGAGGGGGCTCCGGGGGCCGCCGGCGCGGCGCGGACGCCCCCGCTTCGGGCCCGCGACGCTCTCCTCCGCCGACGTGGGCGGCCTTCCGTTAGACTGTTCCCGTGCTCCGCATCTGGCTCACCTGCGTGCTCGCGACCGGGGTCATCGTCGCCGTCGTGCTCGCGCTCGGCAAGCGAGGCGAGGAGAAACCCTCCGTTCCCACCGCCCCCCAGGCCCCCCCGCCTCTGACCGAGCAGGAGGTCCGCACCTACGTCGAGCTCCAGCCGCAGATCACGAAGGAGCTCGGCGACCTCGCGATGCAGTTCCAGCTCTCCCGCGTCCAGAACGACGGCAACGTCGACGAGGCCGCGTTCCAGGTCAGGTCGCAAGCGCTCATCGACTCGATGCTCGAGAAGCGGCACCTGACGCGCGAGACGTGGGAGAAGCTCCGCAAGCGCGTGGAGTACGCGGTCGACGTGGTGCGCTCCGTGCCCGAGCTCGAGGAGGCGCGCCCCGATCTCGAGGAGAAGATCCGGATGAAGGAGATGCTCGTCGGGAAGCTCGCCAAGGAGGACGAGCGCGCCGCCGTGCAGAAGGAGATCGACAACTTGAAGGCGCTGCTCGAGGGCGGGGGCCCGCCGCTCAGCGACGAGGACCGCGATCTCGTCCGCCAGTACTGGCGCGCGCTCAACGAGGCGGTGCCGCCGCGAGGCCCGCCGAAGAAGCCAGGGAGGTGACGACCCGCGCCGGCGCGATCGCGCGCATGCACGCGCGCGTCGGCGGGTCGAGGATGCAGCGCCGCTCGAGGCACGGCGCGCAAGGGAGCCCCTCCCACGCCGTCAGCGACACGCCCGCGCGCGGCCCCGTCCGCGCCGGGTCCTGCGGCCCCGAGAGGCAAAGGACCCGGAGGCCCACCGCCACGGCGATGTGAAGCGGCCCGGAGTCGGGCGACAGGAGCACGTTGCCGGGGCGCTCCGCCATCGACGCGAACTGCGCGACGAGGCCGCGCAGGTCGTCCTTGCCGGTGAGGTCGAAGATGCCGGGCCCCGCGATCTCCCCGGCGAGCGGGCGGCGCTCGGCCGCGCCGTTGAGGACCACCTGGAGCCCTTGGACCACGAGCGCACGCGCCGTCTCCGCCCACGCTTCCGCGAACCAGGAGCGGGCGTCGTCCGGGTCGGTCAGGTGCATCGCGACGATCCGGCCGTCCGGGTCGCCACCCGCCTCCCGGCACCGCGCGCGCCACGCCTCCTTCTCGGCGTCCGTCGCGCGGAGCCCCCACTCGTCCGGCCCCTTCGCGACGCCCAGGGGCCCGCCGGCGGCGAAGGCCCGGTCCACGCCGTGCGGCCCCGCCGCAGGGCGCCCGTGCCGGTTCGTGAAGAGCGCGTTCGCCCGCTCGCGGCAGTCGCGCACGTGGAGCCCCGCGCGCACCCGGGCGCCGCTGAGGAGCCCCACGAGCCCGCTCTTCCAGTTGCCCTGCGGGTCCACGGTCGCGTCGAGCCGCAGAGCCCGTAAATATTTAAGGAACCGCCCCCACCCCCGGCCCCCCTCCCTTCGCGGGAACAGGAGCACGTCGTCCACCGCGGGGTGGCCCTCCAGGAGCGGCGCCGCCTTGGCCTCGACGATCCACGTGATCCGGGCGCCGGGATACCGCCTCCGGAGCGCCATCGCGAGCGGCATCGCGTGGACCACGTCGCCGATCGCCGAGAGGCGCACGATCCCGAGGCGTTTCACGGCGGGATCGTACCGCGAAACCTTTTCGCGACAGGGAGGGTTCAATCCACGTCATGAGACGGCTGCTGCTCCTCGCCCTCCTCGGACCCGCCGTGGCCGCCCCCGCGGCCCCCCTCGATCCCCTCCCCGCGTCCGCGTGGACCCCCGCCGCCGCCGCCCACCTGCTGCGGCGCGCCGGGTTCGGCGGCACGCCGGAGGAGATCCGCGCGTTCCACGCGCTCGGCCTCGACGGCGCCGTCGACCGGCTCCTCGGCTTCGACGGGCAGGGCGACGTCGAGGTCCCCGGCCCCGGCATCGCGCTCACCACGGAGCCCGGCCGCGACATGATGATGGCCGCGGGTTCGCAGGAGGAGCGGCAGCAGGTGCAGCGGCAGTACCGCCAGCAGGACGCGATGCAGCTCGCGCGCGTCCGCGAGTGGTGGATCCAGACGATGATCCGCACGCGGTGGCCGCTCCGCGAGCGCATGGTGCTCTTCTGGCACTGCCTCTTCACGTCGGGCTACCGCGACGTCCGGAACTCCTACCACATGTACGTGCAGAACACGCTCTTCCGGCGCCACGCGGCGGGGAGCTTCCGCACGCTGCTGCACGAGGTGTCGAAGGACCCGGCGATGCTCGAGTACCTGGACAACAACCGCAACCGGAAGGAGCACCCGAACGAGAACTACGCCCGCGAGGTGATGGAGCTCTTCACGCTCGGCACCGGCAACTACACGGAGGAGGACATCAAGGAGCTCGCGCGCGGGCTCACGGGCTGGACCTTCGAGGGCAACCGCTTCGAGTTCCAGGAGCGCCAGCACGACGGCGGCGAGAAGACCTTCCTCGGGCGGCGCGGCCGGTTCGGCGGCGACGACATGCTCGACATCATCCTCGCGCAGCCGGCGGCGTCGCGGCACCTCGCCGGGCGCCTCTGGGACTTCTTCGGCGCGGGCGACCCCGATCCCGCGGTGATCGACGGGCTCGCGCGGACGCTTGCGGAGAGCGACTGGCAGCTCGCGCCCGCGCTGCGCCGGCTGTTCCGCTCGCGCGCGTTCTTCGCGACGGCGGGCGCGCGGATCAAGAGCCCGGTCGAGCTGATCGTGTGCCTCTACAAGAGCACCGGCCTGTCGTCCGACGGCGCGTTCGGGCTCTCGTTCGCGGGCCAAGCCCTCGGCCAGTCGCTCATGGACCCGCCCAACGTGAAGGGCTGGCCGGGCGGCACCGAGTGGATCACGACCTCGCTCCTCTTCGCGCGCTACAACGTCGCGAGCGCGATCGTCGGGCTCCCCCAGGACCGCGCGCGCCTCCTCGAGGGGGCGACCGGCCCCGCCGCGCGCGGGCTGCGCCAGATGCAGCGGGCGCGGCGCGTCGACCCCAACGGCGAGGAGATGGAGGGGGAAGGGATGGGGCCCGGGGAAGGGATGGAGGAGGAGGCCGACGCCCCGCCCCGTCGCGGCCGCGGCCGACGCGGCGGCGAGGGCCTCGCGCCGGTCTACGACGTGCTCGGCGAGGTGCGCGAGCGCGGGCTCGAGAAGCCCGGCGAGATCGTGGACTTCTACGCGGGCGCGCTCCTCGTGGTGCCGCCGCCGCCGGAGCTCCGGAGCACGCTCGTGGAGTACCTCGACGGCCTCGACCTGAAGCGCCCGGACGCGAGGGAGAAGCTCCACGGCATGCTCCGCCTCCTCGTCTCCACCCCTGAATTCCAGATTTACTAGTCATACGGTGCCAGGCACAAATCGAAAGCTAATTCCCCCCGTTGCCCCCGAAACACGAAACTCGTAGCCGACCGGTGCTTGGCACCGTACGGCGCCCTTGGGAGGAAGGAAACCCCATGGAACCGATCAGCCGACGCTCGTTCCTGACGAAGGGCCTCACCGGCCTCTCCCTCGCCGCCACGGCGCCCCACTTCCTGAGCCTCTCGACGAGGGCGTTCGCGGGCGAGCCCAACGGCAGCGACCGCATCCTCGTGGTGCTCCAGATGTCGGGCGGCAACGACGGCCTCTCGATGGTCGTGCCGTTCGAGGACCCGGCGTACGGGCGCGCGCGCCGGGCGACGGCGGTGCGCGACCCGCTGAAGCTCGGCGACGGCCTCGGCCTCCACCCGGAGCTCAAGGCGACGCACGCGCTCTTCGGCGACGGCAAGCTCGCGATCGTGCGCGGCGTCTCCTACCCGAACCCGAACCGCTCGCACTTCGAGTCGATGGACATCTGGCACACGGGCGACCTGAGGGGTCGCGCGTCCCCGACCGGCTGGATCGGCCGCGCGATCGACGCGTGCTGCCCGAACGTCAGCGACCCCGACCTCGTCGTGAACATCGGCAAGGCGACGCCCTACGCGCTCGAGGCGAAGGTGCACAAGCCGGTTTCGTTCGAGAACCCGGAGAGCTACCGCTGGGCGGGCGCCGCGGGCGACCGCGACGAGTTCAAGAAACTCAACGAGGACGGCGGCGCGAACGAGCAGATCCGGTGGCTCCACCGCGTGGCGGTGGACGCGCGCGCATCGTCGGAGAAGATCCGCGCGGCGGCGGCGGGCTACAAGCCGAAGGCGGACTACCCGCGCGGTCAGCTCGCGGGCGACCTGCGCACGGTGGCGGCGCTCATCCACGGCGGGTTGCCGACGCGCGTCTACTACGTGAGCTTCGGCGGGTTCGACACGCACAACGGGCAGCCGAACCGGTACGCGAACCTGATGCGCGAGCTCGACCCGGCGCTCGGCGCGTTCTACGGCGACTTGAAGGCGCAGGGGCACCTGGAGCGCGTGCTCGTGATGTCGTTCTCGGAGTTCGGCCGCCGCGTGGACGAGAACGCGTCGGGCGGCACCGACCACGGCGTGGCCGGCCCGATGTTCCTTCTCGGCGAGGGCGTCAAGGGCGGGCTTTTCGGCACGCAGCCGAGCCTCACCGAGCTCGACGACAACGGCGACATGAAGATGCACGTCGACTTCCGGAGCGTGTACGCGACGGTGCTCGACGACTGGATGCGCGTGTCCCCCGGCAAGGTCCTCGACGGCCGCTTCCCGAAGATCGGATTGGTCAACGGTTAGGAGTCGTGCGAGAACAAATGCGTCAAACACCGAGGCCGAGCGAGACGGCGCGAGGCAAGGAGGGACGACGACGCGTATCCGCGGAGCGATACGCGGAGGAGGAGCGACGCCGCATCGCGTCGTCGCAGCCGGCCGA
>DASUGR010000055.1:0-11331 GCA_036273915.1 Planctomycetota bacterium | reverse complement strand
CGCGCCGCCGCGCACTCGGTCCGCGCCTCGTCGGGGAGCGCGGGCCCCGCGAGCCACGCGAGGATCTCCGCCACGCTGTTCGCGCGCGCGAAGCGGGCCACGCCGGCGGCGGGGACGCCCGGGCTGCCGCGCAGCGCCGAGCCGAGGAACGCGAGGTGTCCGGAGAGCTCGGCGTCCGTCAACGCACGCGCTCCCGGATCGCGTCCCACACGGCGGGCGCGCGGTAGGCGCCGGGCCCGAGGCGCACGTCGAGGCAGGGCACGCGCGCCGCGAGATCGGCGCAGAGGCGGTCGAGCGCCGGGCCGTCGCGGGGCGCGGCGTCCGTCGCGAAGGCGCGCGCGGGGCGCTCGGGGAGCGTCGCGAGGAAGAGCCCGTCGCGCACGCGCGCCGCCGCGTCCCCGGGCGCGAACTGGCGGATCTCGAAGCGCGGGACCGCCGGGTCCACCGCGGGAAGCACGATCGCCCGCAGCGGGCCTCCCGGCGATTCGCCGGCGCCGGTCAGCGCGCGCAGCTGCGCCGGCGAGAGGTTGGGACGGGAGGGGGTTCCGGGGGAGGACTCCGCGATCGTGCGCTCGCGGGCGAAGCCGGACGCCGCGAGGCGCTCCGCGAAGGCGGGGAAGCGCGCGAGCGTCTCGTCGCGGAGCGTCACGATCGCGGGCATGCCGCGCGCGAGCGGCGGGTCGGCGGAGAGGTCGACGAAGAGCCGGTCGTTCGTGACGTAGCGGGCGCCGCCCGCGAGGAGCGCGTGGAGGAGGAGCGTGGTCTTGCCCGACCGGCGGCGGCCCGCGAGCGCGACGACCGAGCCGTCCACCTCGAGCGCGGCCGCGTGGAGGTGGAGGCGGCCGGCGCGCAGCGCATGCGCCGTCGCGATCTCCCGCGCGACGCGGAGCAGCGCGAGTCGGAGCGCGGGGCCGTCCGCATCCGCCACGATCGCCGCCTCGCCGCGGCGCAGCTCGTAGCCGATCCCCTGCGCCTCGTCGTGGAGGCGGAGGCCGCGGTCCGGCGTGCGCGTCGCCGGCAGGCGCACGAAGTCGCCGTCGAGGGAGAAGACCTCGATCGTCTCGCCGCGGACCGCCGCGGGCCGCGCGTACGCGACGCGCACGCGGTGCTCGGGCGCCCCGGCGGCGCCCGGGTGCGCGTCGTCGAAGGCGGCGCCGACGAACTCCCGCAGCCACGCGAGCGGCGCCGCGGGCCCCTCCACGGCGATCACGAGTCCGCCGTAGTCGAGGCGCAGCATGGAACGTCGTTCCGCTCGGCGAGCAGCCGGCGGAGCGGCACGTCGGCCCGCGCGTAGCCGCGGGAGTGCCGGATCCAGGTCGCGTGCGAGAGCGCGGCGATCATCCAGAAGCGGCGGTGGCGGAGGAACGCCGCCGGGTCGCGGCGGGCGCCGTACGCCCGGAGGAAGCGGTCGCGGGCGGGTCCGTCGAGCGGCCAGCGGTAGCAGGTGCGCGCGAGATCCTCCTCGGGGGCGCCGGCGCGCACCGTCACGTTGTCGACCGAGCGGAGGCGGCCCCCGGCGTCGACGACGATGTTCTCCGGGCACAGGTCGCGGTGGACGAGCCTCACCTCGACCTCCCGGGGGGCGCGCGCGAGAGCGACCTCGCGAAGGCGCATCGCATCGGCCCGCGGGATCGCGCCCGCGTCCGCGAGGCGGAGCAGGTGGCGGGAGAGCAACTCGCGCCGTGCGCGGAGCCATGAGCCGGACCGCCCGCGCGGGGCGGGGAGGGAGTGCAGCCCGCCGAGCGTCTCGGCCGCCCAGTCGAGGTGCGCCGGATCCGCGGGGAGCTGGTCGAGCGGCTCCCCGGAGAGCCACTCCTCGAGGAGGGCCGAGCCCTCGCGGGCGAGGACGCGGGTGAAGCGCCGCGGGTCGAGCCGAGCCGCGAACGCCTCGACCCGGGCCGCGGAGGCGGCCGAGGGCAGGCGGCGGCCCTTCCAGGTGGAGCCGTCGGCGAGGTCGAGGCGGAACGTCTCGCGGGACTCCCGGGCCGCGCCGTGGCGCGACACCGGCTCGCAGCGGAGGAGCGGTGCCGGGAGCCCCCGCACGAGCGCCTCGAGATCGGGGCCCAACCGGACCGGGTTCTCCACGTCGAGAGCGTTATACCGTGCCTCGTCCCGTGCCGTCCAAGGTCGCTTGACCGCCGAAACTCGCCGCGGATAGCATGCCGGGCCCGGGCAACGTCGCGTGTCGCGTCTCACGGATTCCCTCCCCGCGCTTCCCATGCCCGCCGCCGGCCAGAGGCCCGTCGGCGTGCTCGCGGGCGAGGGCGTGGGTCCGGAGGTCATCCGCGTCTCGCTCCGGATCCTCTCCGCGCTCGCGTCGGCCGGGTTCCCGGGCGTCGAGGTGCGGCACGGGCCGAGCGACCGCGGCTTCGATGCGGCCGCCGCCTTCTGCGAAGAGACCTTCGCCGCCGGCGGGGCGATCCTGTCGGGTCCCTTCGCGGGTCGCTTCGTCTACGACCTCCGGCGCCGCTTCGACCTCTACTGCAAGCTGAGCCCGCTGCGACCCCCGCCGGCGCTGCGCGACGCGACGCGCCTCCGGCCCGAGAGCGTCGCGGGCGCGGACATCCTCGTCGTGCGCGACAACGCGGGCGGCATCTACCAGGGCACGTGGGGCGAGCGCGTCACCCCCGCGGGCCGGCTCGCCGAGCACGCCTTCTCCTACGCGGAGGCGGACGTGCGCCGCATCCTCGCCGCCGGGGCGCGGCTCGCCCGGCGGCGGCGCGGCCGCATGGCGGTGATCGTGAAGCCCGGCGGCATCCCGTCGGTGAGCCGCCTCTGGTGCGACTGCGCGGCGGACGCGGCGCGTGACGCGGGCATCGAAGCGACCAACCTCGACGTCGACTACGCGGCCTACCGCCTGATCCAGCACCCGCAGGACTTCGACGTGATCTGCGCGCCCAACATGTGCGGCGACGTCCTGAACGACCTCGGCGCGGTGCTCCTCGGCTCGCGCGGCGTCTCGTTCTCCGGGAACTTCTCGGGCGCGGGCGCCGCCGTCTACCAGACGAACCACGGGGCCGCGAAGGACCTCGCGGGGACGGATCGCGCGAACCCGGCGGCGCAGGTCCTCTCGCTCGCGATGCTGCTGCGCGAGAGCCTCCGCCTCGACGAGGCGGCGGCGCTCCTCGAGCGGGCGCTCGAGGACGCGTGGGCGAGGGGATTCCGCACGGCCGACGTGGCGGGGCCCGGCTCGACCGTCGTCGGCACCGCCGCGATGGGCGACCGCATCGCGGAGTCCGTCGCGCGGCTGGCGGGGCGGGGTGACCCCGTGCTCGTCCGATGAGGCCCGCGCTCCTCCTCGTCGACCTGCAGAACGACTTCCTCCGCGCCCCGGGGCTGGAACCGCCGGCGGGCGAGGTGGTCGCCCGCGCGAAGGCGCTCCTCGAGGGCTGCCGCGCGCGCTCGGTCCCGGTCGTCCACGTGCGCACCACCGTGGCGCCGGGCGCCCCGGCGATGCCCCACTGGGAGCACGCGGGCGTCCGCTCGTGCCTCGCGGGCACGGACGGGCACGCGTTCCCGCCGCCGCTCCGGCCGGTCGCGAACGAGCCGACGATCGACAAGACGTTCTACAGCGGCTTCGGCTCCGCGGTGCTCGAGGAAACGCTGCGCGCGCTGGCGGTGGACACGGTGCTCGTCGCGGGCGTCCACCTGCACGGCTGCGTGCGCGCGACCGTCCTCGACGCCTACCAGCGAGGCTTCGCCGTGCTCGTCGCGGAGGACGCGGTCGGGAGCCACGAGCCCTTCCACGCCGCCTCGACCCGGCGATGGCTCGACGGGCGCGCCGCGCGGTTCCTTCCGGTCGCGAGGCTGCTCGCGACCGTATCGGGGGGGGCTCCGGGGGCCGTGCCCGCGCGGTCCGCCCGCGGGGTCGAGGCCGCGCACGCGGCGCGGCCCCATTGGCGGCGCGTGGCCGTCGCGGAGCGGGGCCTTGTCCTCGACCGCGTGGCCGCGATCCTCGAGGCCGATGCGCCCGCGCTCGCGCTCCGCATGGCGAGGGAGACCGGCAAGCCCGTGCGGTACGGCCTTCCGGAGGTCGCGCGTGGGGCCGCGCTGCTCCGCGCGGCGGCGCGGCGCGCGCAGGCGGTCGAGGCGTCCCCGGCGCGCGAGGGCCGGGCGCGGCGGCGGCCGCACGGCGTGGTCGGCCTCGTGACGCCGTGGAACAGCCCGCTCGCGATCCCGCTCGGCAAGATCGGGCCCGCGCTCGCGTTCGGCAACACCGCCGCGTGGAAGCCGTCGCCCGTCGCCGCGTCGATCTCGTCGGCGCTCGCCCGGAGCTTCCTCGACGCCGGCGCGCCGCCGGGCGCGCTCGAGATGCTCGAGGGCGACGCCGACGTCGCGCGCGCCCTGATGGAGCACGAGCGCGTGCGGGCGATCTCCGTCACGGGATCCCCCGCCGCCGGCGCGGTCGCGCAGGAGATCGCGGCCCGCCGCCGCGTCCCGCTCCAGGCGGAGCTCGGCGGGAACAACGGGGCGATCGTCTGGGCGGACACGGACCTCGACCGCGCGGCGGCGCGCATCGCCGAGGGGGCGTTCGGGCAGGCGGGGCAGCGCTGCACGGCGAACCGCCGGGTGATCGTCGACGCCGCGTGCCTCGGCGCCCTGCTGGAACGCCTCGTCGCCTCGACCGCGGCCCTCGTCGTCGGCGACCCCGAGGACCCGGCGACCCACGTCGGCCCGCTCGTCTCGTCTGACGCGAAGGCGCGCGTGGAGGGCGTGATCTCGCGCGCCCGCGAGGCCGGCGCCGGCGTCGTCGTGCCGCACGGCAAGGCGCCGCCGGGCGCGTTCGTCGCGCCGACGATCGTCACCTGCGACGACCCGCGCCAGGAGATCGCCACCGAGGAGACGTTCGGCCCCGTGCTCGTCGTCCAGCGCGCGGAGACGTTCGCGCGGGCGCTCGAGCTCCTGAACGGCGTGCGCCAGGGGCTCGCGGCGTCGCTCTTCTCGCCGTCGGTCGACCGCCGGGCCGCGTTCCTCGAGGAGGCGGAGGCGGGGATCCTGAAGCTCGACGAGGCGACCGCCGATGCGGGGGTCGAGGCGCCGTTCGGCGGGTGGAAGGCGAGCGGCGTGGGGCCGCCGGAGCACGGGGACGGGGACGTCGAGTTCTACACCCGCGCGCAGGCGCTCTACGGATAGCCGCCCCCGGAGCCCCCTCCCTTCCCCATCAGGTCGCGCGCGAACACGAACATGTCCGCGGTGCGCGAGAGCGCGAGCGCCGTCGCGTAGGCCGGCAGCCCGATCCCGATGCCCAGCGCGCGGCGCGCTCGCCAGAGCCGGCCGAGGTCGCGCCAGAGCCGTCCTCCCGCGAGCAGCGGCGCGGCCAAGGGGCCGAGGCGGAGGAGCGCGCCGCCGGGCAGCGACGGGTCGAGCCGGCGCACGGCGAGGAACCGGCGTGCGTAGCTCGCGCGGCGGCGACGCATCGCGCCGCGGCCGACGTCGGGCGCGTGGAGCACCGCGTGCGCGGGGTCGTAGCGGATCTCGTGGCCCTCGCGGACGAGGCGCGACGACCAGAGGCGGTCGTGGCTGTGCCGGACGTCCGGCAGCGGCACGCGGCGGAAGAGCTCCGCGGGGCCGGAGACGTTCAAGAGCGCGAAGTTCGCGAGCGCGCCTTCCCGGTCGCCGAGGAACTCGCCGAAGTCGAGCACCGCGACGAGGCGCGCGCGGAACGTCGGCTCGCAGCGGACGCGGCCCATCACGATGCCGTCGCCCCGGCGCGCCGCGGCGACCCAGCCGGCGTCGGGGACGCAGTCCGCGTCGAGGAACGCGATCCGCGCGCCGCGCGCCGCCGCGATCGCCGCGACCCGCGCCGCCGCGCTGCCTCGGTGGGGGAGGCGCAGCAGGCGCACCCCCGGGAAGCGGCGGGCGACCTCGTCCGCCGTGCCGTCGCTCGAGCCGTCGTCGGCGACGATCACCTCGACCTCCGGCGACGTCTGGCGAAGGAGCGCGTCGAGGCAGGCGCCGATCCGACGCCCCTCGTTGAACGCCGGGACGACGACCGTGAGCTCCATCAGCGCGGGGGGGCGGCGCGGCGGAGCCGGGCGCGGAGCTCCGCCTCGCGCCGGCGGTCGCCAGTGTCCCGGGCGAGGTCCGCGGCATCGCTCAGGAGCCTCGCGTCGTCCGCCTTCTCGAGGAGCAGCCGCTCCGCCGCCTCGAGTGCCTTCTTGAAGTGCGGGATCGCGTCCTGGCGGCGGCCGTCGATCATGGCGCGGTTGCCGAGGTAGCGGTGGCACGTGAGGAGGCCCTGGAGCGCGACCTTCACGCGCGCGCCCTTCGCGAGCATCTGCTCGTAGGTCGCGAGCGCCCTGTCGTACTGCCCGAGGAAGAGGCACACGAGCCCCGGGTCCACGGACGGCCAGTCCATCGGCTCGACGATGCGCAGGGCCTCCTCCCACTGCGCGTCGGCGGCGTCCTTGTCGCCGAGCGTCGCGTAGACGCGGCCGAGGTTCACGCGCGCGACCGCATAGTCCGGCTTGATGTCGACGGCCCGGCGCATGTAGAACGCGGCGGTGTTCCACAGGGAGGTCGCGGCCGCAGGCTCCTTCGCCGCCTTGGCACGCTGCGCGTAGATGGTCCCGAGATTGAAGCTCGCCCGCGCGCACCGCGGCGCATCCGCCAGCGTCACCCTCCAGAACGTCTCGTCATCCTGCCAGTCCCGGTTCCGGACCACGGTGCGGACCGAGTAGGCGCCGAGGAGGATGCCGAGCGCGATCCACGCGATCCGCGGGCGGAGCCGCGAGGCGAGCCGGTCGAAGCCGAGGCCGAGGAGCAGGCAGAAGCCGACGGACGGGAGGTACAGGAAATGGTCGGCCGCGATCTCATGGAAGGGCTTGATCTGGAGCACGGGCAGCAGCGTGAAGACGATCCAGGCAAGGCCGAAGGTCACGAGCGGCGCCCGTCGCCGCACGCGGATCGCGAGGACGATCCCGAAGGCGAGCGCGGCGAGCGACACCAGGACCTTCGGCTCGAGGAAGGAGTGGCAGAGCGGGTACGCGTCGTAGCTGTGGTCCCCGAGCAGGCGGAGCGGGAAGAGGAGGAGCAGCGCGTAGTGGGAAAGGAGCCCCGCGGCGGTCGCGTAGTGGGAGATCCACGTGCCTCCGTAGAAGGGCTGCCGCGTCGCGCCGCCGAGGAGGACGTACGCCACGGCCCCGAGGCCCGCGGCCGCGCCCGCGGCGTAGAGCGCGGGCTTCGCGATGTGGCGCCCGCGCACGAGGAACCGCGGCCAGAGGGCGGTCGCGCGGAACCTGCGGCGCGCCCGGGAGGGCGCGATCACGGCGTCGAACAGGAGGCAGACGAGCGGCAGGGACGCCGCCATCTCCTTCGTGAAGAAGGCCATCACGAAGAACAGGAGGGCGGGCATCAGCTGGCGCGCGCGCGCCTTCATGCTGATCTCGAACCACGAGGTCCTCGTCCGCGTCCAGGCGAGGAAGGCGAGCATGTAGAAGAGCGTCGAGAGGACGTCGCGCCGGCCGGAAAGGTAGGCGACGGACTCCGTTTGCACCGGATGCGCTGCGAAGAGCAGCGCGCCCGCGAGCGCGGCGCGCTCGCCGGCGAGGCGGCGAAGCACGAGGAAGACGACGAACGAAGTGAGCCCGTGGTAGAGCGTATTGAAGACGTGGTAGACCCACGGGGCGTCGCTCCCGAGGATCCACTCGTCGAGGCGGTAGGAGATGTAGCGGAGCGGCCGGTAGTCGTCGAGGAGTTCGGAGATCGGCTGCTCCCGGACCGCCTTCTTCCGGAACGTCGAGTGGTCGTCGAAGATGAACCCCCCGCGGAGCGCGTTGGCGTAGAGCCCGAACGACACGCCGAGGAAGAGGAGCAGGGCGTGGCGCTTCTTCACCGCGCCCCCCCGAGCCCGCGCAGGAAGCCCGTGCCGTACGCGGCCTGCTGGACCACGAACGCGAGCGGCGCCAGCGCGAGCGCTCGCGGCGCGCCCAGCGCGCGCGCGGCGGCCATGCCGACCGCGAGGAGATACGCGAGCGCCGCGCATGCGAGCGCCGCCACGACGACCCGCGCGGCGGGGACGAGCGCGGCGGCCACCCCGGCGCACGCGGCGAGCAGGAGCGCCCCCGGCGGCGCGAGGTAGAAGGGCTCGAGGTGCACGCGGTCGCGTCGGATCAGCGCCGCGCGCGCCCGCCCCATCGCGTGGAGCTGCGCCGCGAACCCCTTCCACGTGCGCCGGCGCCGGTGGTGCACGCGCGCGTCGGGCGCGTGGACCAGATCGAGGCCGAGCGCCGCGATCCGCGCGGCGAAGTCGATGTCCTCGCCGTGGTGCATGGGGCGGAACCCCCCCGCGCGCTCGAAATCTGCGCGTCGCACGGCGAGCGAGTAGCTCCGCGGGCGGTACCTCGCGGCCCGGCCCCCGGAGCCCCCCCGGATGCGCCCCGTGGTAAGCGGCGACGTGAGGACGAAGTGGAAGACCCTCCCGAGCAGCGGCTCCAGGGGGTCGAGCGCCTCCGCCCCGCCGACCGCCCCGACGTCCGCGCGCTCGAGCGGCGCGAGCATCGCCTCGAGCCAACCCGGCAGGACGCGGCAGTCGCTGTCGAGGAACACGAGCGCGCGCCCGCGGGCACGCCTCGCGCCGTCGTTCCGCGCGACGCCGGGGCCGCCGGGGGTGTCGCGGCGCACCGCGCCCACGTGCGGGCGGCTCGCGAGCAGCGCCGGCGTGCCGTCGCGCGAGGCGTCGTCCACGACGATCACCTCGAAGGAGCCCTTCTCGGCCGCGACGGAATCGAGGGCGGCAGCGAGGTCCTCGCGGCGGTCGCGCGTCACGATGATGACGCTCGCGGCGGGCGTCTCCTCAGGATCCACGCCGGATGACCTGGCGGATGCCGTTCCGCTCCTCCCGGCGGCCGGCGACGACCACCAGCTCGGCGAGGAGGCCGAAGAAGACGCACTGGATCCCGAGGAGCACGCACAGCACGCCGAAGAGGAGCAGCGGCCGGCCGCCGATCCACTGCCCGAAGAGCCAGCCGGTCGCGAGGTAGGCGAGCACCGCGCCGCCGAAGAGCGCGAGGAGGAAGCCGAAGCAGCCGAAGAAGTGGAGCGGCCGGGTGCCGTAGCGCGTGAGCAGGAGGACCGTCGCCGAGTCGAAGAACCCCGCCGCGTAGCGCGACCAGCCGTAGCGCGAGCGCCCGTGCCGGCGCGGCTCGTGCGCGACGTCGACCTCCTCGACGCGGAAGCCCTTCGCGCCCGCGAACACCGGCAGGAAGCGGTGCAGCTCGCCGTGGAGCGGCAGCTCCCGCGCGACCTCGCGCCGCAGCGCCTTCAGCCCGGAGTTGACGTCGCGCACGCGCGTGCCCGCGAGCAGCGACACGACGCCGTTGAAGATCCGCGATGCGACCCGGCGCGTCCACGGATCCTGCCGCGACTGCTTCCTCCCCGTCACGAAGTCCGCGCCCGCGTCGATCCGCGCGAGGAGCCTGGGGATCTCCTCGGGGACGTCCTGGAGGTCGGAGTCGAGGGTCACGAGCAGCTCGCCCCTCGCCTCCGCGAAGCCGGCGGCGAGCGCACGCGTCTTGCCCGCGTGCCGGCGGAGGTCCACGACGACGACGTTCGGGTCGCGCGCCGCGATCTCCTTCATCCGCGCGAGGGAGCCGTCGCGGCTCCCGTCGTTCACGAAGACGATCTCGTGGTCCCCCGGAACCCCCCCCAATACCGCCGCGAGGCGGCGGTGGAGCTCGTCCAGCGTCGGCTCCTCGTCGAGGACGGGCACCACGGCCGAGACGCGCACTCCGGCGGACTATCCGCGCCCCGCCGGTCCCCGTCAAGTCGGCGATGCCGTACCATCGTGCGCGATGCGGGTCCTGGAGGTGCGGGACGGGGGATTCGGCCTTCTCGGGCGGGTCGCGATCGCGGCGCCCCCCGGGAGGAGCGCGACCGGCGGCGTGCGGGCCGTCGAGGCGCTCGACGGCGTCGATCTCGGGGCGCTGGCCGCGACCATGGCGCGCAAGTACGCCTTCCTGCCGTTCCCGAAGAACGGCGCCGCGAAGGCCGCGATCGTGCTGCCCCCGGTTGCCCCGCCGGGCGAGCGAAAGGAGCGGCTGCGGGCGTTCGGGCGCGCGCTCGCGGGCGACGTCCGGGCCGGACGGTACCGGCCGTGGACCGACATCGGCACCACGGAGGACGACCTGCGGGAGGTCTACGCGGGCGCCGGGGCGCGCGCGCCGGTGTTCGGGAACTCGGGGGTGTTCACGGCGTACTCGGTCGCCGGTGCCGGGCTCGCGGCGTGCGATGCGCTCGGCATCGCGCCGCGTGGGGCGCGCGCCGTCATCCACGGGTTCGGCAACGTCGGACGCGAGCTCGCGACGAGCCTCTCGCGGCTCGGGCTGAAGGTCGTCGCCATCGCGAACCGCGCCGCGTCGGTCGCGGCTCCGGAGGGGATCGACGCGGCTGCCGCCGTGGCGCGCGGCGATCGCTGGATCGAGGAGGGGGGGCTCCGGGGGCCGCGGGAAGCCGTCTTCGAAGTCCCCTGCGACGTCCTCTTCGCGTGCGCCGACGCGCGCGCGATCGACGCGCGGGCCGCGGAGGCGATGGCCGCGCGCGCGGTCGTGTCCGGCGCGAACGACCCCTTCGCGGCCGGCGCGGAGGAGGTCCTCCTTCGTCGCGGCGTCCTCCTGCTGCCCGACTTCGTCGTGAACAGCGGCGGCATCCTCGGCTCGTTCCTCTCCTCGTTCGGGCTCGGCCGCGAACGCATCGAGCGCTTCGAGATGGACGCGTGGCGCGGCGCGTGCGGGCGGCTTATCGCGCGCGCACGGCGCAGGGGTCTCGCGCCGCCCGCATGCGCGAGGGGGGACGTGGATCCGTCGTCGCAGCCCGGATGGCTCGCGCGGAAGCTCCACGGGGCCTTCTATCGTCTGTCCCGCGTGCCGCAGCCGCTGAGGCAGCTCGCGGGGGAGGCGGCGCTCGCGTGGGCGCGAGGGGCGCTCGGCCGCCGCTTCCGGGAGCGCTGATGCATCCCGCCATCGTCCGGCACCTCACGGGCCCTCTCTACGACCGTCTGCGTTTCGGGGGCCGGATCGCGGCGGCGGAGGCCGAGCTCCTGCGGACCGATCGCGCCCCGCGGGAGGTGCTCGACCCGCTCGTGCGCGAGCGCCTCGCGGCGCTCCTTCGCCACGCCGCCGCGAACGTTCCGCGCTACCGCGGGATCTCCGGGGACGTGGGCCGGTTCGACGCGCTGCCGTTGCTCGGGAGGGAGGATCTGACCGACGAGATCGTGGCGCGCGACCGCGCCCGCGCCGCGCGCGTGCGCCGCACCAGCGGCTCCACGGGCACGCCGAGGAGCGTCCTCGTCGACGCGGTCTCGCTCGCGCGCCACCGCGCGGCACGTCGCGTCGG
>DASUGR010000054.1:0-29498 GCA_036273915.1 Planctomycetota bacterium | reverse complement strand
CTCGTGACCGACGGATGGCGAGCCTACGACCAGCTCGAGGCGGACGGCTACACGAGGGAGAAGGTCATCTCGAGCCACCAGCCGAGAGGGGCCCGACACCGCGTCGGGATGCAGTCGATCCACGTCGTCTTCAGCAACCTCGAGACATGGCTCGCCGGACGCTTCCACGGCGTCGCGCACAAGTACCTCCACGCCTACCTCGCGGAGTTCGCGTACCGCTTCAACCGACGGCGCTCACCTCCGCAGCTATTCGGCTGGGTAAGCCGGCGGCTCATGGCTCGGCCGGCGTGCACGCTGGCGCAGCTGGTGGCGGAGCCAAGTGCATAGGCAGGATCCGGGCTAGGCCACTGGGCGGCGCGGGGTTCCCCGGGCCCCTCCCCATTCGCCCGCCGGGCCGCGTTAGCATTCTCGTGGTGCGCCCGCTCGCCCTCCTGCTGCTGCTCGTTACGGCGGCGTCGCCGGAGAGCATCGACAGGCGCATCGAGGAGGGCGTGAAGCGCGGCGTCGACTTCCTCCTCTCGCGCTTCGACGCCGACAAGGGCTGGGGGAACGCGCTCGGCACCGGGACCTACGGCAACGTCGGCACGCCCTACCCCTACGACGCGGGGCCGACCGCGCTCGTCTCCCTCGCGCTCCTGAAGGCGGGGGTCCCGCGCGACCACCCGACGCTCAAGAAGGCGTTCTCGATGCTCAAGCTCAGGCACCGGACGCCCGCGGTCGCATACGAGCTCTCGGTGATGCTCGTCGCGGTCGCGGAGCGCGCGGGCGCCGCGCGGTGCCCCGACTTCCGCGGGGCGGATCTCCGGGCCGAGCGCACGATCCACCGCTTCAAGAAGCCGGAGAGAAACCCGTTCCCGAAGGAGGAGTGGACCTGGGTCGTCGACCTCGCGAAGAAGCTCCTCTCGTTCCAGGCGGAGAACGGCGGCTGGCGGTACTACCCGAACGACTTCCACTCGGGCGGTCGCGCGGACGTCTCGTCCACGCAGTTCGCGCTGCTCGCGCTGTCGACGGCGAGCCGGTGCGGCGTGCTCGTGCCGGACGAGGCGTTCCGGAAGGCGCGCGGCTTCCTGCTCGCGTCGCAGGAGAAGGAGGGGTGCCCTGTGCCGCGCGCAGTCCACGTGCCGGGCGGCGACCCGGACGCGCTCGACCACGCGCGCGGGTTCCCCTACATCGCGGGCAGCGACGTGGTGCCGTACCGGCGCGTGTCGGGCGGGATGACGGCGGCGGGCGTCGCGTCGCTCCTCCTGCTCCGCGAGGAGCTCGGCGCCGACGAGGAGACCGAGCGCGCGATCCTCGACGGCTACGCATGGGTCGGGCGCTACTTCTGCGTCGAGGTGAACCCCGGCATGTGGCCGTTCCTGCAGGGCAGCTACCACTACGTGTGGCTCTACGCGCTCGAGCGGTGCGGCGACCTCGGCCGCCGCGAGGTGATCGGCGGGCGCTCCTGGTTCTTCGAGGGCGCGACGTACCTGCTCGCGCAGCAGAGGAAGGACGGCGCGTTCGTGGACGAGACCTGCATGAACCCGAAGGACGTGCTCGGAACAGCCTTCGCGCTGCTCTTCCTCACGCGCGCGCACCGCCCCGTCTCCGGCGGGCGATGAACGGGGGGTCCGGGGGCGCTAGCGGAGCGGCTTCCACTCGCGCCGGTCCGCGCCGATGCGCTGATCCTCCGGGAGCTCGGTCACGGTGGGCGCGGTGAGGCCGGAAGCGTCGCGGAACGCCGCGTAGGGCGGCGGCTCGCGCTCGCCGACGTAGGCGCCGGGTTCGCTCGCGAGGACGTCGCCCGCCTGGTTCGTGAAGAACGCGCGGCCCTCGGCCTCGACCGGCCACGCGTACACGCACCAGGTCGTCTCCGCGAGCTGCGGGTCGACCTCGCCCGCGCCGATGCCGCCCTTGTCGCGCTCGGTCACCGGCAGCCCGCCCGCGCCGGGCAGGTAGATCCGGTAGCGGTAGCCGTTGCGCTCCGCGCGACCCTTCGAGACCAGGCGGAACGCGGTCGACAGGACCGGCGGGTTCAGCACCTTGCCGTCGCGCACGCCCGCAGCGCCCGACAGCTCCGCGAAGGAGCCGTACTCGCCGATGCCGTTCTGATTCTCGTCCGCCCGCGCGGTGCACTGGAACTGCGCCTGCGCCGAGGTGACGTTCCTGAGCGTGGCGATCGCGGCGACTTCGCGTGAAGCGTGGCGGACCTTCTCGCGCACGGCCTCGTCCGCGTCCGCGGCGGCGGCGTCCGTCGCCTCCGCCTCCGGGCTGCGCTCCTCGGCGCGCGACGAGGCGGCAGGGGGTCCGGGGGCCGGCGCCGGCGGGAGATGCAACTCCTCTTCCTGGAGGATCACGACGTTCGTCCGCGGCGCGCGTTCCGTCGCGGTTCTCCGCGGCGGGCCGAGGCCGGGGACGGCGACGAGCGCGAGGATCGCGAGCAACACGCCGACGAGCAGGCCCGCGAGGAACGAGCGCGTGTGCATATCTCCTTCATCGGGCGTCGCCACGCTAAGCTGGATCCAATGCGGGCGGCCGTCGTTCTCGCGGGCGTCCTGGCTTGTTGCGGGCACCGGGAGGCGGCCGCGCCCGCACCGGAGGAAGCCATGGCGATCACGGTCACGAGCCCGTCGTTCGCGCCGGGCGAACGGATCCCGAAGAAGCACGCGTACGCGCCCGAGGGCGAGAACGTCTCGCCCGCGCTGCGCTGGTCCGGCGTGCCCAGGTCGGCGAAGGAGCTGGCACTCCTCTGCGACGACCCCGACGCGCCGATGGACGAGCCGTGGGTGCACTGGGTGCTTTTCAAGATCCCGACGGACGCGACGGGGCTCGACGAGGGCGCGAAGGTCGGCGTTGCCGGTGGGAACTCGTGGAGCAAGCCGGGCTGGGGCGGGCCGCTTCCCCCGAAGGGCCACGGCATTCACCACTACCACTTCAAGGTCTTCGCCCTCGACGCGCCGCTCGCGCTCAAGAAAGGCGCGACGAAGGCGGATCTCCTGAAGGCGATCCAGGGGCACGTCCTCTCCGAGGGCGAGATCGTCGGGACCTACAGCCGGTAGCCGGCGGCCGCCCCCGGAACCCCCCTGATTTCCCGACCGAGGGTTGACGGACGGGCGCTGCTCCGCTCTGCTCGTCGGCGTGGCGCGCATCGCCCTTGTCTCCGATACCCACGGTTTGCTGCGGCCCGAGCTCCCGCGCGCGCTGCGCGGCGTCGAGCGGATCCTCCACATGGGCGACGTCGGGAACCCGGAGGTTCTCACGGGGCTCGCCGCGATCGCGCCCGTGACCGCGGTGCGCGGCAACGTCGACCACGGCGCGTGGGCGCGCACGCTCCGCGCGACGCAGCAGGTCGACGCGTTCGGCGCGAGCCTCTATCTCCTCCACAACCTCGCGGATCTCGAGATCGATCCCGCGGCGGCCAGCGTCGCGATGGTGCTCTACGGCCACACCCACGTGCCGAAGGAGGAGACGAGGGGCGGCGTGCGCTACGTGAACCCCGGCTCGATCGGGCCGCGGCGGTTCAATCTGCCCGTGTCGTTCGCGTTTCTCGGGGACGATCTCTCGGTCGAATTCGTGACGCTGGTGTAAGGTGGGCGCAGGTGTCCCTGCGCGAGATTCTCAAGTCGCTGCCGGAGCGGGCGGTCCCGCTCCTCCTCGTCGCGACCGCGGCCGCCGCGGCGATCGTCGCGCACGCGGTCATCTTCGCGGCGCTGCGCCGCGCGTCGAAGCGGTCGCAGAACGCCGCGGACGACTCGATCGCGCGCCGCGCGCGCGGTCCGTCGCGTTGGCTGCTCGTGGCGATCGTCGTGCAGGGGACGCTCCTGCGCGTCGCGCCGACGTCGGAGCTCTTCGCCGGGATCCGCCACCTCGTCCGGCTCGTGATCATCGCGTCGGCGGCGTGGCTCGTCGCCGCGGTCCTGCGCGTGGTCGAGGACGTCGTCGCCCGCCGTTTCCGCACGGACGTCCGCGACAACCTGCAGGCGCGCACGATCCAGACGCAGTTCCGCGTGCTGCGGCGGCTCGCGGGCGTCGCGATCGGCATCATCGCGGCGGGCGCGATGCTCATGACGTTCCCGGGCATCCGGCAGCTCGGGACCACGCTGCTCGCGTCGGCGGGCGTCGTGGGCCTGATGATCGGCATGGCTGCGCGGCCGCTCTTCGCGAACCTGATCGCGGGCGTCCAGATCGCGATCACGCAACCGATCCGCCTCGACGACGTCGTGATCGTCGAGGGCGAGTGGGGCAAGGTCGAGGAGATCCGCTCGACCTACGTCGTCGTGGCGATCTGGGACGACCGGCGCCTGATCGTGCCGCTCAGCCGCTTCATCGAGGCGCCCTTCCAGAACTGGACGCGCACGCGCTCCGACCTGCTCGGCACCGTCTTCCTGCACGTGGACTACACGCTGCCGGTCGACGAGGCGCGCGCGGAGCTGAAGAGGATCCTCGACGCGTCGCCGCACTGGGACAGGCGCGTCTCGTCGGTCCAGGTGACCGAGGCGGGGAAGGAGACGGTCGAGCTGCGCCTGCTCATGAGCGCCGGCGACTCGTCGGCGGCGTGGGACCTCCGGTGCGAGGTCCGCGAGAAGATGATCGCGTGGCTGCAGCGCAAGCACCCCGAGTGCCTGCCGCGCCGGCGGATCGAGGGCGCGCCGGTGGCCGGCTAGAGCTCGCTGCTGTCGAAGCGCTGGAGGCGGTGCGTCGCGGCGAGCGCCACGGCGACGCCGAAGACGACCCCCACCGAGATGAGCGCGAAGATGAGGTTCTTGAACCCGGAGAACGCGCCGAAGAGCCCGTAGGCGGTCGCGAACACGAGCCCGTAGGAGAGCGGCGGCGGTTTCACGCGTGCCGCGCCCCAGCCGATCGCGGCGCCCGCGAAGGCCGCGAGGATGAGCTCGGGGCGCGTCGGCGTCTGGAGCAGCGCCACCGAGAGGAAGAAGAGCGCCGCGCCCTCGACAACCCAGCGATGCGACGTGTCCTTGCGGCGGACGACCTGCTCCGCGCCCTTTCCCTCGGCCGCGCGCCAGCGGTCGCGCAGGTCCTCCTTCGCGTGCTCGGGCAGCCGCGCGAAGAGCGGCGCGATCTCGCGGTGGTCGTGGAGCCGGTCCTCGGGGACCTGCACGACGATGCCGGGTTTGGGTTCCGGGACCTCCCGTGCTTTCTCGGCCCGAGGCGCGATCACCTGCTGCCACCTGGGCGGATCCGGAGGGGGTTCCGGGGGCCGGGGCGAGACGCGGTTGCCCACGCCCTACCGATCGACGCGCCGGCGCGCGGGGCTGAAGCCCGGCCCCGTTGCGGTCACTTCTTCCGCGGTGTCGCCCAGTAGCCCTCGGCCCAGATCTCCACGTCGCCGCCGCCGAACGTCACCTCGAGCGAGGGGCGCGTGCCCGGGTCGAAGACGCACCCGACGAGCGACCCGTACCCGGCGAGCACCCACTGGCTCGTGCTGTCGATGAAGCCGGTGCTCGTGAGCGCCTCGCCGCGCCGGACGGCCTTCGTCCAGCCGGGCGATCCGTCGCGCTGCTTCTTCTGCGGGTCCTGGCGGTACTCCTGGAGCTCCATGCGCGTCGACTGCGGCATCCGGATCTCGATGTGGGTGATGACGAGCGCCTTGCCGCCGTGCGCGGGGTCGTCGAGCCGCTCCAGCTCGATGACGTCCCCGCGCTTCTTCTTTCCGGAGTAGTAGTAGTTCCAGATCAGCGACGCGTCCGGCAGGAGGGCCGTCGTCGGGGGCGCGGTGACCGGTTTCTGCGTCTCCTGCGCGCCGAGCGCGGACACGAGCGCGATCGCCCCCAGCGCGCCGAGGGCAACGAGGCAGAGGTTGTTGCGCATGCCCGCTATTGGAGCATGCGGGCCGGGAGTCGAGAATGGCCCCCTCTTCGAATCAGGGTGCCGCCCAGTAGCCCTCCGCCCAGACCTCGAGATCGCCGTTGCCGAACGTCAGCTCGAGCGACGGCCGCGTGGCGGGCGCGAAGACGATGCCGGTGTTCGAGTCGTAGTCGACGAGGATCCACTCGCTCGTGCTGTCGAGGACGCCGGCGCTGAACGCCGCGCCGCGAAGCACGCGCCGCGCCCACGCGGGCTTTCCGTCGCGCTGCTTCTTGTCGGGCTCCTGCCAGAACTCCTCGAGCTGGACGCGCATCGACTGCGGGATGCGCATCTCGAGGTGCGTGATCACGAGCGCCTTGCCGCCGTACTTCGGGTCGTCCATCTGCACGAGTTCGATCACGTCGCCGCGCCGCTTCTTGCCCTCGAAGTGGAAGTTCCAGATCTGCGAGGCGGACGGCATCTGCGCGTGAGGGGACGCCGGGGCGTCCTGGGCATCGAGCACGGACACGAGCGGGACGGCGACCAGCGCGCCGAGGAGCAGCAGGCCGAGAGTGTTTCGCATGGCCCCCTAATAGAGCACCTGGGGGGGCCCGGAAAATCGGAGGGGTCCTAGGCCTGTCCTAGGCCGGGCTACCCCTTCTTCGCGCGCCGCTCGGCGGCCTTCCGGAGGCGGTTCCAGGCCGACGCGATGCCCATCGCCGACCGGACGTCCTTCATGGTCGCCTTCGCGACCTCCCGCATCTTCTCCGTGCCCTCGAGGAGGATCCTGTCCACGAGGGCCGGGTCGCCTTGGTACTTCCTGTAGCGTTCGCGGATGGGGGCGAGGAACCGCCCGAGGGCGGCCGAGAGCTTCGCCTTCACCTCGTCGTCCCCCACGCCGCCTCTCTGATAGCGTTCCTTGAGGTCGCTGACCTCGGCGCGGTCGTCGTTGAACGCGTCGTGATAGATGAAGACGGGGTTCCCCTCGACCGTGCCGGGGATGTGCGCATGCACCCGGTTCGGGTCGGTGAACGTCGCGCGGATCTTCTTCTCGACGGTCGGTTGGTCGTCGGAGAGGAAGATCGCGTTGTTGAGGCTCTTCGACATCTTCTGCTTGCCGTCGGTGCCGACGAGCGTGGGCACGTCGCCGAGCAGGAGCTCAGGGATGGGGAAGACCTCGCCGTAGTAGTTGTTGAACCGGCGGCCGATCTCGCGGGCGATCTCGACGTGGGCCGCGTTCTCCTTGCCGACGGGGACGATGTCCGCCTTGGCGAGGAGGATGTCCGCGGCCTGCATGACGGGATACCCGAGGAGGCCGAAGGGCATCTCCTCGATGTGGGCGGCGCGTGCCATGTCCTTCAGGGACGGCAGCCGTGAGAGGCGGTTGACGGTGACGAGCATCTCGAGCAGCAGGTTCAGCTCGTAGACCTCCTGGACGGCGGACTGGAGGTAGATCGTCACCTTGGCGGGGTCGATGCCGCAGGCGAGGTGGTCGAGGACCATGCCGCGCGCGTTGTCGAGGACGGACTGGATGTCCGTCTTGTCGAGCTTGGTCGTGAGCATGTGCAGGTCGGCGACGAGCAGGTAGGTCTCGTACTTCTCCTGCAGCTTCACGCGGTTCTGGATCGAGCCCACGTAGTGCCCGAGGTGGAGCCGCCCGGTCGGCCGGTCCCCCGTAAGTAACCTCATCATGCACAGGGTAACGGTTGACCTGAGTCGTTCGCGCAAGTGCTTGTCGTCGCGGAGATTACGATCGCGCCCCCGCGCCAGCGCTGGCGCACGGGCTGCGCCAGGCGTGCCGCAGTTTGGGAACCGTAAGTCGTTTTCCCGGAACGGTTTGCGGAGGTCGCGCAGGTCAACCGTTGACGTAGAATGCGCCGGTGCCGATCCTTGATGTCGAAGTCGTCGGGCCGCTGGCGCGCTCGGTCCGCAAGGGCCTCGTCCAGCGCCTCGCCGACGCGTGCGGCGAATTGCTCGACCTGCCGCAGGGGCGCACGTGGGTGCGCCTCCGCTTCCTCCCGCTCGACCAGTACGGGGAGCACGGCGGCCTCCCGAAGGATGTGAAGCCGGTCTTCGTGACCGTGCTGCGCGCGGCACCGCCCACGGGGCGCCCGCTCGCGCGCGAGATGCAAGCGCTCGGCGCCGCCGTCGCGACCGCGTGCGGCCGGCCGCCGGAGAACGTGCACGTCCTCTACGAGCCGCCCGGCGCGGGGCGCGTCGCCTTCGGGGGGAGGGCCGTGCCAACGCCCGGCCGCCCGCGATCGTCGCGGCGGTAGATGGAACGCGCCGCGACGCTTCTCTGGTGGGTGCTGCTCGTGGCGTGCGCCGTGGGGCTCTGGGCGGCCCACGCGGCGGCGAAGGGAGGGGGCCCGGGGGAGGGGCCGCCGGCGGGCGAGGAGGCCGCGGGCAGGTGGGCGCTCGGGGCGGCGCGCGCGAAGCCGGATCTCCCGGTGCTCGAACGGCTGGATCTTCCCGCGATGGCGCCCGCCGCGCGGCTCCGGATGGTGCCCGTCGTGGCGGAGATCGCCGGCGTCGAGAAGGCGAAGGAGATGCTCGAGGAGCTGCGTGGCAAGGCGCCGCGCCGGGACTTCGAGGACTTCTGGCGGATCTACGGGGAGCTCGCGCCGCCGACGACGGACGAGGGCTTCGTGCGGCGGAACGGCTGGTTCGCGCGCCTCGCGCTGAGCCGCGGCCTTCCGGATTCGCACCCGCTGCGGAAAGAGCTCCTCGCGGAAGCGCGCCGCGCGTTCCTGGGCTCGTCGATCGCGATCTTCCTCGGGCTCCTCGCGCTCGGGGCGGGCATCGCGCTCCTGCCGATCGGGCTCTCGCGCCTCAGGCGCGGGCGGCTGCGCCTCGCGTACGAGCCGCCGCCGAGGACGCCGGGCGACCGCGTGTGGCTCGAGACCGTGACGCTCCTGCTCGCGGGTGTGATCGCGACGCTCTTCTTCGGGGCGCTCTCGGTGTGGGCGCTCCTGCTCGTGCCCTTCTGGCCGCTTGCGCGCGGCGTCGGGCGTGCGGAGTGGCGTTCGGGCCTCGGCTTCTCGCGCGGCGCCGGGCTCGTGCAGGAGATCGGCGCCGGGCTTCTCGGCTACCTCGCGGGGATGCCGGTGTTCCTCGTCGGGATCCTCGCGTCGGTCTTCCTGGCGCGTGTGCTCGGGGAGCCGCTCTCGCATCCCGCGATGGAGGACGTGGGCAAGGGCGGTCTGGCGGCGCGGATCGAGCTGCTGCTCGCGGCGTGCGTGTGGGCGCCGCTCGTGGAGGAGGCGGTCTTCCGCGGCGCGCTGCTCAGGTACCTGCGTCCGCGGATGTCGCGGCTCCTTGCGGCCGCGGTCGTGGGCCTCGTGTTCGCGTTCGTGCACCCGCAGGGGATCGCGGGCATCCCGGCGCTGATGGCGATCGGCGGCTGGTTCGCGGTGCTGCGCGAGTGGCGGGGAACGCTCGTGCCCTCGATGGCGGCGCACGCGATCCACAACCTGGTGCTCGTCTCCCTCTCGATCCTCATCCTCGGCTAGGGGTGTACCACGTACGCCCCGCGGGCTGGCGTAAGTCGTTGCGGTGCCGTTGTTTGCGTCGGCGGGGTGCGGACGCGACGGCCGCATTTCTGCCCCGGGGGAGTTATGTTGGGGGCGGGGGCTGGGGTTCCCCGGGCCCCTCCCGATCCACCTACTTGCCGCGGCGCGCGTGGGCGGCGGCGATGAGTCCCCGGAATACCGGGTGCGGCTGCATCGGCTTGCTCTGGAACTCCGGGTGGAACTGCGTCGCCAGGAAGTACGGGTGGTCCTTGAGCTCGATGATCTCGACGAGGTCGAGCGCGTCGTGGACTCCCGAGAACACGAGGCCGTGCTCCGCGAGTGCCCCGCGGTAGGCGTTGTTCACCTCGTACCGGTGGCGGTGGCGTTCCTCGACCAGCGGCGCCCCGTAGAGGCGGCGCGCCAGGGTCCCGTCGATCACGCGGCACGGGTACGAGCCGAGGCGCATCGTCCCGCCCATGTCCTTCACCTTCTTCTGCGCCTCCATCAGGTCGATCACGGGCGTGCAGTCCTTCGTGAACTCCGTGCTCTGCGCGTTCTTCAGCCCGCACACGTTGCGCGCGTACTCCACGACCGCCGCCTGGAGACCGAGGCAGAGCCCGAGGAACGGAAGCTTCGTCTCGCGCGCGTGCTTGATCGCGAGGATCTTCCCCTCGAACCCGCGCTCGCCGAACCCGCCGGGCACCACGAGGCCGTCGGCGCCTTGGAGGCGTTCGGCCACGTTCGCGGCCGACAGCTCCTCGGGGTTCACCTTCCGGAGCCGCACCTTCACGTTGTTTGCGAAGCCGCCGTGAGAGAGCGCCTCGTAGACCGACTTGTACGCGTCGTGGAGCACGATGTACTTGCCCGCCACCGCGATCTCGACCTCGCCCGCCGGCGTCTTGATGCGCTCCACGAGGTCGCGCCACGGGCGCATGTCGGGCTCGCGCGTCTCGAGGCCGAGCCGCTCGCATATGAGGCCGTCGAGCCCCTGGTGGTGCAACATCGTCGGCAGCTCGTAGATCGAGTGGTCGACGTCCTTCTCCTCGATCACGCAGCCGCGCTCGACGTTGCAGAAGAGCGAGATCTTCTCCTTGAGATCGGCGCCCATCGGCAGCTCCGTGCGGCAGAGGATGAAGTCGGGCTGGATGCCGATCTCGCGGAGCCTCCCGACGCTGTGCTGCGTCGGCTTCGTCTTCATCTCGCCGCTCACGCGGAGGTGGGGGACCAGGGTCAGGTGGATGAACGTGACGTTCCCGCGCCCCTTCTCGAGCGCGAACTGGCGGATCGACTCGAGGAACGGCAGCCCCTCGATGTCGCCCACCGTGCCGCCGATCTCGGTGATCAGCACGTCGACGTCGTCCTCCGCGCTGCGGATCGCCCCCTTGATCTCGTCCGTGATGTGCGGGATCACCTGCACGGTGCGGCCGAGGTAGTCGCCGCGCCGCTCCTTGGTGATCACGGAGAAGTAGATCTGGCCGGTCGTGTAGTTCGAGGCGCGGGTGATCTGCGCGTTCGTGAACCGCTCGTAGTGGCCGAGGTCGAGGTCGGTCTCGGCGCCGTCGCGCGTGACGTAGACCTCCCCGTGCTGGTACGGGGACATCGTGCCCGGATCGACGTTGATGTAGGGGTCGAGCTTCTGGATCCCGATCTTGAGCCCGCGCGCCTCGAGCAGCGCGCCGACCGCGGCGGAGGTGAGCCCCTTGCCGAGGCTCGAAACCACGCCGCCGGTCACGAAGATGTGCTTGCGCATTTCGAAAAGAGCCGTCCCGGAAAAAGGAGGAGTCTAGAAAACCCTCCTAGCTTCCCGGTCCGCCCGGACAAAGCGTAACACGCCGGCGCCGGGCCGGCGGGCGCGGCGCGGCTAAGCCGTGCCGCGGTAACGTCTTACGAACGCCGCGTAATCTTCCGGCGTATCGATCCCGCGGCCCGGATGGAGCGCCCTGGCGGCCCGGATCCGGACGCCGTGACCCAGCGCGCGCATCTGCTCGAGCCGCCGCTCCTTCTCCAAGCGCGTCGGCGCGAGCTTCGTGAACCGCTCGAGGAAATCCGGCCGGTAGGCGTAGATGCCCACGTGCCGGAAGGCCCCGGGCGTCGGCTCGCGTCGGAAGTCCGTCGCGAACCCGCCCTCCACGACGGCCTTGACCACCGAGAGGCTCCTCTGCTCCTCCTCGGTGAGCCCCTCGAAGACGAGCGTCCCCATCTCGTCCCCGGGCTGCATCGCATCGATCAGCCGCGCGACGTCGAGGGGGTCGATCTCGGGCTCGTCGCCCTGCAGGTTGACGACGAGCGATGCGGGCCGCATCCGCGCGACCTCGGCCACGCGGTCCGAACCGGAGGGGTGCCTCTTGGAGGTGAGCATCGCGATCCCGCCGAACGCCTCGACCGCGCGGACGACTTCCGGGTCGTCGGCCGCGACCACGACCTCGTCGGCGTTGCGAACGAGGAGCGCCCGCTCGTGGACGTGCTGCACGAGGTACTTGCCCGTCTCGCGCAGGAGCATCTTCCGCGGCAGCCGCGTCGACGCGAGCCGGGCCGGGATGACGAGCAGGACCCGCCGCGTCACCGCGCGTCCCTGGGCCTCGTGTCGAACGCGTCCCGCGACGTCGTCACCTGCCCCTGCGGCGGGTAGGCGTTCCAGACGGCGAGGAACGTGCGGGAGCAATAGCCGTACGCCTTCGCGGCCTCGACCTGCTCCCTCGTCGGCGCCATGCCGGGCGGCGCCTTGATCCGCAGCAGCGCGAGCCGCCGGCCGTTGGCGTCCGTCACCGTGACCTCGCCCGAGGCGCCGAGGCCCGGGGGATTCGCCGGCCGCGGGCGGGCGTACTCGTAGAAGTCGCCCCTGTCGAACTCCTTGAGCATCTCCGCCATCACCTCGTCCGGGACGTACGCGACGGCGGGGTCGCCGGGCCGCAGCGGGCGGCTGCGCAGCGCGACCGGGTCGCGGCCCGAGAGGTTCTCGATGACGAAGACCGTGTTCGGGCCCCGGTACTGGTTGTGGACCACGCGGATCACCTGGTCCGCGAGGAACGGGGAGGGCTTCACGTGCTGCGGCGCGGCGCCGCCGCAGGCGGAGGCGAGGAGGAGCGCGAGGAGGGGCGCGACGAGGGGGAGGCGGGGATGCGGGGATGTCATGAAGTGCCGGAATTGTGCTGCCGGAGCCGATGGACGTAAAGGTACGGGCAATCTCCGCGCGCGCGAGCCCGTATCCGATTCCAGGACAGGATGACGGGACCATGACGCGTCGAACCGATAGGTTTCCCATGATCCGACCCACGAGGTACCTCGCCGTCGGGGCGCTCCTCCTCCTCCCGCCCCTCGCCCGGGCCGCGGACCCGCTGCCCGCCGACGTGGCCGCCGCGCACCCGGAGGGGAAGTGGAAGATCCGCAAGGCGGACCTCTACCGCTACCTCGCGAGGTTCGAGGCCACGGGGCCGAACGCGCTCGCGGTCCTCCCCGAGTACCTGAAGATGCGGCTGGTCGAGGACGAGGCGAAGCGCCGCGGCATCTCGGTGAGCGAGGAGGACGTCGACCGCTGGATCCGCGACCTCGACCAGAAGCTGCAGGCGCAGGCGCTGAGCCTCGACGACTACTGCAAGCACTTTGGGATGCGCAGGGAGGAGCTCCGGCGGAAGGGCCGCCAGTGGGTCCTCATGGACAAGGTCGCGGCGGCGGTCCTCAAGGAGAAGGACCCGACGCGCGGCGACGCCCCGGCGTCGGACGACAGCATCATCTTCGTCGTCGACACGCTCTACAAGGACGCGAAGAAGGAGACCGAGGGGCTGCCGGAGGGCATCGTCGCGCGCATCCGCGGCATCGACATCACCGAGTATGAGTACGGCCGCGCGCTCGCGATGGAGCTCCCGCAGATGAACGTGCTGCGCGCGCTGCGGGCGCTCATCCTCGAGGAGGAGACGGCCCTCCTGGTCGGCGACCGGAACCCGCCCCTGCCGGAGGACCTCGCCGAGCAGAAGAGGCAGTTCCTCGAGACGCAGAAGGAGCGGATCCGCGCGGAGCTCAAGGGGAAGGTGGAGGAGATCACCGACGACATGGTCGAGCAGGTGCTCCGCAACCGCGGCGCGTCGCTGGACCTCGTCTTCCGGAGCCCGGAGTTCCTCGCGCGGGCGCGCGCGATCGGCTACTTCCGCAGGTCGCTCGCCGACGAGGACCTGGTCAAGTACTACGACGACCACAAGGGGGCGTACGGCGAGCAGCTGCGGGTCGCGCGGATCCTCGTCGGGGCCCGGGGCCAGGAGGTCCCGCGCGTCGGCAAGACGCTCCGCACGGTCGAGCAGGGCAAGAAGGAATCGGCCGAGATCTACGAGCAGCTCAAGGCGGGGCAGGACTTCCAGAAGCTCGCGCAGGAGAAGAGCGAGGATCCCGACCTGATCCGCAAGGCCGGCGGCGTCGTGCCGTTCTGGATCACGGCGGCGACGCCCGGCTACGACGACACGTTCAAGCAGGCGGAGAAGCTCGGGCGCGACGAGTTCTCGCGGCCGTTCTTCAGCGAGGGACGCGGCTACGTGATCGTGAAGCTGCTCGACCGGAAGAAGGCGCCGACCTTCGAGGATGTCAAGGATGAGGTCCGCGCGGACGCGGCGCGGGACCGCTGCGCGATCTGGTACAAGGCGGGCACCGACACCGCGCGCATCAACGACGATCTCTTCGCGGGGGCGGCAGGCAAGTAGCTACCGCTCTTCCGGCGGGAGTTCAGGGGGCTTCGGGGGCGCTTCCGCCGCCTTCTCCTGCTTCGCCGCGGCATCCTTGCGCCACTGCTCGAGGATCTCCGCGCGCCGTTCCCGGTAGACCTGCTGCGTCGTCCGCATCTTCTCGAGATCGGCCGCCAGCCGCGCGACCAGCGCCGCCTGGTCGAGCGTCACGCCGGGACGGTGGTTGGCGCGCCGGAACAGGAAGTCGCGTGCGGCGAGCGGGTCGTCGAACGGCTTCGGGGGCTTGTCGAAGGGCGCCGCCAGCTTCGTCTCCGTGAGGATCCAGAGGGTCAGCCAGGCCTCCTGGCGGACGAGGTGCTCCTTGTCGTCCTTGTCCTCGTCCAGGAGGTACTTGCACATGATGTCGAGCGTGGCCGGATCGCGCGCGTTGAGCGCGCTGAGCGCCGTCGCCACGTCGACCTTGATCGCGAAGTACGGGTTGTCGTGGACGCGGCGGTCGACCAGGAGCTGCCGCAGACGGTCGAGGCGCCGCCGCGCGACCGCCTCGTCGGCGGGCGTCATGTTGCCGAGCGCGAAGAGGCAGTTCCGCTGGAGGATCCGGTCCTCCTCCTCGTCCGAGAGGAGCACCTCCTCGAGCGCCTTGCAGGCCCGGTCCTCCGGGAACTCCCGGAGCCCGAGCGCCGCCCTCATGCGCAGGATCCGGTCCGCGTTCCGGTCGGAGAGGATCCCGATCGCGACGTTCATCAGCTGCCCCTGGGGCCCCTGCTTCGCCTCCAGGAGCAGCTGGAACGCCCTGCCGCGCGCATCGCTGTCCGTCGCGGAGTCCAGGGCCAGTGCCACGAGGCGGTCGACCACCTCCTTCGGCTTCGGCCCCTTGATCGCCTCGATCGCCTGCCAGAAGAGGCTCCACTCCTCCTCGGTTCCGGGGACGTGCGAGACGATGTCGAGGAGCGCCAGCTGCCCTTCCGGGATCTCGAGGCGGCCGCAGATGCGCGCGGCGGCGTCCCGGTCCTCCGCGGTCGGGTCCTTGAGCCACGCGAGCGCGATCTCCGCGCAGGCCGTCTTCTGCCCCGGGTCGGTGAAGAGGCACGCGCAGGCGGCCCGCCGGATGGCGACCGAATCCGACGCGAGCGCCCTCTGCGGCGCGCCGGGGTCGAGCTGCGCGAGCGCCGCGAGCAGCCTCGCCCTGCTGACGATCCCGTTCGCTTCGTCCTCGATCGCCGCCTGAAGCCTCTTCGTGGCGTGCGCGCGGTCCGCGCGGGCGAGAACCTCCCGGGCTGCCGCCACGCGGCGTCCGGCGGCGATGTCGGCGACCGCAGCGTCGACCTTGGGATCCTGGGCTTGGACGACGGCGACGAGGGCAAGGAGCACGAAACGGCGCATCGCGCCATCCTAGCGCTTCCGCGGGCTCTACTTGCCGTTGCCGGTCCCGCCTCCCCCGGACCCCTTCTCTTCCTTGTTCTGCGGCCCTTGCGGGTCCGGGTTCGCGGGGGGCGCCTGCGGCCCCTGCGGGCCGACATTCCCGGGGGGTCCCTGGGGCGGCGTCCCGGAGGCCTCCTTCTTCTCCGCTTCCTCGGCCTCCCTGCGCCACTTCTCGAGGATCGCCGCGCGCTGGCCCTGGTGGATCTGCCGCGTCTTCTGCATCAGCGCGAGGTTGTCCGCGATCCTCGCGACCATGGCTGCCTGCTCCACCGAGATGCCGGGCCGGTGGCTGGCGCGCCGGAAGAGGAAGTCGCGCGCCGCGAGCGGGTCGGAGAAGGGCGGCGGGGGCCGCTGGAACAGCTCGGGCTGCGGGAGGTCGGGGGGCAGGAGGCCGGTCAGCGTCCAGAGCGTCAGCCATGCCTCCTGGCGCGCCAGGTGCTGCTTGTCCTGCGGGTCCTCGTCCACCAGGTACTCGTCCATGATGTCGAGCGTGATCGGCTCGCGCGCGTTGAGCGCGCAGAGCGCGGTCGCGACGTCGACCTTGATCGCGAAGTAGGGGTTGTTGTAGACGCGGCGGTCCACGAGGAGCTTCCGGAGTCGGTCGATGAACCGGCGCCCGACCGCCTCGTCGGCGGGCTCCATCTGGCCGAGCGCGAAGAGGCAGTTGCGCTGGAGGGTCCGGTCGTCCTCCTTGTCGGAGACCAGCACCGCCTCGAGCGCATCCCACGCGCGGTCCTCGGGGAAGTCGCGGAGCCCGAGCGCGGCCTTCATGCGCAGGATCGGGTCCCCGTCCTGGTCCTTGAGGATGTCGATCGAGAGCTGGAGGACGCGGTCCCGCGCCCCGCCCTTCGTCCGCTGGAGCGACTCGAGGGCGATGCCGCGGGTGTCCTTGTCCATCGCCGGGTCCGAGGCGAGCTTGAAGAGCCGGTCGACGAGCTCCGGCGGTTTCGGCTCCTTGATCCCGGCGAGGGCGCGCTGGAAGAGCGCCTGCTCGCCGACGGTCCCCGGGTCCTTCGAGACGATGTCGAGGAGCACCGCCTGCGCGTCGGCGAGCCCGAGGTGGCCGCAGACGGCCGCGGCCGTCCCGCGGTCCTCCGCGGCCGGGTCCTTGAGCCAGGCGAGCGCGATCTCCCCGCACCGGTCCTTGAACTCCGCTTCGCCCCAGAGGAGCTTGCACGCCGCCCGCTGCGTCGAGAGCGAGGTCGACTCGAGCGCGCGGCGGATCGCGCGCGGCTGGTTGAACATCGTCAACGTGCCGAGCAGGTTGTACTTCCCGGTGATGCCGTAGGCGTCGTCCTCGATCGCCTCCTGGAGCTTCTCGAGGACATAGGCGCGGTCGTTGAGCGTCTCGAGCGCCGTGCGGGACTTCGCGACGTTCTTCCCCGCCGCCAGGTCCTGGATCGCCGTGTGGACCGTGTACCACTGGGCCGGCTGGAGGATCTGCGCCACCGCGATGGCGACCACGAGGCCGGCCACCACGGCGAGGATGTACACGCCGCGCTTGCCTTGGAGGATCTGCTTCATGTGAGTCTCGGGAGGCCCAGCCGCGCCCCCCTCGGGGAGGGGCATGCGGACCGGCCAACATAACAGGCCCCGGCGCGAAGGCCACTCCGGGGCGGATCCGCCATAATGGGGGGCTGTGGACGATGTGCCCCTCCGCCTCGACTTCGACGACGCCGCGCCCCGCGTCTTCGTGGTGGCGCCGGAGGAGGCGGGGGAGCGGCTCGACCGCTACCTGTCGGCGAGGATCGGGGAGTTCAGCCGCGCGCTCGTGCAGCGACTGATCGACGGCGGCTCCGTCAAGGTGGACGGGGCCAACGCCCGTCGGTCCCACCGGCTCCGGGACGGGGAGCGGATCGAGGTCGACCTGCCGCGGGCGCTCCCGGCGCGGGCCGAGCCGGAGGACCTCCCGCTCCGCGTGCTCCTCGAGGAGGAGTCGTTCGTCGTCCTCGACAAGGCGCCCGGCATGGCGGTGCACCCGGGGCGCGGGCGCGCCTCGGGCACCATCGCGAACGCGATCGCGTTCCGCTACGGCGCGCTGCGGTTGACCGGCGCCGGCTATCGCCCCGGCATCGTGCATCGCCTGGATCTCGACACGAGCGGCGTGATGGTCGTCGCGAAGACGGAGGTCGCGCACGCGGCGCTTTCCGACGCGTTCGCGGAGCGGCGCGTCGAGAAGGAGTACCTGGCGCTCGTGCACGGGGCGCCGGAGCACGACGAGCAGCGGATCGACCTGCCGCTCGGCCGCGACCACGCGGACGCCCAGCGCCACGCCGTGCGCTTTGACGGCGGCCGCCCGGCGGTGACTGACGTGCGCGTGCGCGAGCGCTTCGGCCGCGTCGCGGCGCTCGTCTCGTGCCGGCCGTTCACCGGGCGCACGCACCAGATCCGCGTGCACCTCCTGGCGGTCGGCCATCCGATCCTCGGCGACCCGCTCTACGTGCGCGGCCTTCACGCGCCGGTCGAGGTCGCGCGCCTCATGCTCCACGCGTTCCGCCTCGTGTTCCCGCATCCTCAGACGGGCGCGCCGGTCGCGGTCGAGGCGCCGCTGCCGGCCGATCTCGAAGCCGCCATGCAGCGGTTGAGGGAGGGGGAGTGAAGGGGGGCTGGGGGGAAGGAGGGCGGCCCCCGGTCCGGATTCCGCGCCTCGCGATTCCGCGGTGAAAGGCCGCTCGGTTACCATCTCCGCGCATGGACCGGGAGAGCTGGCTCCGCGACGTGCACGGGCCGTTTGCCAAGGACCATCCGGAAAGGAAGCCGGAGTTCAAGACGCCGTCCGGCATCCCGCTCGCTCCCGTCTACGGCCCTCCTCCCTTCCCCGGCGCCCATCCCTTCACCCGCGGGATCCTCCCGACCATGTACCGCGGCCGCCTCTGGACGATGCGGCAGTACGCCGGCTTCACCAGCGCCCGCCTCTCGAACGAGCGCTACCGGGAGCTGCTGAAGCAGGGCGGCACCGGGCTCTCCGTGGCGTTCGACCTGCCGACGCAGATCGGCTACGACAGCGACAGCCCGGAGGCCGAGGGCGAGGTCGGGCGCGTCGGCGTGCCGATCAACTCGCTCAAGGACATGGAGACGCTCCTCGACGGCATCCCGCTCGGGCGGGTGACAACGTCGATGACGATCAACGCGACCGCGAGCATCCTCTTGTGCTTGTACGTCGCGGTCGCGCGGCGCCGCGGCATCGCGCCCGCCAAGCTCGGCGGCACCGTGCAGAACGACATCCTGAAGGAGTACGTCGCCCGCGGCACCTACCGTTTCCCGGTCGAGCCGTCGATGCGGCTCGTCACCGACACGTTCCGGTTCTGCGCGGAGCACATGCCGCGGTGGAACCCGATCTCGATCAGCGGCTACCACATCCGCGAGGCGGGCTCGACCGCCGTGCAGGAGGTGGCGTTCACGATCGCGGACGGGCTCGCGTACGTGCAGGCCGCCGTCGACAAGGGGCTCGACGTCGACGACCTCGGCCGGCGGCTCTCGTTCTTTTTCAACGCGCACATCCACCTCTTCGAGGAGGTGGCGAAGTTCCGCGCCGCGCGCAGGCTCTGGGCGCGGCTGATGCGCGAGCGGTTCCGCGCCGGCGCCGAAGCCTGCCGGCTGCGCTTCCACACGCAGACCGCGGGGTCGACGCTCCAGAGCCGGCAGATCGACGTGAACGTCGTGCGGACGACGCTCGAGGCGCTCGCGGCGGTGCTCGGCGGCACGCAGTCGCTCCACACGAACGGGCGCGACGAGGCGCTCGCGCTGCCGACCGAGGCGAGCGCGAAGCTCGCGCTGCGCACGCAGCAGGTGATCGCGCACGAGTCGGGCGTCGCGGACGTCGTCGACCCGCTCGGCGGCGCGCCCTACGTCGAGGCGCTCACGGACGAGATCGAGACGCGCGCGACCGCGCTGATCGGGCGGATCGACAAGATGGGCGGCGCCGTGAAGGCGATCGGCTTCATGCGCGGCGAGATCGAGCGCAGCGCGTACGATGCGCAGCGGCGTGTCGAGGCCGGCGAGGACATGGTCGTGGGCGTCAACTGCTTCGAGGAGCCGGAGGAGGGGAGCGCGGAGATCTTCGCGATCGACCGCGCGGAGCGCGACCGCATCGTGAAGGACCTCCGCGAGCTGCGCGCCTCGCGCGACGGCGAAGTGGTGCGACGCGCCCTCGACGCGCTCAGGCGCGCGGCCGAGGGGACGGAGAGCCTCCTCCCGCCGATCCTCGCCGCGGTCGAGGCGTACGCCACGGTCGGCGAGATCTGCGGCGCGCTCGAGGGCGTCTTCGGGACCTACCGCGCATGAAGCACGTCGATCACGTGGGCATCGCCGTCGCGGACCTCGCCGAGGCCCGGAAGACCTGGGACGCGCTCCTCGGGCAGACGCCGGTCGTCGAGGACGTGCCGTCGCAGCGGGTCCGCACGGCGACGTACCCGTGCGGGGTCGAGCTGCTGGAGCCGATGTCGCCGGAGAGCCCGATCTCGCGGTTCCTCGCGAAGCGCGGGCCGGGCATCCACCACGTGACGCTCGCGGTGGACGACATCGAGGCGCACCTCGCGCGGCTCAAGGCCGAGGGCGTGAGGCTCGTGAACGAGACGCCGGTCAAGGGCGCGGGCGGCTGCCGCGTGGCCTTCCTGCACCCGGTCGGCGGCGTGCTCGTCGAGCTGAAGGAGAAGCGCAAGTAGCCACGGGTGCCTTTTGACTCGCCAAAGGGCACCCGGTACCTTTCTGCCGTGAGCAATCTCGAGGAGCTGCGGCGCCGGCGCGAGGCCGCGCTGCTCGGCGGCGGGCCCGACGCGATCAGGAAGCAGCACGAGAAGGGGAAGCTCACCGCGCGCGAGCGGGTCGACCTCCTCGTCGACGCGGGCTCGTTCACCGAGATCGACCCCTTCGTCACGCACCGCTGCATCGACTTCGGGATGGAGAAGAAGCGGATCCCGGGCGACGGCGTCGTCACCGGCCACGCGCTCGTCAACGGCCGGCCCGTCTTCCTCTTCTCGCAGGACTTCACCGTCTTCGGCGGCTCGCTCTCCGGCGCGTACGCGCGAAAGATCTGCAAGATCATGGACCTGGCGCTCAAGGCGGGCGTGCCTGTGGTCGGGCTCAACGACTCCGGCGGCGCGCGGATCCAGGAGGGCGTGGAGTCGCTCGGTGGCTACGCGGACATCTTCCTCCGGAACACGCTCGCCTCGGGCGTCGTGCCGCAGGTCAGCGCGATCCTCGGCCCCTGCGCCGGCGGCGCCGTCTACTCCCCGGCGATCACCGATTTCGTGCTGATGGTCGAGGGCACGAGCTACATGTTCGTGACCGGGCCGAGCGTCGTGAAGACGGTGACGCACGAGGAGGTCTCGTTCGAGGACCTCGGCGGCGCGGCCACCCATGCGGAGAAGTCGGGCGTCGCGCACTTCACGGCGGCGGACGACGCCGCCTGCCTCGCGCTCACGCGTCGGCTGCTCTCCTACCTGCCGCAGAACAACCGCGAGGATCCGCCGCTCCTCCGGCCGGAGGACGATCCCGACCGCGCGGACGAGGAGCTGGACGCGCTCGTGCCGCAGGACCCGGAGAAGCCCTACGACATCAAGGACGCGATCACGCGCGTCGTGGACCGGGACAGCTTCCTCGAGGTGCACGCGGGCTACGCGGGCAACATCGTGGTCGGCCTCGCGCGGCTGCACGGCCGCGTCGTGGGCATTGTGGCGAACCAGCCCGCGCACCTCGCCGGCGTGCTCGATATCGCGGCGTCGCTCAAGGGGGCGCGCTTCGTCCGCTTCTGCGATTGCTTCAACATCCCGCTCGTGACGTTCGAGGACGTGCCCGGCTTCCTCCCCGGCACGGACCAGGAGTGGAACGGCATCATCAAGCACGGCGCGAAGCTGCTCTACGCCTACTGCGAGGCGACGGTGCCGAAACTCACGGTGATCACGCGCAAGGCGTACGGCGGCGCGTACGACGTCATGTCATCGAAACACATCCGCGGCGACTTCAACTTCGCGTGGCCGTCGGCGGAGATCGCGGTGATGGGGCCGAAGGGCGCCGTCGAGATCATCTTCAAGAAGGACATCAAGGGCCAGAAGGACGAGGCGCGGCTGATCGACGAGTACAAGGGGAAGTTCGCGAACCCGTTCGTGGCCGCCGAGATGGGATATATCGACGACGTGATCGAGCCGCGGCACACGCGCCGCCGGCTGATCACCGCGCTCTCGGTGATGGCGACGAAGATCGACCGGAACCCGCCGAAAAAGCACGGCAACATCCCGCTTTAGGAGGGCCTATCCCATAGGCCCCGTAGACGCCGCAAGTCGTGTTGCGGCAATGATTTGCGGGAGGGGTGTGCGGCATTGGGGTCCGCGCCGGAGGGCGCGGGGGAGAGTGACCCGCTTGTGACCCGCGCGCGGAAAACGGCGCTACGATCCGTCACGCGTCCATTGCGCCGCGTCCCTTTGCGACCGGCAACGCGTCGGCTCTTCGAAGTGCGGAGGACATGATGAGATCCACCTGCGTCGCGCTCCTCTTCCTCTTCGCCGCGGGATGCGGCGCCAAGCACGGCAGCCAGGAGGCCGCCCAAGGGCCGGATGTCGTCGCGCAGCTCGACGACCACCACGTGCTCACCACGCCGGTCACCGTCGGGAACCTCACGGTGTGGCCGGTGCGCACCGACCGCCCCCTCGACCTCGGCGAGTTCCTGACGCTCGAGGAGGCGCTCGCGAAGGGCGCCGCCGAGGTGCGCGAGACCGGCGGAGGCGACGCGCGGCCGCAGCAGGTCGCGGCAGCCCCCGGCCAGACCCGGAACGTCTTCGTGCCGCAGCAGGAGGCGTCCGCGCCCCCGCCCGCAGATCAGGCGGACGAGCCCGCGCAGACGCTCGGGGAGGCGCAGGAGCTCGAGCAGCAGCTCGCCCAGGTCATCGGTGGCGCGACCGTCAACACGCTCGTGATCGAGAACAAGGGCGACCTCCCGATCCTCGTCTGCGCCGGCACCGTCGTGAAGGGCGGCAACCAGGACCGCCAGATCGGCCAGGACTTCGTGATCAAGGCCAAGTCGGAGACGCCCGTCGACGCCTTCTGCGTCGAGCCGGGCCGGTGGCAGCAGGAGCGCCTCGGCACCGACACCGGTGGCAAGTTCCAGGTCCTCGACGGCATGGCGACCGCGAAGGTCCGCGCGAAGGGCCAGTACGAGAAGGACCAGGGCGGCGTGTGGCAGGAAGTCGCACAGGTGCGGGAGCAGGCGGTGAGGCCCGTGTCCAATACAACCGTAGCGCCGATGACGGCAGAGTCCACGAGCTACGCCGTCGCCTTCGACGCGAACGCCGCCGCGTCCAGGGAAGACCTGAAGCGGTGCGAGGACGCCGTGAAGGCGCGTTTCGCGCAGGGCGCCGACGTCGTCGGCTTCGCCTACGCGATCAACGGCAAGCCGGTCGCGGTCCGCACCTTCGCGCACCCGCGGCTCCTCAAGAAGCAGCTCGACGACTTCGTGCGCGGCATGGCGACCGAGGCGCTCCTCGGGAAGACCGACGCGGCGACGAAGCCCGCCGACGCGAAGGACGTCGTCGCGCTCGTGGAGAGGATCTCCGCGTCCGGCGAGACCGTCTCGGAGACGTCCGGCCTCAACCGCAACGGCGTGCGCGTCCACGCGGACGGGTTCAACGCCAACTGCTACATCGCGGACAAGGAGGGCAAGCTCCAGCCGCTCACGCAGGACTGGACGGCCAAGTAGCCGGAGTACCTTCTTGCGGTTCTCGCCGCCGGCTTGGCCCACGAAGCGAAAGGGGTCCGGGGGAAGGGAGTCCGGGGAGGGAAGAGTGGGCCGGAAGTCGGTCACCCTTCCCCCGGCCCGGTTCCCCCGAAGTATGTCCCCCGATCACCCGGCGATCAGCGGGATCGCTCCGGAGAACGCGCTCGCTGGAACGCGACTGCCGTGCCGACGCGCGGGGCGGATCGTGACGGCCACAACCCGTTGCCAGATAGCGACTTGCGTTCGCAGGCCCGTTTTGGGGGGGACTCCGGATTCGTCCCGATTGGTTCGATTCGTGGGACCAGAGGGCAGGAATTGCGCACCCCCGCGCGATCGTCAGGCGAGGGCGAAGCGGGACCGGCGAGCCCTCGCGCGCGGCGTCTGCTAACTTCCGGCCGTGCAGATCCGCAAGGTGCTCATCGCGAACCGCGGCGAGATCGCGCTGCGGGTCGCCCGCACGCTCCGCGAGATGGGCATCCGCTCGGTCGCCGTCTTCTCGACCGCGGACCGGGACGAGCTGCACGTGCGCGCGGCCGACGAGGCCTACCCGATCGGCCCCCCGGCCCCCTCCGAGTCCTACCTGAAAATCGACCGCATCGTCGAGACGGCGAAGAAGGCGGGCTGCGACGCAGTCCACCCTGGATACGGCTTCCTCTCCGAGAACGCCGCGTTCGCGCAGGCCGTCGAGGAGGCTGGCCTCGTCTTCATCGGCCCGCCGCCGTCCGCGATCGCCGCCGCGGGCGACAAGCTCAACGCGCGCGTGGCGATGGCGCGCGCCGGCGTGCCCGTGATCCCCGGGAGCGACAAGCCCGCCGCTACCGCGAAGGAGGCGGAGGCGGCCGCCGCGAAGGCGGGCTTCCCGGTGGCGCTCAAGGCGGTGGGGGGCGGCGGGGGCAAGGGCATCCGCGTCGTGCGGAAGCGCGAGGACCTCGCGGCCGCGTTCGCGCGCGCGTCGGCCGAGGCCGCTGCCGCTTTCGGCAACGGCGCGATGTACGTCGAGCGCTTCCTCGAGGGCCCGCGGCACATCGAGGTGCAGGTGCTCGCGGATGCCCACGGGAACGCGATCCACCTCGGGGAGCGCGAGTGCAGCATCCAGCGCCGCCACCAGAAGCTGCTCGAGGAGTGCCCGTCGCCGTTCGTCGACAAGGACCTTCGCGCGCGCATGGGCGCCGCCGCCGTCCTCGCCGCGCGCGCCGTCGGCTACCGGAACGCGGGCACCGTGGAGTTCCTCGTCGACCGCGGCGGGAGCTTCCACTTCCTCGAGATGAACACCCGCATCCAGGTCGAGCACCCGATCACGGAGCTCGTCTACGGCGTCGACCTCGTGCGCCTGCAGGTCGAGATCGCCGAGGGGCGCCCGCTCGCGCTCGCGCAGGGCGACTTCTTCCCGCGCGGCCACGCGATCGAGATCCGGCTCACGGCCGAGGACCCCGCGGCGGGGTTCCTCCCGCAGACCGGGCGCGTGCAGGCGCTGCGCTTCCCGCAGGGGCCCGGCGTTCGCGTCGACTCGCACCTCTACCCCGGACAGGAGATCTCGCTCTTCTACGACCCGATGATCGGCAAGATCGTCGTCCACGGCCGCGACCGCGCCGACGCGATCGCGCGCATGCGCCGCGCGCTCGTCGAGATGCGCCTCGTCGGCGTGAAGACGTGCGCGCCGCTCCTGCTCGCGCTGCTCGACGACGCGCGCTTCCGGAATGGCGAGGTCGACACGGGATTCCTCGAGCGGTTCGTCGCCGAGGGGACGTGGCAGCGGCTCCCGGAACTGAACGGGCTGCCGGCCGAGCTGCCGGCGGTGATCGCCGCCGTGCTCTACGCGCACGGGAGGCAGGGCGCGGGCCGCGCGGTCGTGCCGCCCGCGTCGTCGGGCGACTGGGTCGCGGCCGGGCGCCGCGAGCAGATGAAGTGGGGGGGGCCGGGGGCGTGAGGTACTTCGCGAAGGTCGAGGGCAAGGAGTACGAGTGCGTCCTCGAGGGGAGCAACGGGACGCTCTCGGTCGTCGTCGAGGGCAAGCGCTTCTCGGTGGACCTCCGCCACATCCCGCGCTCGCACACGTGGTCCGTGCTCCTCGACGGCCGGTCGTACGAGTTCACCGTGCACGAGCACGAGGACGCGCTCGAGCTCGCGGGCGGGGCAGGCGTCTTCCACGTGTCGGTCGAGGACGCGCGCACGCACGCGGCGCGGGCGCAGACGGTCGGCGCGCGCGGGGCGCAGGGGCCGCGGATCGTGAAGGCCGTGATGCCCGGCATCGTGCGCGAGGTCCTGGTCGCGCCCGGGCACGCCGTGGAGAAGGGGCAGCCGCTCGTGATCCTCGAGGCCATGAAGATGCAGAACGAGGTGCGCGCGGCCGAGCCCGGCAAGATCCGCGCGGTCTTCGTCGCGAAGAGCGACACCGTCGAGAAGGGCGCCCGGCTCGTCGAGATCGAGTGAGGCTGGGCACCCGGATCTTCCTGCTGGCGCTCTTCGCCGTCGCCGGTGCCTTCCTCTGGGCGCAGCGGAAGGAGGCGGCCGAGGGGGGGGGCGGCGTGGCCGGCGCGCCGCGGCTTCCGCGGGAGTTCCCGGGGATCGTCCGCGCGGACGGCGCTCCGGTGCCGCGCGCGCACGTGCGCATCTACGAGGACGTCCCCGGCGGCTACGCGGCGGAGGGGCGCGCGGGCGAGGACGGCACCTTCCGGCTCTCGTGGACCCCGACGGGGTCCGCCGACGCGCGCGCGCTGTTCCTCGCCGCGTGGGACGACGCGGGGCGGTTCGCGAAGACGATCGCCGCCGCGGACCCGCTCGGCGCGACCCTCGACCTGCTGCCGCCCGAGGACCTCCGCGGCCGGGTCGTCGACGTCCTCGGGCGTCCGGTCGCGGGCGCGCGCGTGGCCGCGGTCGTGCGCCACTCGTTCGAGGAGCCGCTCCTCGCCGAGAGCGGCGCCGACGGGCAGTTCACGATGCCGCTCCGCGCCCCGCGGGGCGAGCCGATCGACCTCCTCGTGCGCGCGCCGGGCATGGCCGCGTGCGTCGAGCCGCGCTTCCGCGGCGGGGACCCGGTGACGATCCACCTCGCGGCGGCGAGGAACATCGCGCTCCGCGCGATCGACCCCAAGGGCCGCCCGGTCGCCGGCGCCCGAACACGCCTCGCGGTGCCCAGGGCCCTTGCCCCCGCCGCCCCCTCCGCCTCCACCGGCGCCGACGGCCGCGCCGTCCTCGAGGGCGCCTCGGACGGCTCCCACGTCCCGGTCGAGCTCGAGGCGGACGGGTTCCTCCCCGTCGAGGCGCCCGCGTGGCCCGGCCTCGTCTCGGACGTGATCCTCTGGCCCGCGCGCGAGGTGGAGGTCGTCGCGTGGGACGCCTGGAACGCGAAGGGCATCGAGGGCGTGCGGTTCGAGGCCGACCCGAACCCGGTCCGCGGCGAGGAGTGGTGGGGGACGGAGCCGGGCGCCACCACGCGGCGCGTGCCCGTGCGGCCCGGCGCGACCGCGGGGAGCTACCTCGCGCGGCTCCCGCGCTGCCCCGTCGCGGTGAGCCTCACGGCGCCCGGCTACGGCGATGGCCTTGGCGACATCCCGGCGGACGCCTCGCGCGCGACGATCCGGCTGCAGCCGCCGATGTCGGGCGACAAGCCCGCGCTGCTGCGCATCCGCGCGCCCGGCGGCACGCCGGCGCTCGACCTGATCGTCGCCGACGAGGCGGGCTCGGGGTTCCTGCGCGAGGCCACACTCCGCGAGGGCAAGGCGGACGTCGTCGTGCCGCCGGGCATGCGGCTCCAGGTGGGCTCGGGCGCGGCCGCGGAAGGCGTCTTCCTGCCGAAGCACGGGGCGCCGCCGCTGCGCCCCGGCGAGAGCCGCACGCTGCGCATCGGCACGCGCCCCGCGCACCGCCTGCTGGTGACGACGGATCCGCCGGTGGATGGCGAGGCGACGCTCGTTGCGACCGAGCTCGCGCGCTACGTGGAGCCGCGCCGCGCGCCCGTGAAGGCGGGCCACGTGGAGTTCTGGGTCGCGCCGTTCCGGAAGTTCAAGCTCAGGGTCGCGCCGCCGCCCGGCTTCTTCGCGCACGAGGCCGAGGTCGAGACGAGCAAGGAGGACGTCGACCTCCTCCTCCACCTGGAGCCCGCGGCGCAGCTCCGCTACCGGATCGAGGACGCTGCGGGGAGCGCGATCCCGTTCGCGCGGGTGCTCGTGTACGAGCCGGGCGCGGCCGGCAAGATGGCGCTCGAAGGGGCGCCGCGCGAGGCGTTCGCGGACGCGCTCGGCGCCGTGACGTTTCCCGCGCTCCGCGCGGGCGACGGCGCCGTCGAGATCGCGGCGCCGCTCTTCCGCGGCCACCGCGCGATCGTGCGCTTGACGCCGGGCGTGATCGAGGACGCCGGCACGGTGCGGCTCGAGCCGGCGGGGACGCTCGAGGGCCAGGTCGTCGACGAGGAGGGCAGCCCGGTTGCGGGCGCGAAGGTGCGCGCGCTCTTCCCGCGGATCAGCTGGCTGCCGATGCCCGGCGGCGGGACGCGCCAGCTCTACGACTTGACGGAGAGCTCGCTCGGCGACGGCGTGACGGACGAGCAGGGGCGGTTCTCCGTGCCCGACCGGTCCCCCGGTCCCTCCCTCGTCGCGGTCTATCCCGGCGTCCGGTCGCTGCTCGCGCCGATGGCCTTCGAGCCCGGGGACCGTCTCGTGCTGCGGAAGGCGGCGTACGTCGAGCTCGAGCTGCCGAGCTCGCCGGACGGCGTGTACGTGCTGCTCGGCGAGGGCGCGGCGGTGCTCGTGAAGACGGACCCGCCGCTCCGGCTGCGCCCGCTGCCGCTGCTGTTGCCGGCCGGGCGGTCGAGCCTTTACGCGAAGCTCCTGGACTGGCGCTGGGGCGCGAAGGAACTCGACCTCGTGGCGGGCGAGACGATCCGCGTCGAGCTCTCCTGGCAGCGTTAGGGGGAGGGGCTCCGGGGAGGGGGGCACCTACGCGTCGCCGCGGAGGCGGTAGCCGACGCCGGGCTCCGTCTGGAGGAGGCGCGGCCGGACGGGGTCGGGCTCGATCTTCCTGCGCAGGTGCGTCATGAACACGCGCAGGTAGTGCGTCTGCTCCGTGCTCCTCGGGCCCCACACCTCCTGCAGCAGCTGGCGGTGCGTCACCACGCGGTCCGCGTGCTTCGCGAGCGTCGCGAGGATCTTCCACTCGATCGGCGTCAGGTGGACCTCTACGCCCTCCAGCTCGACCCGGCGCCGCTCGAGGTCGATCGTCAGCGGCCCCGTCCGGAGCACCGCGCCCTCCGTCCCCTTCGCCGCGTGGCGCAGCGCGACGCGGATCCGCGCGAGGAGCTCGCCGAAGCCGAACGGCTTCACGAGGTAGTCGTCCGCGCCCGCGTCCAGCGCCGCGACCTTCTGCTCCTCCTGGCCGCGCGCGGAGAGCACGAGGATCGGCACGTGGCTCCACTCGCGCAGGCGGCGCGCGACCTCGATGCCGTCCCTGTCCGGGAGGCCGAGGTCCAGGAGCACGACGTCCGGCGGGTACTCGACCGCGAGGCGGATCCCCTGCTCCGCGTTCCCGGCCTCCTGGAGGCGGTACCCGTGCGCCGCGAGCCCCGCGCGCAGGTAGCGGCGCATCTGCTCGTCGTCCTCGACGACCAGCACGAGCGGGGCGGGGGAGCCCTCGCCCATCTCAGCCTTCCGCGGCAGGCGCGGGCGGCTCCGCGCCCGACGGGAGGAAGAAGACGAAGCGCGCGCCGCCCTCCGGCCGGTTCTCCGCGCGGATCCAGCCGCCGTGCGCCTTCGCCGCCGCGTGGCAGATGGCGAGGCCGAGCCCGGCTCCCGGCGTCCGCTGGCCGTCCGCGGTCCGGTAGAACTTCTCGAAGATCCGCTGCTCCTCGCCCGGCGGGATCCCGGGACCCCGGTCGGCCACCACGATCGCCACGCCGCCGTCGACCTGGCCGGCGCCCACCTCGATCGGCGTGCCGGGCGGCGTGTGCTTCGTCGCGTTCTCGACGAGGTTCCAGAGGACCTGCTCCACGAGCAGCGGGTCGGCCTCCACGAGGAGCACCTCCTTCGGCAGCTCCACCCGGACCTCGCGCCCCTTGAGCCGGGCGTCGAGGCGGGAGAGGGCGGCGCCGACGAGCTCCTCGACGGGGTGCCACCCCTTGCGGACGCGCGGACCCTCCGACTCGAGCCGCGTGAGGTCGAGCAGATCCCCCACGAGGCGCCCGAGCCTCGCCGCCTCCTCGCGGATCGTGTCCAGCAGCTCCCGGCGCGCCTCGGGGGGCATCCGGTCCCCCTCCTCGATGAGCGCGGTCGCGGAGCCCTGGATCGACGCGAGCGGCGTCCGCACGTCGTGCGAGACGGCCGAGAGGAGCCCGCTGCGGGTCAGCTCGCGCTCGGCGGCGAGCGTCGCCTCCGCGGCCTCCTCCGCGAGGATCGTCCGGTCGAGCGCGAGCGC
>DASUGR010000053.1:0-6632 GCA_036273915.1 Planctomycetota bacterium | reverse complement strand
GCCGCCCAGCTTCGGCGCGCCGCCTCGCTGGGTCTCTCCGTTGACCCAGGTCGGCGGCGCGCCTCGCCGGCGCCGCCATGCGGCCGAGTTGCGGCCGCATGCAGCGGCGTCCTTACTGGGATCGGCCTCTCGCCCGGCCTTGGTCCTTACGTCGAATGTAGTGCTGTAGTACTAGCCTCGCGCGCGCGACGTGTGGGGGGCGCGGGGGCGGGCACCTACCAGCGCCAGCCGAACCCCAAGAAGAACTCGTTGTCGTTGTAGCCGGGATTGTCGGGCACGTTGCCGCCGCCGTTCGAGAGGTGGCGGAGGTGGTAGCCCAGAAGGACGCTCGCGCGCTTGCCGAGGATTACCTCGAGCCCGCCGCCGAGCTCCGCGGTGAGGTTCGACTCCGTGCCGCCCGCGGGAAACGGCGAAGACGCGTGGAGCACGCCGCCGAGGACGTCGAGGAAGGGCCCCACCGGGACTTTCCCGACATGGAAGTCGATCGGAGGGTAGTAGCGCGCGCCGACCTGGAACTCGACCGCGTCGACCGGCCCGGTCTTCGGATCGTAGTAGTGGTAGCCGCCGGCGGCGATCAGCGCGAGGCGGTCGCACGTGAACGCCGCGCCGGTGAGTCGCACCCCGACCTCCGGCGCGTCGGCGCCGGTGGAGGAGAGGATGAACTCGCCCGCCGGCGTGCCGAAGATGACGTCGCCGACCACCTGGTACCGGTCGTCACGGTGGACCCCCCCGTGGCACGCGCCGAGCACAAGCACCATGAGCCCGATGGCGGCTCGCATGTGCGAAGCGTAATCGAGGGATGCCGACTGTCACGCGGGCGCCGCATCGGGCCGACGCGGCGTGCATGGTGGTCGCTCCTGATACAGGCTGCCGCGGGAACGGCGGTGGCGGCCGCCCGAGAAAGCGCCGGGCCGCAGGGGTCTCGCGGCCAGGCGCTGCCTGCGCATCCTGTTCGCGCCCTGTCCCGGGTGCGACCGCGGGTCGCCGGGCCGCGCTGCGGCGGTCGCGCCGTCGCCGGCCGGGTCGGCCGACGGCGCGCGTCTTGCCGCCGCGTCGGAGGTCATCCCGTCGCCGGCGGAGTCGACCTCGCTGCCGCCGTACTCGGGGGCAGGCCGTTCGCCCACCAATCCGGCGCCGCCTCCGCAATCCGCGTCCGCGGCGGTCGTCGCGGCCTCGTCCCGCCCGATGCCTGCGGCGGGGGCTGTCGCGGCGTCCGGATCGCCCTCCGCGGCACCCGCTTCCGACCCCGCCAGGTTCGCATCCGTGAAGGCGGCGCCCGAGGCCGGCCGGTTCACCTCCGTGACGCGCGACCGCGTCCCGTCCGCCTCCCCGTCGGCGACTGGCGCCGCCACGCCGGGAACCGCATCCGTGGCCATCGGCGTATTCGGCTCCGCATCCGGGACGGCGCCGCGGCGTGCCCTCCCCGCGGTGGCGCCCGCCGGGGTGCCCGACTCCGCATCCGTGGCCGGCGGCGCGCGCCACTCCGCATCCCGGCCCGCCGCTCCGTCCGCCTTCACATCCGTGACACGCTCTCGGGGGTCGCACGGCGGATCGGCGCCGGCGCGATCGGCGGAGGCGGGAGCCGCCCCGGCATCCGCCCGGAACACGTCGTCGTCGCCGATCGTGATCCACTCCTCGGTCGGCATCGCCTCGCCGGTCGCGAACTTCCAGTGCAGCCGCTCGCCCGCGCGGCCTGCCACTTCCAGGTACCCGAGGTGGATCCCGTGCAGGTGGTGCACGGCACAGAGGCCGAGCTCATTCCACTCCTCCTTCGGGCCCCCGCGCGACCGGAACAGGATGTGGTGCACGTGCACCGCGGCGCGGCTGCAGCCGGGGACCACGCAGAGGCCGCCGTTCCGCATCAGGACGCGGCGCCGCTGCTCCGACCGCCACTCGCGGACCCATGCCTGACGGTGCCGCTCCTTCTCCTCGACGAAGTAGTCCGCGATCACGGCCAGCGCCTCGCCCGCCCCGATCTCCTTCCCGAAGAACGCCCGCGCCCGCGCCTGGGCCGCCGCGATCGCGTCGCGCACGGTCTGCGCGGCGTCCGACGGCGACCAGAGCCGCCGCGTGCCCTTGCGGCGGTTCTCGCGATCCTCCTCCGCCTGCGCCTCCCGCTCGAGCTGCTGGCAGGTCGTCGTCTGCGCCCGGGCGATCCGCTCGTCCACGTCCGCCCACGTCGCGCGGCGCGCGACGATCACCGCCTTCGTGTACCCGATCCGGCCCGACGACAGCGCCGCCCGGAGCGCCGGCAGATCCTCCATCCGCCGCTCGAGCCAGATCCGCGTGCGCACCGCGCCCTCGCGCATCCCGAGCCGCTCCGTGCAGTACTGCGCCCACCCGTACCCGAGCGTCTCGTAGCACCCGAGTCGGAACACGCGCCGCGCGAGGATCCCCAGGCTCTCGTCCCACTCGCGCCGCGCGGCGACGAGCCGGCGCGCCCGCGCGTCGAGGGAAAGCGGATCCTCGCCCGGAAACTCCTCCTCGATCTTCCGGATCACCTCGCGCGCCTCCTCGATCGCGGCGAGCTGGCGCGCGACGACCTTTGCCGCGTGCGCGGACATCGGCGGCGCCCGCGCAGGGCCTTCCCCCGCCCCCGCGCCCCCCGGCCCCCCGGGGTCCGCCGTCTCGCCGCCCCCCGGCCCCCCCTTGCCTCCTTCCCCGTCGGGCGCGCCCGCCGGATCGAACTCCGCGAAGCTCGACAGGTACTCCTCGCAGATCGCCTCCGTGCACTGCCACCGCTTCGCCTCGGGGCCGAGCTCCTCCTTCGCGAGAGCCAGCGCGGCGTCGAGCCGGTCCTGCTGCTCAGGCGTCATCGGCAGCACGAGGACCTCCGCCTCGAACCGCTCCGCCGGCGTCGCGCATCCCGCCGCCTTGGCCGCGCTCTCGAGCTCGCGGACCGACAGCCGCATCGCCGCCTCCGTCCACGCGCCCTCGTAGTCGCCGACGGCCAGCGGCAACGCCGCGAGCGCCTTGCGCGGCGACACCGCGCCGGCGGCCACCGCCATCCGCAGGATGGGCCGGTGCCGCAGCTCCCGCGCGAGGCGCACGCAGGACGACAGCGCGGCCGGCGACATCCCGAGCCGCTCGCGGGCGTAGTCCGACTCCCGCGCGTAGGAGAGCTTCGAGAGCCTGTCCCCCTCGAAGAGCGACGCGACCGTCGTGCCAAGCGCGAGGTCGAACGCCCCGAGGCCCCGGGCGACCGCCGACGTGGCGGCGTCGAGCTGGAACGCCTGCTCCTGGACCGGGTCGAGCCCTTTCGGGGCGCGGGGCGGCCGCGTGCACATGCCTAACATATACCGAACATGAGGGACAGGAATGGCGGGGCTCCGAGGGAGCGCGGACGCCTCCGCCGCCGGCGGCCGCGGGCCCGGGACCACGGAGAGCAGGTCGTTCGCGTTCGACCCCCCGGGCCCGGCAGCGTCGCGCCCCGCGTACCATCGTCCGGATGCTCGCCGCGACGGTCCTTCTCCTGATCGCCCAGACCTTCACGCCCGACGAGCTCGCGGCGCTCGACCGCGCACTCCACGCCGGGAACCTCACGCGCGAGGACCTCGCGTTCGACAAGGCGCAGACCGAGGGGCGCGGCTGCCTCCCGAAGGTGCGCGAGATGCTCCAGCGCCCGCTCGGGATCGCGCCGGAGATGGATCGCCTCGCGGCGCAGGCGCACGGTCCGCTCGCGCTCCTCGCCGAGGGCGCGCGCCTGCTCGAGCACGAAATGGGGGGGGCCGGGGGGCCGGAACCCGCCGCACCCTCGACGCCCGAGGAGGCGATCCAGATCCTAGAGCGCTTCGCCGCGGCGCAGCCCGACGTCGCCCCCGGAGCCCCCCGCGATGCGCTGCTCGCCGAGATGACGTGGCACATGCCGAGCGACGCGCCGAAGGACGGCCTGCACGAGGCCGCGGCGAAGCTTCCCCTCCCGGCCTGGCCCTTCGGCGACCCGGGCGACTTCCGCAGGTGGCCGCTCTCCGCGTTCCCCGTCGAAAAGCCGCTCGTCGTCGACACGCCGCAGGGCAAGATCGCGCTCGGCACGCCGAACGACGACACGTACGAGGGCGACTACGCGATCCTCGTCGACCCGAAGGGCAACGACCGATACAAGGGACGCTTCGGCGCCGCCGCCGGGACCGAGAACCGCCGCGTCGGCCTCCTCGTCGACCTCCAGGGCGACGACGTCTACGACTGCGGCTCGACCGACATCACGCTCGGCGCGGCCGTCCTCGGCGTCGCCGCGCTCCTCGACCTCGGGCAGGGCGACGACCGGTACGCGGCCGGCCACGTGAGCCTCGGAGCCGCGATCGGCGGCGTCGCCCTTCTCTACGACGACGGCGGCAGCGACGTCTACGAGGGGAAGACCTTCACCGAGGGCGCGGCGGCCTTCGGCGTCGCCGTCCTCTTCGACGACGCGCTCCAGGCGAGGCCGGAGACGACCGCCGACGAGGGCACGAAGGAGCCGCCCGACTTCCGCCTCTTCGACAACGACCGCGTCTCCGCGTGGGCGGACGCGCAGGCGTTCGCGCGGCCGAAGGGCGTCGCCTTCTGCGTCAACCGCCGCGGCAACGACATCTACGAGGCCGGCGGCGTGTACCTGCACGCGCCGCTCTTCTCCGACCGCTACCAGTCCTTCGCGCAGGGGTTCGCGATCGGCTCGCGCGACGTCGACTGGGCGGGCGGCCTCGCGATGCTCATCGACCTCGAGGGCAACGACCGCTACCTGGGCGACATCTACGACCAGGGCGTCGGCTACTGGTACTCCGCGGGCCTCCTCTGGGACGGGCAGGGCAACGACAGCTACGAGATGACGCAGTACGGGCAGGGGAGCGGCATCCACCTCGCGGTCGGCGGCCTCGTCGACGTGGAAGGCAACGACACCTACGTCATGCACTCGGGCCTCGGCCAGGGCGGGAGCCACGACTACGCCGCGTCGATCCTCCACGACCGCGGCGGCAACGACCGGTACATGGGCGCCACGTCGTGCAACGGCAGCGCGCTCACGAACTCCGTCGGCCTCTTCATCGACCGCGCGGGCGACGACACGTACGGCGCGCGCCGCGAGGGCGGCCTCAACACCGGCCGGCCCGCGCGCGACTTCGGCTCCATCGGCGTGATGATCGACCTCGGCGGGAAGGACGACTACCTGGGGCCGATGGAGGATGGGGGGGTCTGGAGGGGAACCGACATGGGCGTCGGCGCGGACGTCGACGCGCCGCCCTCGCAGGGCGCGGCGCCCGCGCCCCCGGAACCCCCCCCGATCGCAGCCAAGCTGCCCGAGGGCCCGCTCTCGCAGGAGACCTTCGACAAGCTCTGGGAGATCGCGTGCCGCTGGGAGGTCGGCGAGAACAGGACGATCGTGCCGCTGGCGCGCAAGCGGCTCATCGAATTCGGGCCCGACGTGCTCCCGTACCTGGACGCGCGCGTCGAGACCGACCAGTACGGCCTCGAGCTGCGCGCGTTCGTGGACGTGCTCAGGGATCTCCCGTCGACGGAGTTCCTGCGGCGGAACGCCACGTCCGAGAGCGTGCGGCGGAGAAAGGTCGCGCTCTACGTGATCGGCGAGCTCAAGGCGCGGGACCTCGAGGACGAGGTCAAGAATCTGCTCCTCGACGGCGAGCTCGACCGGCGTGCGGCGGCGGCGCTCGCGGCGATCGGCAGCCACGCGGGGGACGAGACGCTCGTCACGTGGCTCTCGGGCGACGGGCGGCACGCGGCGGCGGCGGTGGCGGCGCTCCTCGCGCTCGAGGCGGACGTGTACCCGGCGCTGCGGCCGCTGCTCGGCTCGGCGGACTTCGCGGTGCGCGGGCGCGTGGTGACGGGGCTCGCGGCGCACTTCGGGAAGTACGGCGATCTTGTGCGCGCGGACCTCGCGCTTTCGGACGTGCGCGCGCTGCGGTCGGTGCTCGACGTCCTCTCGCGCGCGGAGTGGTCGCCGTCGGAGGCGGACGCGCTCGCGCTCTCGAGGCTCGTCGGGCACGAAGACTGGGGGGTCCGGGGGGACGCGGCGCGCGTGATCCGCGCGCATCCCGCGCCGGCTGCGGTGGACGCGCTCGAGAAGCGGCTCGCGGTCGAGACGGATCCCTTCGTGAAGGCCGCGGCGCGGTGACCTCCGGCCGGTGATCGCGTGTTTCCACCGCGCAATCGCGTGGCATAACCGCGCAAGACAGGCCTTGCCCCCCTGCCCCCCCTTCTTCCGGCCACTAGAATGGCGCGATGCCGCCCTACGGCCCCGCAATCCGCGCCACCGGTGCCGCTTGACCACGCCCGCCGTTCCCTGGAACAGGGCCGACCTCTTCCTGCCGCTGCCGAGGACCGCGGGTCCGTGGGGCGTCGCGCGCCGCGGGAAGTCCGGCGTCGCGCTGATCCAGCTCCCCGACGTCGACGAGGTGCGACGCCGCGTGCGCGGCAACCCCATGATCCACTTCGCGTGGACGCCCGGCGACCGGAACCTGCGGCCGGTCTACGAGGTCGACGAGCTGGCCCTTGACGTCGAGGCGCGCGCGGCCGAGGCGTTGCGGGAGACGTTCCGGAAGAGCATCCCCTTGGCCCTCGGCACGCTGGTGCTGCTCGTCGCGGGGGTCCTCTACTGGCCGGAGGACAGGAACACCCAGCTCCTCGTCGTGTTCGGCATCGTCTTC
>DASUGR010000052.1:0-3315 GCA_036273915.1 Planctomycetota bacterium | reverse complement strand
GGATCGAACTCCGCGTAGGTGGAGAGGTACTCCTCGCAGATCGCCTCCATGCACTGCCAGCGCTTCGCCTCGGGGCCGATGTCCTCCTTCGCCACCGCGAGCGCGGCGTCGAGCCGGTCCTGTTGCTCGCGTGTCATCGGCAGCACGAGGACCTCCGCCTCGAACCGCTCCTCGGGCAAAGCACACCCCGCCGCCTTCGCCGCGCCCTCGAGCTCGCGCACCGACAGCCGCATGGCCGCCTCCGTCCACGCGCCCTCGTAATCGCCGACCGCCTGCGGCAGGACCGCGAGCGCCTTGCGCGGCGACACCGCGCCAGCCGTCACCGCCGCCCGGAGAATGGGCCGATGCCGCAGCTCCCGCGCGAGGCGCACGCACGACGACAGCGCCGCCGGCGACATGCCGAGCCGCTCGCGCGCGTAGTCCGACTCCCGCGCGTAGGAGAGCTTCGCGAGCCGGTCCCCCTCGAAGAGCCGGGCCACGGTCGCCCCGAGGGCCAGGTCGAACACCCCGAGGCCCCGGGCGACCGCCGACACGGCCTCGTCGGCTTGGAACGCCTCCACCTGGTGGGGCTCCAGCCCTTTCGGGGCGCGGGGCGGCCGCGAGCACATGACCTAACATATACCTAACGAATGGGACAGGATCCGGGGGGGCCTCGGGGGCGGCGGCGAAGCCATTACGGCGGCGGCACGATTTCGTACGCGGTGCCGTCGAGGATGACGACGACCCGCTCGCCCACCGACAGGTAGCGCGCGACGAGGTCGGACCGCTTGAGCAGGGCGAAGTAGTCGTCCGACCACGCCTCGATCTCTGTCCGCTCCGACTTCCCGTCGTAGGCGGTGTCCGTCCAGAGCCCCTCCGCGGTCCAGACGAAGCTCTTGTCCTCGATCGCGCGCACGGTGCCGATCTCCTCGACCACCCGCGCCTCCTTGCGGTCGCGGAGGTCTCTCGACTGCTCCGTCGGCGGCTGCGCACGCTTCGGCGCCGACGCGTCGGGCGGCGGCCCGAGGGGCGTCGTCGGGCCGCTCGGCTCCGGATCCGACGGCATCCGATACCCCGGCGGCACGCCGCCGTTGGGTCCCCGGAAGCTGCCGCCGTGACCGCCGCCGGAGAACCTGGCCGGGCTGCTCGGCCTCGGCCTGCTTCCGTCCTCGACCACGAGCCCCGCCGTAAACGGCGTCACGAGCGCGTGGAGCGTCCCGAGCCGCACCACCTCGTCGACGAGCTCCTTGTCCTGGCCGTGGAGCCGCATCTCGTCCAGAAGGAACGCGACCTTTCGCTGCGCCCACAGCCGCTCGAGGTAGGGATGCCCCGACTCGGCGGAGAGCGCGAGGCGGAACTCGAACGCCTCCTCCTTCTCCCCGCGCTTGCCGACGAGGCGCAGGGTCCGCTCGCCCGCCTTCGCGTACCTCCCGAGCACGACCACGTCGCTGCCCGCGTAGAGGTCGGGCATCCGGTGCGGGTAGATCTCCTCCACGCCCTCGCCGATCTCCAGCCGCACGTCCGTCAGGACCGGCGTGTCCACGGTGCGCAGGAACGCGGTCACCGCGGCGCCGATCTCCTCGTGCGGCGCGATGTAGTGCCGGCGGCCGCCCGTGTCCTCCGCGATCCGATCGAGGAGCGCCACGTCGAGGTCCTGGCCGACACCGAACGTGTAGACGCGCGCGTGCGCCGTGTTGGCCCGCCGGGCACTCGCGAGGATGTCCTCCGCCTGCACGACGGGGCCGATCGTCGGCCGCCCGTCGGTCAGGAGCACGACGAGGAAGAGGCGACCGGGCGTGCCCAGGCCAAGTCCCGCTCGGAGCCCGGCGTCGAGCGCGGTCCCGCCTCGCGCGTCCAGCGCGTCGATCCACCGCACGGCCTCGTCGCGGTTCGCCGCGGTCGCGCTCACGAGCCCGCCGCGGAAGGACCGCGACATCCCCGCGAACGAGACGATGCCGAACCGGTCCCCTTCCCGGAGCATCGCGAGCCCCGCCCTCAGCGCGCCCTTCGCCTGGTCGAGCTTGACGCCCGCCATCGAGCCGCTCGTGTCGAGCACGTAGACGACGTCCTTCGGCACGGCCTCCTCGTCCTTCACGGCGACGGGCGGCGCGATCGCGGCGAGGACCGTCCCCTCGCCGGCGCGCGGCAGCGTCGAGAGCACGGTGAGCGCCACCTCGTCGGCGCTTCGGCCGAACCAGATCCGCATCTCGCGCGTCTCGCGGCGGAACGTCGCCTCGTACGTGGCCCGCGCCCCCCGGCCCCCCTCCCTTCGCACCTCGACGGAGTGGCTCGCGCAGAGCACGCTCCGGAGATCCACGCTGCTCTCGAACCGGACGTCGACGCTCACGCTCTCGAGCGGCGCGCGGTTCAATCCGTCGGCGCCGAGCGGGTAGGTGAACTCGACCGCGCCCGCCTCCTCCGCGAGCACCTGCTGGTAGGTGAGCCGCACGCGCGTCTCCTTGCCGGGCTCGAGCGGGAACACGCGCGCGCGGAAGAGCCCGCGACCCGCGTAGCCGGCGCGGGCGACGAGCCCCCGCGCGGCCGCGGCGGTCCCGGGCCTACCTCGATAGCTCGACGAGCGTGAGGAGCGCCATCGCGGTCGCGTACGGCTCGCCGCCCGCCGGCGAGTCCACCCAGCTCCCGTCCTCCGCCTGCTCACGGAGGATCTCGTGCAGGAGCAGCCGCCGGATCTCCTTCCCCTCGTCCTCGGGCAGCGGCGCGAGGCGGAGCGCGCGCGCCGCGAAGAGCACGCCGAAGTGGTAGTAGTACCCCGCGATCATGTAGGGCGGGCTGTGCGCGTAGACGCCGCGCTGCGCGAGCAGGTGCCGGTAGTCGTCGCGGAAGCGGCGCAGGTGCGGGACGAGCGACTCCTTCGGCTCCTCCCCCGCGAGCACGAGCGCGAGCTGCCCCTGCACCGACCGCCCGATCGACTCCGGCGTCGTCCATCCCGTGCCCTTCGTCGATTCGTACTTGCCCTCGTGGTAGTAGCCGAACGACCCCTTGCGGTCGCGGTTGCCCTTCAGATCCCCGATCGCGCGCGCGAGCCGCGCCTCGTCCACCTCGACGCCGCGCGCCTTCCAAAGAAGCAGCCCCTCCACGTGCGCGGCGCAAAGGATCGTCTGCGAGCCGTCCTTGTCGGTCGCGCGGTAGCTCCAGCCCCCGCACGGCTTCTGCTTTCTCCACGCGAACTCCACGTGCGCCTTCGCGAGCGCCGTCGCATCCGGCGGCTTCCCCGGCCAGTGGCGGAGCGCGCCGTCCAGGTGGACGAGGCCGAACGCGCTCCCCCACACGCTGAAGTCGAACAGGTCGTGCGCCGGCTTCGCCCCCTCGAGCACC
>DASUGR010000051.1:0-28329 GCA_036273915.1 Planctomycetota bacterium | reverse complement strand
CGCGAGCGCGCTCGCGCGGTCGATCGAGCGCGTGTCCGCGACCGCGTCCAGCGAGCTCGCGCGCGCGGTCGCCGAGAAGTTCCCCGAGGACCGGATGCTCGACCTTGTGATCGACACGCTGTGCGGCTCCTCGTCCTGACGCACCGGTTCCAAGACCCCTCCTTCCGCGTGCGGTGGGGGAGGTTCCTCGACGTGCTCGGCGCCGAGGCGCGCGAGATCCCGGCGCGCGGCCGCCGCGGCGTCTTCCGGCTCGCCGCCGAGGCGGAGACCGTCGTCCTCCACCGGCGCCTCCTCAACGCCGTCGACTTCGGGCGGCTGCGCCGCGCGGCGAGGCGGCTCGTCTACGACTTCGACGACGCGCTTCCCTACCGCCCGGTCCCGCCCTTCCGCTCCGCGCTCCGCGAGCGCCGTTTCTTCCGGACGGTCGCGGGCGCGGACCTCGTGCTCGCCGGGAGCGGCCACCTCGCGGGCCTCGCGCGGCTGCGCGCGAAACGCGTCCTCGTCGTCCCGACGTCGGTCGAGATCCCCTCGGCCCCCCAGCCCCCCCCGCTTCCCGTGCCGACGGCCGTCTGGATCGGGCAACGGGCCACGCTCCCGTACCTGGAGCCGATCGTCGGGACCGTGCGCGATGCCGGATTCCGCCTCCGCGTCATCGCGGACGCTGCGCCGCAGGGGGCGGAGCTCGTCCCCTGGTCGCTCGAGACGGAGATGGCGAGGATCGCCGAGTGCCACGTGGGGCTCGCGCCGCTCCCGTCCGACCCCTTCGCGCGCGGCAAGTGCGGCTACAAGATGCTCCAGTACTTCGCGGCCGGGATCGCGTGCGTCGCGTCGCCCGTCGGCGCCGGGCGCACGATCGGCAGCGGCGTCGCGCTGCTCGCCCGCGACCCGGCGGAGTGGGGCGCCGCGCTTCGGCGGCTCCGTGACGATCCCGCGCTCCGCGCGGAGCTCGGCCGGCGCGGCAAGGACCTCGTCGCGCGCCGCTACGACGCGAAGGTCGTCGTCGAGCGGCTCTCGAGGATCCTCTCGGCGACCAGCACGCGCAGCGAGTGAACGAGCGGGAACCGCGCGTGGTCGGCGACCGGGCGGAACCCCGCCTCCTCGAAGAATCCCGCCATCGCGTGCGGCGCGAGCGGGTGCTTCCCGGGCCTCCGCCCGGAGAGGCGCGCCTCGAGCGCCCGCTTGCGGCACGTCCACGAGCGCGCGTCGAGGTAGGAGACGATGACCCGCCGCGCGGCCACGCGGCAGAGCTCCCGCGCGACCGTCCTCCGCTGCGCGTCCGTCGCGAGGTGGTGGAAGAAGCGGAAGCTGAAGACGTTGTCGAAGGCGCCGTCCGGCCAGCCGGTCGCCTCGAGGTCCTTCTGCTCGACGGCCACCTGGAGCCCCTCGCGCAGGAAACGCTGCCGCGCGAGATCGACCATCGCGGGCGACACGTCGGCCGCCGCCGGCCGGAAGCCGAGCCCGGCGAGGAGGACGGTCATCCGCCCCGCGCCGCAGGGCGCGTCCACGATCGACTCCCCGCGCGGCACGCCCTCGAGCGCGCGCTCGACGAGGCGGCACTCGGCGCGGTGCGAGCGGACGTCCGCCGCCTTCGCGCGCTCGTAGCCGCGCGCCTGGTCCTCGTCGTAGTGCTTCCGGTACGGCGCCGTTTGCTCGCTCACGCGGGCACAATATAGCCGCTGCCCGAAATGTGGCCTTTCCAGACGGCACGGATGGAGGCGCGCGAGTTCGCGCGCATCGTCGTCCGCGTGCCGAACCCGCTCGGCGACCAGATCATGGCGACCGCGGCGCTCGACGCGCTGCGGAAGCGGTTCCCCAGTGCGCACATCGCGGGGCACGGGAGCGCGACCGCGAAGCAGCTCTACGCGGGGATGGACTGCTTCGACGAGTTCCTCGTCTCGGGCCGGCGCGAGTCGGTGTGGACGCAGGCGGCGCTTCTCCGGCGGGGGCGATTCGACCTCTCCGTGCTCCTCGCCGGGTCGTTCCGGAGCGCGCTGCCGCCGTTCCTCGCTCGCATCCGGCACCGCGCGGGCTACCGCTGGAGCGGGCGGTCGCTGCTGCTCACCGCGCGCTGGCCGCGGCCGAAGCCGGGCGGAAAGGCGCAGCCCTACCCGACGAAGCAGTTCTACCTGGACCTCGTGGGGAAGCTCGGCGCGACGGGGGCGGGGCGGTCGCGGCTGGTCGTGACCGGCGACGAGGAGGCTCGCGCCGCCCTCTGGATGAAGCGGGAGGGGCTCGGGGAACCCCTGCTCTCGATGTGCGTCGGCGCCGCCTTCGGGCCGAGCAAGATGTGGCCGGCGGAGAGCTTCGCGGCCGTCGGCGACGCGATGGCGGAGCGGTTCGGCGCTAGGGTCGTGCTTCTCTGCGCGCCCGGCGAGCGCGAGGTCGCGCTGCGCGTGAAGAGGGCGATGAAGGCGCCGCTTCCGGACACGTGGACGGACCCGCTCGACGTCGGGATGCTCAAGGCGGTGATCGCGCGGTCGCGCGCGCTGCTCACGAACGACACCGGCCCTCGGCACATCGCCGCCTGCCTCAACGTGCCCGTCGTCTGCCTCATGGGTCCGACGAGCCCCGTCTACACGGAGGCGGACACGGAGGGCCAGGTGGTGCTGCGCCGCGAGGACGTCGCGTGCTCGCCGTGCCACTTGCCGGTGTGCCCGATCGATCACCGGTGCATGACGTGGATCAAGCCGAAGGACGCGCTCGAGGCCGTCGAACGCGTGTGGGTACGGGGAGAATCCCTCCAAGACTCGTGACGATGACACCGGTCCGCGACACGCCGGTGCACCGGCGTCGGCGCCGGTTCGCCGGCACGGCTCCGAGGCCTCTTGGCTACCGCGCCTTCGCGAACTTCTCGACGGCCGCGCCGAGCGCCGCCGCGCCCATCCCGAAGGCGCGTTCCACGTCGAGCCCGTCGCGCTTGCCCTCGTAGTATGCGTCCACGTAGGCGAGGAGCTCGTCCCGGTGCTTGCCGTTCTCCGCGTGGTAGAGGTACTGGCACGTCGCCGCCGCCTGCTCGTAGAAGAGCCGCGTCGTCGAGATCATCTCCTGGCGCAGCATCCAGTGGAGCGTCAGCGGCGTCACGTCGTCGACCCCGAGGTTCGCGAAGTCGATCTGCGTGAGCTTGTAGAAACGGGTCCACGGGATCAGGCGCCCGTGCTGGATCGACGAGAGCACGTCCAGCGAGCGGCTGCGCGGGTTCTCGAGGCTGTAGGCGCCGCTGTCGACGTCGTACACGCCCTCCTCGAGGAACGTCGCGAACCCCTCCACGATCCAGAAGCCCGGCTGGTCGGGCGTCGAGCGCTCGGGCTTCCGGCGGTCGAGCCAGTGGTGCGTGAGCTCGTGCACGCACGTGCCCACAAGCCGGCGCTCGCCGTCCGGGTCCGACGTCCAGAAGAAGCGCGAGACCTTCTCGGCCGGCGAGTAGTGGCCCGCCGTGTAGGCGAGGAACGCGGGGGACTCCCGCGTCTCGCCCGTACCGGTCGTCGTCAGGTACTCGTCGCGGCTGCCGAAGAGGAACACGAGGAGCGGTTCCTTCGCGGGGGGCGTCGGCCGCGAGGCGAACAGCTCGTTCAGCACGCGGCACGCGAGCCGGCCGTGGGCGAGGCAGCGGCCGATCAGGTAGCTGTCCTTCACGGGCGTGAGCAGGAGGATCTCGTCCGCCTCGACGCCGTTCAGGTCGGCCCGCCACTGCCGCCGCGCGGTCGCGAGCGCCGGCGGGTCGCCGGTGAGGACGCGCGCGCCCGCCTGCTCGAGATCGATGTGCCAGTCGAGCCAGACGCGCGCGTCGCCGACCGGGAACTCCTTCGGCGCCACGCGCGCGAGCACGTCCTGCACGCGGGCGCCGCGGCGCAGCGCCTCGCGGAGGAGCCGCGATCCGTCCTTCTTCTCCTCGTACTCCCTGGCAGCGCGCTCGGCCAGGAGCTCGGGGTAGTAGGCATTCAGCTCGTCCATCTTCCCCCGGAGCCGGTCGCTCTTCACCGCGCCCCCGCCCTTGCGCCGCGCCTCCTCCTTGTCCAGCCGCAGCTTCAGCTGGAGCGCCTCGCGCGACGCGAGGCCCATCGCCTCGGCGGACTCCAGCGACGCGCGCGCGAGGACGAAGTCCCCGACCTGGCAGCACTCCCGCATGAGCTTCGCGAACTCGCCGCACAGGTGGTCCTTGGCGAGGTACTCGTAGCCCCGCATCCGCGCGTCGAAGTCGGGCGCGTAGAGCAGGGCGCCGTCGTCCCGCTCGACGAGGAAGACCGCCTCGAGGGGCAGCGTCTTGCTCCCGATCTTCACCGCCTCGGCCCCGACCTCCGCGGACCCCTTGTGGATCGTGCCGTCGCGCTCGACCGCCCGGTCCGCCGACGCCGCGGCGGCGAGCAGCGGCAGCACCAGCCAACGGACGAGGCGCGGGCCGCGGCGCCTCACCGGCCCACTCTCGACTTGAACGCCTGCAGGTTGCCCTCGCCGTCGACGACGAGCAGCAGCCGGTCCAGGGGGACGACGCCGAAGCGCACGCCCCGGAGCGGCAGCCGCCAGAGGATCTCGCCCGTCTCGACGTCCGCGGCCCACGTGCCGAAGTAGACGATGTTGCCGACGACCGTGGGCGGGAGCAGCTCACGGAAGAGGTCCGGGGCCGTCTTCCTCTCCGCGACCACCTGGCCCTTGTCGCCTTGCCACCAGCACCACGCCCCCGAGTCCTCGCAGGTGATGAGGCCGCCCTTGTAGACGGCCGCCTTCACGCGGAAGTTCATGAACCCCTCGGTCGCGAGGCGGACCAGCTGGTTCCCCTCGAACGTGCACCCCACGAAGGCGTCCGAGGCGGTGCCCTGCTGCATCCGCATGGGCCAGGAGGTGCGGACGAGGAGGTCGCCCGCGCCGGCCGTGATGTCGACGTCGTCGCCCCGCGAGACGTTGGCCGCGGGCCAGCCGAGCTCCGCCTTGCTCCCAACGCACCCGGTGCCCCGATGGTGGCATTGGAGCGTCGGGATCCCGTCGCGGCCGATGAGCACCGCGAGCACGCTGTCGCCGTACACGGCGGGGGGCCCGCTGTAGGAGCCCGGTGCGCTCCACAGCGGATCCCGGAGGCCCGGGGAGGCGCGGCAGAGGCCGCCGCCGCCCGCGATGTACATCTCGCCCTCGGAGACGGTCATCGTGTGGCCGGCCCCGTCGAGCCCGAACTTCCATTTCTCGACGAACGAGCTGCCGATCGGCCGGAACCCGGAGACCTGGCTCGGCCGGCTGAACGCGTAGACGACGCCTCCCCAGACGTGGATCGGCGCCGCCGGCGCCCCCGGCAGGATCTTCTTCGCGACCAGCGCCCCCTTCGCGGCGTCCACCGCGACCAGCTGCATGTTGTCCCCGGCGGCGCAGAGGACGTACGCCATGCCGTCCCAGGTCACCGGCGGGGCCGCCGCCGGCCCCGGCAGCGGGACCTTCCATGCGCAGATGACGTCCCGCGTGACGGGCAGGGCGCGGCTGCGGCGGCTGTTGGAGGGAGGCCCGTTCGGGCCCGTCCAGCGCGAGGGCTCCGCGACCGCGCCGTCCGGCTCCGCGCGCGCGAGCGAGACCAGCAGCAACGAAAGAGGCGCCCACCGCGCGATCCCCACATTGCCATCGTAACGGATCCGGGCGGATCCGGGGGTCCCTTCCTCCCCGGACCCCTCCAACCCTCCCCGGGCCAAGGGCCTACGCGGGCACGTCGACGTCCGCGCGCGGCGCCTCCGCGTCGAGGCGGAAGTTGCCGTTCGCGACGTTGATCGCGACCCGCGACATCATCGTGAAGAGGAGCGCGCCCACGCCGAAGATCCCGAGCCCTACGAGGAACTCGTTCATCGTCGGGTCGTACTGGTAGATCTCGCCGAGCACCGACGGCGTGAACCCCGGGACCACGAGGCCGATCGACTTCTCGATGTAGACGCCCAGGAAGATCAGCACGCACCCGAGGTTCAGGGTCACGAGGTTCCTGCGCGTCGCCGGGATCAGGAACAGGAAGAAGGCGGCGATGCTCGCCGCGACCGACGTCCACGCCCAGCCGACGAGCGCCGTCTTCCCGTCGAGCCCGAGGTAGAGGTATTTCATGTGCTGGAGGTGGTGGGTGTCCGAGTAGACCTCCTTGAACACCTCGGCGACGAGGAAGAAGAGGTTCAGGAACATCGCGTACGCCATGAGCTCCGCGATCTTCCAGATCGCCTCCATCTTGATGTCGAGGCGCGCGGTCTTGCGGAGGATCTGGAGCAGGATCAGCATGATCGCCGGGCCGGAGCAGAAGGCCGAGGCGAGGAACTTGGGCGCCAGGAGCGACGCGTTCCAGAAGGGGCGGCCCGGGAGGCCGTTGTAGACGAAGGCGGTCACGCTGTGGATCGTCACCGCCATGGGGATCGAGAAGAAGACGAGCGGGGTGAAGATGTAGGGGTTCGGGGTGCGGCCGCGGAAGAGGCTCACGAGCAGGTAGGTGACGACCCCGAGGTTCAGCAGGAAGTAGATGTTCAGGACGAGCACGTCCCAGGCGAGGAGCGAGTGGGGGACGTTCAGGCTGCCGACGATGGGCAGGATGTGCGTGAGCCGGTCGGGCCGCCCGACGTCGACGAGCACGAACAGCATGCACATCGCGAGCACCGCGACCGCGAGCAGCTCGCCGAGGATGACGATCTCCTTGATCGGCTTCCAATGGTAGATGTACGCGGGGATCACGAGCACGACGGCCGCCGCCGCGACGCCCACGAGGAACGTGAAGTTGCCGATGTAGAAGCCCCAGGAGACCTCGTCCCGCAGCGCGGTGACGATGAGCCCGTTCTCGATCTGGCGCGTGTACGCGACGACGCCCAGGGAGACGAGCAGGAGGAGGAGGCCGACCCAGGCGTAGTAGTAGCCGGAGCCGGAAAGGACGATCCTCGCGCTGCCCGTCGTGAACCGGAGGAATGCTCGGTCGAGTCTCATCTCATCCGTAGAAGTAGAAGAACTTGGGCTTCGTGTTCAGCTCCTCCTTGAGGACGAAGACGCGCTTCTCCTCGAGGAGCCGCCGGATCTCGGACTTGGGGTCGAGCAGGTTCCCGAACTTGCGCGCGCCCGTCGGGCACGCCTCGAGGCAGGCCGGGTAGCGGCCCGCCCGCGTCCGCTGGATGCAGAACGTGCACTTCTCCACGACCCCGCGCGGCCGCGGCCGGTTGCCGAGCACGTGCGTGTTCGGGTTGAGCTCGTCGGCCGGCAGGTACGGATCCGACCAGTTGAAGTGGCGCGCGCCGTAGGGGCACGCCGACATGCAGCAGCGGCAGCCGATGCACCAGTTGTAGTCGATGACCACGATGCCGTCCCGCTCGGCCCACGTCGCGCCGACCGGGCACACCTTCACGCACGGCGGGTTCTCGCACTGCTGGCACTGGACGGGGACGTAGAACTTCCCCTCCTCGGGGACCTCCTTCGGGTTGTAGTAGGGGTCCGCGTGCTCGAAGCTGATCCCCTTGTCCTTCTCCATCTCGAGCACGCGGATCCACTGGATCGGGTTGTTGTGGTCGCCGTCGGGATTGGGCCGAGACTGGTTGTTCTCCTTCACGCAGGCGGTGACGCACTTGCGGTTGCCGTTGCAACGCGAGAGGTCGAGCCCGTAGCCGAAGAGCACGCCCTCGCGCGGCGGCGTCGCGTGCACCGAGACCTCGCGGCCGAACTTCTCGCCGTACTCCTTCTCCAGCCGCTCGAGGAGGGCCTTCACCTCGGGCCGGCTCATCTCCCGGAGGCTCTTCTTCATGAACTCCTCGAGCGCCTGCTGGCAGCCCGCGGTCGCGGCGACGGCGGCACCCGCGCCGACCTTCTTGAAGAAGTCGCGGCGGGAAGGGGAGGGGGCGCGGGGGAGGGGCTCGGTCACCGGATGTCCTCCGGGCGCGCGGGCGGGGGCTCGGGCGCCATGGGGGGGAAGTGCGGCGCGTGCGGGTTCCTGTGGCAGTGGACGCAGAGGAGGTAGGTCTTCTCGCCGTCCCACATGCCCGTGCGCTTGCCGTGGAGACCCTCCTTCCAGTCGCGGTACTTCTCGCCGTGGCATTGCCCGCAGAGCCGGTACGACTGGTCGAAGGAGACCTTCTCCCCGCTGGCGAGCCGCAGGTCGTCCCGGTCAGCCTCGTTGTGGCAGTCGAAGCAGTGCCGCCCCTCGCCGTGGTGCAGGACGACGCTCCGGTGCATCGGCTCGCGGATCTCCTCGTGGCAGGTCTCGCAGGTCACCGCTTGCTTCCGGTCCGTGTGGCAGGCGACGCACTGCGCCATCCAGGCGACGGCCTTGGGCTTCTCGAACGGGGCGTCCGTGGCCTCGCCGTGGCACGCGGCGCACGCGACGCCGGCCTTCCCGTGGCCCGGGTGGTTGGGCTTCACGTCCTTCGTCCGGAACCGCCGCGGGAACTCGTAGGTGCCGTCCGGCTGCTTCACGGCCGCGAAGTACGCGCGTACCGCCTCGGGCTCCTTGGCGAGATCCTCGTGGCAGTCGAAGCAGACCTTCGCGGCCGGGACCTTCGGGTCCTGGCCGTGGCAGTCCTCGCACAGGAGATCCCGGTCGAGGTGCTTCTTGTGGGGCATCGCCGGTCGCGTGTCCGCCGTCGGCGCCCCGCCGACGTGGCAGCGCGAGCAGGGATAGATGCCCGGCGAGAAGGGCGGCGGCGGCACCGGGAAGACCTGCGGTTTGCTCGCCTCCGCCAGGGGCGGCAGCCCGGGCTCGACGGGTGGCAGCCGGATGCCGTGCGCGTGCAGCGGATCGTCGAACGGCGCGTGCTCGTTCTTCCCGCACGCGGCGAGCAGGAGGAGGATCGCCAGAGGCAGCCAGCGAAGCACGGAGAGCCCTTCGCAAATGCCGCGCCCCGGGGAAGCGGGAAGCAGCGGCGGGCATGTTCCTTGCGATGGAGCCGCAGGAGACCATGAAACCCGAACAGATCCGGGGCATTTCCCGCGCGATCCTCCTGCTGAGCGCGTGGGTGCTCGCCGTCATCCTCATCGCGGGCTGAGCTTCCCTCGGGCACCGCGTTTGCAATCCGGTCCCGACGCTCTGGCGCGTTCCAGGGGCAGCTTTTCGCGCTGGGGCTTGGCGCGCCTCCCGTTAGCAGGAGGCGCGCCTTCTTTTTGCACGGGGCCGCAGAGGCCCGAACGGCCACGAAAAAAGGCCCCGGCGGGGGGCCGGGGCCTCGATCTTCGGATCTCCAGCTACTCGGGCTTCTTGCCCGCGGCCTCCGCGGCCTCGGCCTTGTAGCTGTCGAGCGTCCGCTGGAGGTCTCCGAGCATCTCGGGATCGTCCGCGGCCTTCTCCACGGCCTTGGTCTGGATCTCGATCGCCTTCTCGAGGTCGCCCTTCCAGTGGTAGCAGCGGGCGAGCGTGTCGAGGATCGCGCCTTCCTCCCCCTTCGTGAGCTCGACGGCCTTCTCCGCCGCCCTCATCGCGAGATCGACATCCCGGCTCTTGATCTCCTGCTCCGGATCGACGATCGTCCACGCGATCTCGTTCAGCTTCTCGGGGCTGTTGTACTTGACCGCCTTCTCGACGATCTTCGCCCCGATCGCCGAAACCTCCTCGGTCTTGCCGAGGCGGAGCATCAGGTGGAACTTCGGCTCCTCGAGCGTCGGCGCGAGCTCGGGATGCTCCTTCTCGAAGGTCGCCAGCGCCGGCGCCGCCATGGCACCGTCCATCTGGAAGATCTCGTTGATGCGCTGGTAGAGCTGGCCCAGCTCGGCCGGGCCCTTCTCGGCGTCCCACTTCCCCGCCGCGACCCGTGCGAGCACGACGTCGAGCGTCGCCGGGTGGCCGATGTAGGCGACCTTGCCGCTCCCGTCGACCACGAACGAGCAGGGGATCCCGTTCTGGCGCGCGGCGCGCATGTACGCGTCGTTCGTCTTCCCGGCGTCGTCCCAGGCGACCGTGTAGCCCATGCCGGGGCCCTTGCTCTCGACCATCTTCTGGACGGCCTCGAGCGTGTTCAGCTTGTCTTCGCTCGTGACGCCCACGAACGTGACCTTGTCCTTGTAGCGCTCCTGCAGCTCGCTCAGGTGGGGCATGCCGGCGACGCACGGCCCGCACCAGGTCGCCCAGAACTCGACCACGTAGGTCTTGCCCTGCTCGATGGTGACGGGGTCGCCCTTCACCCACTTCGCGATCGACAGCGGGGGGGCGGCGTCGCCGACCTTGAGCGTCGTCTCCTGCGCGTGCGCGGCCGTGGCCGCGAGCGCGATCGCACAAAGCATCGTCCGCATGGTTCTCCTCGGGGCCGAAACGGTGGCACCGCAGCCCGCAAGGATATCCGGCGCGGGACGAAGGGGGGGGCCGGGGGCGGGCCCTCCCCCTCCCCGGACCCCTCTCCCTTCCCCCCGAAAGAGCGGGGGCGGCACCCCTTCGGGCGCCGCCCCCTGCAGGCGGTTGGGATCTCGAATTAGTAATTCACCGGTGCGCGCGTGAGCCCCGTGAGGTCGCCTCCGAGGTCCGCGATCCCGTCGTAGCAGCACTGGGCGACGTAGTCCACGCTGTGCGCCCAGCCGCCCGGCTCCTTCTGCGTCTGCTGAAGGATGTGGCAGGCCGGGAGGAGCTTCTCGTCGAAGTTCCTGTAGGCGTTGGACGATACGGCCTCGTTCGGGTCGAGGATGCCGTTGGCGTTCAGGTCCTTGAAGAAGTAGGGGTAGGCATCGCCGTTGTAGACGATCGCGCCGCCGTGCGTCGTGCCGTAGGACTGGATGGCCGCGTAGAGGCGCGACGAGATGCCCGCGATCTCGTCCTTCAGCTTCTCCGTGTTGTTGCCGTCGCCGTCGTAATCGAACGGACGGTTCGTGCGGATCACGGTCACGTCGTTCGTGAGGCCCGCGTGGCAGATCTTGCAGAGCGCGATGTTGTCGTTCGGGAGGAACGTGTGCTTGGTGTTGACCGGGCTGTGGCAGAACACGCAGTTGTTCGTGTTGCTGCCCGGCGCGGCGTGCGTGAACTTGTTCGAGTACCAGGTGCTCCAGTGCGCCGTCCCGTCGGTGATGTTCAGGCCCGGACCCTTGGGGCCCGCGCCGAGATTCGGGTTGCTCGTGCCGGCCGTGACGCAGCGGTAGGTGCGGTTGTCGTTGACGACGAGCGCGTTGAGCGCGTACGCCGTCCCCGGCTGCCACTGGGTGACCACGAAGGCGCCGTAGTTGCGGGTGTACTCGTAGGCCACCTGCGCCTCGGTGCCGAACACGTCGGCGGCCGCCGCGAGGTAGTGGACGTTCTTGAAGCCGAGGCTGCCCTTCGTCGGGTAGGCCGGCTTGCCGAGCGCGACCCAGGCCGTGATCGCGTCGTCGATCGTCTTCTTCGACTCGCGGCCCTGGTGGCACGTGATGCACATGTTGCTCTCGACGACCGGGTCGTCCGTCGGGAGCGCGGAGTCCACGGTGATGGTCCGGCCGCCGGGGACCGGCGGGAACGTGACCGAGAGGACGCGGCGCGTCTCGAACGTGTCGAACGTCACGTGGCACACCGCGCAGTCGAAGCCGTTCGAGATCTCCTGGGCGGTGGTCGTCCCGTAGGTGAGGAACTCGTCGAAGCCGGGGCTGCCGCTGTGGCACTTGGCGCAGGCGGCCTCCACCTCGCCACCGGAGTCCCAGTGGCGGAACGGCTCGGCCGTGCCGTCGAAGTGGCCCCTGTCGTTCCGGACCGCGGCCGACATGTCCACCGGCGAGGAGATCGCGCTGTTCACGTCCTCGATCGAGTCGTGGAGGATCTGGATGATGAACTTGCCGTTGTGGGCGAAGCCGCCGGGGTCCTTCACCGAGTACTGGTAGTTGTAGCTCGCCTTGAGCAGGCGAGCCGTGAAGGTGCTGAACCGGTTGGCGTTGGAGCGCTCCGCGTCGTCGACCACTCCGTTGTCGTTCGTGTCCTTGAACCAGTACGGGTAGGAGTGCTCGTCGTAGGCCATCGGCTGGCCGACGACCTCGCGGGCGTAGTTCTGCATCGCGAGCAGCAGCTTGTCGCGCAGCGTGTCGATCTCGTAGTAGAGGCCCTCGACCACGTCGCCGTCGCCGTCGTAGTCGTTGACGAGCGAGGACATCATCCGGATCGAGTAGAGGTCCTGCTTCGTCGTCACGTTGTGGCACTCGGCGCAGACGTCGAGGCGGATCTCCAAGGTGTGCTGGTTGTGGCAGTCCTGGCACCGCTCGCGGCCGGGAACGTGCTTGAAGAGCACGTCGTACGACTTGCCGTCGTACGTGTAGCCGCCGTCCACCTCGCCGCCGTAGCGCGTGGCCGCGGCCGGGAAGTAGTGGACGTTGATGAATCCGACGTCCGGCATCACCGTGTCGTCGTCCGGCGGGTTCGCGGCGGCGATCTTGTCGTCCACGGACTCGGTCGACTCGCGGCCCTGGTGGCAGGTCATGCAGACCGCCTCGCGCCCGAGGCCGCTGATCACCGCGCCGGACGGGAAGGTGACCTCGCTGTAGGCGAGCGAGCTGTCGTTGTGGCACGCGATGCACTCGACCGTCGTGCCGATCGGCGCCGGGTTCTCGACCGTGCCGGCCGCGGTCCCGTCCTCGCCGAGGAAGTCCTGGAAGCCGGGCGTCGAGTGGCAGCGCGCGCAGGCCTCGTCGACCTCGCCGTCCGAGTTCCAGTGGTTGAACGCCTCGGCCGTCTTGTCGTTGTGCGGCGAGTTCACCCACTCGTCGTAGTAGGGGACCACGTCGGTCGGGACCGAAGAGCACGCGATCGTCAGCGTGCCCATCACCCCCGTCACGTTGCCGACGGCCGCGACCTCGACGTCGCCCGAGTCGTGCGCGGTGAGCACGCCTGCAGGCGTGATCGTCGCGCGCGCCGGGTCGCTGGTCGACCAGATGTAGCCGGTGTCGGACCCGTTCGTGGTCGCGGCGACGTACTGGGCCGTCGTCCCGATCACGACGAGCGGCTGCCCGTCGACGGTGATCACCGGCGTCCCGCTGCTGCCGTCGTTGCAGCCCACGACGAGAGCGGCGGCGACGAGGAGAGACACGAGGTATGCGCGTGCGCCCATGGCTTTCTTCTTGGCCTTTCTAGTCGGGTGAACCCCACCCGGTCCGTGGTCCAAAGCAATCAGGGTACCGGAGTCGTAACTCGTTGCGAGCACTAGTGTTGCGGGAACGCCCCACAGGCCTGGTGGGGCAAGTTCCGCGTCCAACCCCGCACCAGCGCGGTCACCGGATCAGGGCGTCGGGGAACGCGGTGGCGTAGGGGACGCCCGTCAGCGCCCCGTACGTCCGCTGGAGGATCTGCACGGCATAGCTCGTGTTGTGGATGCCGAAGGATCCATCGATCGCGACGAAGTTGTAGTTGAAAACCGCCTCGCGGAGCGCGGCGGTCGTGGCAATCCCCGGCGCGACGAGCATCGGCGTCGTCGGCCCGCCCGGCTGGGTCACGGCCCCGCCCGTGTCCGCGGCGAAGATCGCGCTCGCGAGGTTGGCCAGGAGGCGCCGGACCTCGGTCTGCACGCCGTCGATCGTCCCGTCCCCGTCGTAGTCGCCCCGCGCCGTCCGGTCGAACGTCGTGAGCGTCGCGTGGCACGGCGTGCAGGCGGTGATGTTGATCTCCGCGCCGGACCGCATGGTCACGGTGTGGCCGCCGAGCTCCTCCGCGAGCGGACCCGCGGGACCGTCGTCCATGTGGCAGATCACGCACGAGTCGGGGGTGTCGGAGTCGTCCGGGTCGCCCGTGAAGGACCGGAGCCGGAAGCTCGTCCCCGCGTGGAAAGACGCGCTGTAGGCCCCGTCGTACTCGACGGAGCCGCGCGTGGCGATCATGTCCGACTGCGTGGCGCAGGGCGGGCCGTTGTTCGCGAGGGCGTAGGCCTGCGGATCCTGCACGCCGCTCTGGTGGCAGACGAGGCAGGCCGCCGCGCGGCCGCCGTTGTAGGCGTCGCCGCCGCCGACGGTCACGGTCCCGAAGATCCGGATCTGAAAGGGAAGGGTCGCGCTGTGCGGGTTGTGGCACGCGGCGCAGGTCTGCCCGGGCGCCCCCGCGGTGATCTCCCGCGGCGGCCGGCCCTCGACGGTGTCGATGAAGCCGGCAGCAGTGTGGCACCGGCGGCACGAGGGGTCGGCGACCGCGGCGGCCGGCGGGTCGTTCCCGTGCGCGGAGTTCTCCCACTGGACGCGGACGTTCGGCCCGACGACGCCGGTGTGGCAGATTCCGCAGACGATGGACCGTAGCGGCACCGAGATCCGGCGGGGGTCGCCATTGTGCTGCGAGCCCGGGCCGTGGCAGTTTTCGCACTGCACGTTCGCACGCGCCGCGGACTGCGGGTAGTCGAGCGCGAACTGGGTGAACGTCGTGTACGCGTAGGTGGCGGGGTCAAGGCCCTCGGCCGCCGCCGCCTCGCCGAAGGAGCCGGAAGGGGGAGGGGCCGGGGAGGGGACGGGATCGACCACGTGGCAGGCGAAGCAGCCCGCGCCGCCGGAGAAGATCGCCGGCCCCGCGCGCTCGAACACGCTCGCGTGCTCGGTGAGGCGGACTTCGGCCTCCGTGTCGCCGTGGCACTGCGCGCAGGCCGCCTGCCCGAGGTAGGTCCCGCCGTAGAACCGGCGGCTGGCCGTCTGGACCGCGCCCCCGAACGCGTCCGCGGCGGTCACCTCGACCGCGTAGTCCCCGGCGACGTCGGGCGTGAACACCGGCTTCGGCGCGCCCGGGTCGGAGAGCGCGGCAAGCGATCCCGGCGGCACGGTCAGCACCCAGAGGAACTGCGCGTAGCCCTCGAGCGTGAACTCCACCCCGACCGGGTCCCCGAGCGGGAGCGTGTCGAGGCCGGTGCTCGTCGCGATCCGGTCGTCCCGCGGCGCGTTCCACGGCGTCGGGTCGGCGACCTGCGGGTAGTCGAGCGAGTCGTTGGTGCACGCGGCTGCGAGGAGGAGGAGGAGGATCGAGGGGCGCATCATCGATGGCAGGTCCCGCACCTCCCGCCGCTGTCGAAGTGGGGGAGGATCACGTGGCAGGTCTGGCACCCGGTCGGATCCGCCGCGCCGCCGTGCCGGGCGTCGGCCGGCTTCGCGGGGGCCGCGAGGTGCGCGAGCGTGTTCTTGTGGCAGGCGAAACAGCCGTTGCTCTGGAGCGGCTCGTGGCAGTTGAGGCAGTGCGCCTGGTCCCAGTTGCCGCGGTGCGACACCGGCTCGGTGGACTCGTGGCAGCTCGAGCAGAAGTCCTGCTTGTGGCAGGTCGTGCACGACTGCCGGTCGAGGTCCACCTGGAGGCCGTGGTACTGGCGCTGCCAGGCGGGCGTGTGGCTCTTCGGCTTCTTCGTCTGGTGGCACGCGGAGCAGGAGCGCTGCTCGTGGCAGAGGGAGCAGGAGAGCTCGCCGAAGGGGTGCTCCCGGCCGAGCAGGTCGCCCCGGCCGTGGAACCGGTCCCAGCCCGCCTCGCGATGGCTCGCGGGCGTGGTGCTCTGGTGGCACGCGCTGCAGTCGTCCGGCACGTCGTGGCAGGTCGCGCAGCTCCCGCCCTTCCCGTCGCGCCAACCCTGCGGCGCGGTCTTGCCGTGCGTCGAGCGGAAGCCGAGCGCCCCGTGGCCCATGGGCTTCGTCTTCTCGTGGCAGGTCTTGCAGTCCTGCGGCACGGCGTGGCAGATCGCGCAGCTCCCGCCCTTGCCCTCGCGCCACTCCGCGGGCGCGCTCTTCCCGTGCACCTGGCGCCATTCCTCGGCCTTGTGCGAGGCGGGCGGCGCGTCCTTCCGCGTCTCCTTGTGGCAGTTCTCGCAGGCGTTCCGCTCGGGCTTCCCCTTCGCCTCGTGGCAGGCCATGCACTCGTTCATGAACGCGAGGGGCTGCGGGCGCGGGAAGGCGCGCTCGAGCGGCGGGCCGTGGCAGGAGACGCACTCGACGCCGTACTTCGCGTGCTCCTTGTGCGCGGGGTTCAGGTCGCCCATATAGGCCGGGCGCGAGAACTGGAACGTGCCGTCGGGCTGCTTCACCGCGTCGAAGTAGGCGCGGACGCGGTCGGGCTCCTTCGAGAGGTCCTTCTCGTGGCACTCGAAGCACGCCTTGCTCTCCGGGAGCTTCGGCGTGCCGGTCTCCTTCGGGTCGTGGCAGTCGGTGCAAAGGACGTCGCGGGAGACGTGGAGTTTGTGGTTGACCGTGGGGCGAGGGGGCTCGGGGGAGCGGGGAGCGCCCGACTCGTCGAGGTCGGACCGGAGGGCCACGGCGCAGGCCAGCAGCAGCGCGGGCACCGCCCAGAGCACGATGCGCCTTGCGCCCGTCGCGAGCCGGAGGCGGGTCAAAAAAACGCGCATCCTAGAACCTCACCGTGAACCGCAGCGTGAGCTGCGTGTACGTGAAAAGGTCGTCCACGTCGACCGAGATGCCGGCATCGAGCTCCATCTTGGGTCGGATCTCCCACTCGACGTTGACATAGTACGTCCAGACATTGTCCGCCTCGGTGCCCTGCTGGACGAAGTACTTGTAGTAGGCGTAATCGATCCCCGCGGCGATCGAGACCTTCGTGTTGAGGTGGTAGTCGACGTTCCCCGTGAAGGCGAAGACGTCGGGGCCCGCGTCGCTCGAGTAGCCGTTGACGGTGAGGGTCGCGTCGAGCCGGTCCTCCAGAAGGCCGAGCCGCGTCGCGCCCGCCTGGTACTGCCAGTACTCGTGGTTGAACGTGCCCTCGTCGCTGTCGTCCTCGAGCGTGCGGTAGGAGATGCCCGCGAGGACGACCCACTGCTCGCTCGGGCGGTAGTTCGCCCGGATGCTCGCGAGGAGGAACGGCTGGTACGCGCCGAGCAGCGGGACGTACGGGGAGAGCTCGTTCGCCACGTTCACGAGCCGGTCGAACAGCTCGTCGTACTGCGCGATCACCGTCCACCTCGTGTCGCTGCTGAACCACCGGAGCTGCAGCTGCAGCTCGTTCGGGTCCCACTCGAGGAAGTCGAACATCCCGTAGAAGCGGAAGTTCTCCGGGAGATCGACCCAGACGGAGAGGGCGAGGAGGTCGTCGTCGACCTGTCCCGCAGGCACGACGAAGGCCTGGGATCCCGGGTCGACGACCGGGTCGTTGATCCCGTCGAAGTTCTGCGACACGTGGTAGTAGGAGATCCGGCCGCGCGCCTTGCCGGAGATCTTGCCCCGCGCGACGACGCCGACCAGCCAGTCGCCCTCGCGCGACTCCTCGGGGAAGTAGACCGGGACGCCGCCGATGATCGAGACGTTGAGCCCGTCCACGCTCTTCCCGAGGTCGATGTCGAGCCGCCCGCCGTCGAACTGGAGGAAGACCTCCTCCTCGAGGTACTGGCGGCCCACCCGCAGGAGGAACTCGTCGTCCCTCCCGAACCGAGGGAGGTCGACGAACAGCTCGTAGAGGCGCCCCTGCGCGTCGCCGTCGAACTGGTCCCAGAAGTCGCGCAGCGGGTCGTTGGGCCCCGACTGCCCCGCCATGTCCCAGTGCAGCATGGCGTTCAGGCGGACGTGCCAGCCCTCCTCCCCGCGCATGGCGTCGAGGAGGACGCCGGTGCGCGAGTCGAGGTCGTTGTCGCTCGCCTCGCCGGAGGCGTTCTCGTACTGAACCTGCTCGTAGAGGTATCCCTCGACCTCCCACCGGACCGCCTTCTCGCGCGCCTTCTCCTGCTCCGCCGCGGCGGCGGCCGCCGCGGACTCGTCCTTCGGCGTCTCCGGCGCGGCCTGCTCCTTCCCCGCGGCCTCCGCGGCGGCCGCGGCATCGGAGGGCGCGGCATCCGGCGGGAGATCGGGAGGCTCCGTGGCCTCCTCCCTGAGCGGCGGCGGCCCGGATCCCTCCTGGGCGGTCGCCGCTGCGCACGCGAGAGCGAGAAGGAGGAGCGCGCGGCGCGCGCCGCGGTGGAGCAGCGAAATCCCCATGTGCCCGGCTTTTTCGCGGTCGTCGCAAATCGCACGCCGCTTCGAATCCCGGAGAGCCCCCTCGCGGTAGAGCGGGATTTTCCGCGCGGCCGCGCGCGCCGTCAAGCGGTCCCCCCGATCCGGCGGTCCCCGGAACCCCTTCGCATCCCGTCACGGCCCCGCGACCACGGCGACGATCATCGCCGCGACGAAGAAGAAGCCCACGAGAAGCGCGATCGTGCCGATCACGTAGGCGGCCACGCGCGACCGCCGGGCCGGCTCCGAGGCGTAGATCCGCTCGAGCGTGCCGGCGTCGCGCAGGCGTTCGTACTCGACCGGCCTGTCGTGGCGGAACTCGCTCTCCGGCATCCGCCCGGTCAGGAACATGGTGTCGATCGGGAACTTGTCCGGCCGCAGGTTCGCGTGGAAGACGTGCACGGTGAAGATGAACGCGATGTCGAGCAGCGCCTCGATGCCGTGCACGACGATCGCGGCGTTGATGAACCAGCCCGGCACGAAGCGCGTCGCCTGCACCGGGAACCAGAGCATGAGGCCGCTGATCCCGATCACGAAGAGGCCCCAGAACGCCGCCCAGAAGTCGAACTTCTCCCAGTAGGTCCAGCGGTCGTACCTCGGCCGCGGCGCGAGGAAGAGGAACCAGCGCAGGTTGCCGAAAAGGTCCTGGACGTCCTTCCACCGCGGCAGCATCGAGTTCTCGGGCGCGAAGAGCCCCTTCTCCCGCTGGACGAGGACGCGCCGGACGAGGTCGCCGAGGAAGGCGGCGAAGAGGAGCGTGAGCGCGACCGCCGCGAAGCGGTGGATCGTGCCCGCCACCGCCGGCCCCCCGAGGAACCCCATCACCGCCCGCGCCCATGGCCGGTACGAATAGTGGAGCGGCAGCCCCGTCATCGCGAGGACGAGCACGGACGACATCATCCAGATGTGGAACGTGACGTAGCGGCGCCGCCAGCGCCGGACGTGGCGCTCGCCCGGCGTGTGCGCGCGCCGCCGCCACTCGCCCGCCGCGAGCGCGCGGATGAGCCAGAGGAGCGCGTGCAGCCCGCCGAGGATGAGCGTGCCGATCAGGAGCCCGTTCATCACGGCGTAGACGAGGTGCACCTTCGGGTAGCGGTCGCCGTCGCGCGGGTCGGCGTGGACGAGGTAGTTCGTGAACTCCCTGTGCGCGTCCTTGTGGCACTGCGCACAGGTCGCCACGATGCGGTCGGGGTGGATCATCGAGCCGGGGTCGGACTCCGGCAGGATGGCGTGGTTGCCGTGGCAGGCGCCGCACGTCGCCACGCGCTGGTTGCCGTAGCCCGACGCCGTGCCGAGGCTCGCGACCTTGCCGTGGTAGGTCTGGCCGTAGGTCGCGGAGCGCTGGTCGTGGCAGCGGCTGCACGACTTCACCGACTCGAGCCGGAAGTCGTCGCTCGCCTTGCGGATGTGGTGCGGGGGGTGGCAGTCCGTGCACGTCGCGCCCTTGTGGTCCGTGCCGTTCGACTTCAGGTGGTGGATGCTCTTCCGGTAGTCGCGGAACGCGCCGACGTGGCACTTGCCGCAGACCTGGTCCACGTGCAGCCGCGAGACGGGGCTCTCCGGCGCGTCCTTCGGCGCGATGTCGTGGCCGCCGTGGCACGAGACGCACGTGGCGGAGACCACGAGCCCCGACTTGAGGAGCCCGTGGCCGTGCTCGTCGCCGACGTACTTCTCCTTCAGGATCGCGTCGCGGCCGAGCGTCGCCGGGTCGTCCTCGAAGTGGCAGCGCCCGCAGACCAGATCGACGTTCAAGGGGTAGAGGCGCGCGGCGGGGTCGGTGGCCTTGAGGACGTCGTGCGTGCCGTGGCAGTCGTTGCACTTGGGCGCGCGCCGCCCCTCCGCGACCCTGCCGTGGACGCTCTTCCCGAGCGCCTTCGCCTCGTCCTCGTGGCAGTCGGCGCACGTGACCGTCTCCGCCTTCTTCGGGTGGGGGTGCTTGTCGTACCCGTCGTGGCACTCGGCGCACCCGCGCGAGGCGTGGACGGAGCGCCCGAAGATGTCCTTGTCCACGAGGAGGCGCCCGACGTCGCGCGACGGGTCCTGTCGCGCCTTCTCGAGCGCCGCCTTGTCGGCGTGGCATTGGAGGCAGGCCTCGTCGCCCTCGCCCGCCTCGGCGGGCAGAAGGCAGAGAAGCATCGCGCCCGCGACGAGAGCGGTTTTCATGAAGGGAATCCAGGGGGGGCTGGGGGGCCGGCAGGACGGTTAGCCGCCCTTGTACTGCTCGTGCGACACGTGCGGGTTGTGGCAGTCGGAGCAGTTCGCCGTCTTCTTGACGATGAACTTCGCCTCGCCCTCGTTGAACTTGTCGCGCTTCTCGTCGAGCACCTTCTGGGCAGCCTCGCGGTGCTTGCTGCCGGGGCCGTGGCACGCCTCGCACTGGACGGCGAGGAGGTCCTCGGAGGCCTTGGGGTCGACGAAGCCGCCCTCCTTGCCGTAGCCGGTCACGTGGCAGGAGATGCAGGCGCGGCCCTCCTCGTCCTTCTGGGCCGGATCCCGGTACTTCTCGGGCAGGTTGTCCCAGGCGCCGGCGTGCTTCATCTTCTTCCAGGTGCGCTCCTCCTTGATATGGCACTTCTTGCACGCCTTCACGCCGATGTAGGTGGCGCCCGCGGTGGGGTCCCCCGACATGTCCTGTCCGGTCACACCGGCGGACAGGGCGAGAACACCGGCGAGGCCGGCCAGCAGAAGCATCAACCTGCGCATGGACTCTCCTCTTCCGGCGCCGCCGCGGCCGGCGCCAGGTCATCGGATTCGTTCACCCGCGGTCACCTGAAGTTCGCAAATGACGCGCCGCGCGGCAAGAAGCGGCCCGCCGTTTGTTCTATGCTCTTCCCCAATGCTCATCGTGTGTAAACCGGACCTTCCGGAGGCCGATTTCCAGCGGATCGCCCGGAAGATCGAGGGTCTTTCGCTTCCGCTGCGCTGGGGACGCCGCGCGGGCCGTCTCGTGCTCCTGCTCGAGCGGGCGCGGAGCGACCAGGAGGAGGTCAAGGGCCTCGCGGCCGACCCCGCGGTCGATTACGTCCTCGCGGACCCCTCCGAGCGGGAAATCGCGCGCACCTTCGCGCGGCGCGACGTGCTGGACCTCGCGCTCGCGAGCACCGGCGCGCTCGTCGCCGCGGCGCTGCTCGGGCCCCTGGCGCTCTACCTGGGCGCGCCGGCGGCGGGACGGACCACGCGCGGGGACGTTGCGCTCGGCAAGGTCGACGTGATCCCCGTGAACGGCGCCCGCACCAAACTGGTGCACGGGGAGGAGTACCTGATCGTCCACCCCGACGCGGAGCGGTTCGTCGCGCTCTCGGCGACATGTCCCCATTCGAACGTCTGCCTCGTGGAGTGGGACGAGAAGCGGCGGCAGATCGTCTGCCCCTGCCACCGCGGCGTGTTCGACCTCCAGGGGAACGTGATCTCGGGGCCGCCGCCGGCGCCGCTGCGCCGTCGGGAGGTCGTCGTCCGCGAAGGCCAGATCTACGTGCGGGGGACCTGATGACGCACGAGACGAGGCGGATGCGCCGGTCGCTCTTCGGCGCGCGTTCCCGGGTCTACGCGTTCCTGTCGGCGCTCGGCCGCCTGCGCGTGACCCCGCGCTACCGCGGCCCCCGGTGGTCGTCGGCGATCATCCTGCTCCTGTTCGGGATCGAGCTCGCGACGGGCATCCTGCTCTCGCTCTACTACTACCCGGAGCCGGACGGCGCCTACGAGACGCTCCGCTTCCTCCAGGGGACCGTGAGCGGCGGGTGGCTGATGCGCAGCGCGCACGCGTGGGCGGGCGAGCTGCTCCTCGTCGCCGTCCTCGCGCACCTCGGCTGCGTCTACTTCCGCCGGGCCTACGCCCACCCGCGCGAGTACGAGTGGGTGGTCGGCGGCCTCCTGCTGCTCGCCACGCTCGCCTTCCGGTTCACCGGCCGCCTCCTCCCCTGGGACGAGTTCGGCTTCCAGTCCGCGCGGGCGGGGCTCGACCTCCTCCGCAGCGTCCCGGTGCTGGGGCCGCTCCTCTCGACCTGGCTGAGGGGGGGAGACGACATGGGCGCGAACACGCTCTCCCGCTTTTTCACGACCCACGTGCTGATCCTGCCCTGGTTCGTGGCGGTCGCGACGGCGGTCCACTTCTACCTCGTCCGGAGGCACGGGCTCTCCGGCGCCGAGGAGGGCGCATGATCCTTCTCCTGAAGCACGACGCGACCGAGGCGTCGATCAAGGCACTCAAGGACGCGGTCTCGGCGCTCGGCCTCTCCACGGCGCCGCTCGACGACGCGCGGGGCAAGGCGCTCGAGGTGGTCGGCGCCGACCCGAGCCGGGTCCTCGGCCTGCGCGGCCACGCGGCGCTCGCCGAGATCCTCACGCGCCGGACGGCTCTCGTCGGCGGCGAGCCCGTCTGGCCGCACTTCGCCCTGCGCCTCCTGATCGTCACGCTGCTCCTCCTCGCGGTCCTCGCGCTGCTGACGGGGTTCCTCCCGAGGGGGCTCGGCGACCGCGCGAGCGGGGCGCCCCCGGGCCCCCTGGTCGTCGAGTGGTACCTGCGCCCGCTGCTCGGATTCCGCGGGCTCCTGGGCCCCCTCGCGCGCGTCGGGACCGGGCTCTTCTGGGTCCTCTTCTTCGCCTGGCCGTTCCTCGACCGCGCGAACACGGCGCGCGGACGCCTCCTGCTCAAGGTGATGGGCGGCGCGGTCCTCCTGCTGGTCGTCGTGCTGGGGTTCGTCGCGTGAGAATCTCCCTTTCGCTCCTCCTCCTGCTCGCCGCCCTCGCGCGCGCCGAGGACGCGCCGTCGTGCGTCACGCACTGCCACGGCGCGGAAAAGGTGTCCCACGACGCCTCCATCCACGCGAACGCGCTCACGTGCACCGACTGCCACGGCGGCGACCCGACCGCGCAGCGCGACGAGGCGAGGTCGCACGATCCCGCGAAGGGATTCGTGGGCAGGATCGCGCGCCCGAGGATCCCCGCGCTCTGCGGCGACTGCCACGCGGACCCGCAGCGGATGCACGCCTACGGCCTCGCGACGGACCCGCTCGTGCAGTACAAGACGTCGGTCCACGGGCAGGCGCTCTTCGGGAAGGGCGACGAGAACGTCGCCGTCTGCACCGACTGCCACGGCGTCCACGGGATCCTCCCCGCGCAGGACCCGCGGGCGCCGACGGCGCGCGTGAACCAGCCCGCGACCTGCGGCCGCTGCCACGCCGACGAGGCGAAAATGAAGCGCTACGGCGTGCCGGCCGACACCGTGGTCCGGTTCCAGCGGAGCGTCCACGGGATCGCGCTCGCGGCGGGGGCGCGCGGCGCGCCCGCCTGCACCGACTGCCACGGCTCGCACGGCGCGGTGCCGCCCGGCGTCCGCGACCTCGTGCAGGTCTGCGGCCAGTGCCACGAGCGCACGGCCGAGCAGTACCGGAAGAGCCCGCACGCCGGGGCGGTGGACATGCGCTGCCTCGCCTGCCACGAGGGGGACGCGCCGAAGGATCCGCTCGGCTTCGCCGGGCAGGACTGCACGGCCTGCCACCGCACCCACGACATCGCCGTCGCCGACCGCGCCATGCTCGCCGGCGCCGCGGTCGGCCACTGCGGCCACTGCCACCGGAAGGACGAGGGCCCGATGGGCGCGGCGCAGGCGATCCTCGACGGCACCCGCCGCCTCGAGGAGGCGATGGCCCGCACGAAGCAGGAGCTCGACGCGGCGAAGGCGAGGGGCCTCTTCATCGAGCACGAGAGCCTCTACTTGAACGAGTCGAGGCGGGATCTCGTCTTCGTCGAGCCGCTCATGCACTCGCTCGACCTCCCCACGATCACGAAGGACCTCAAGGAGGGCATCGACCGCCAGGACCGCACGCGCGAGTCCCTCAAGAAGGAGGGGACGAAGCTGCGCGACCGGAAGATCCTCCTCTCTGGGCTCGCGGGGCTCCTGCTCCTCCTCGCCGCGCTCGCGGCTCTGAAGCTCCAGGCGCTCCGGAGGCTCTCGTGACCGGCCGCATCCTCCGGCGCGCGCTCGCGGTCTTCGCGATCGCGCTCGCGGCGCTCGTCTCCGTGGGCGGCGGCGGCACCTTCGTGATGATGGAGGTGACGACGAAGCCGCAGTTCTGCCGCAGCTGCCACATCATGGAGCCCTACGTCGACTCCTGGGCGACCTCTTCGCACAAGAACGTCACCTGCGTCGACTGCCACTACGAGCCGGGGCTCCTCGAGACCTTCGAGGGCAAGTTCAAGGCGCTGTCGCAGCTCGCCAAGTACGTGACGCAGACGCAGGGCACGAAGCCGTGGGCCGAGGTGAGCGACTACTCCTGCATGCGCGGCGGCTGCCACTCGGAGCGGCTCCTCGAGGGCGAGATCCAGTTCGGCCGGATCCGCTTCGACCACAAGAGCCACCTGATCGGCTCCGAGCGCGGGAAGAAACTCCGCTGCACCTCGTGCCACTCGCAGATCGTGCAGGGCAACCACCTGACCGTCACGACCACGAGCTGCTTCCTCTGCCACTTCAAACCCGGGCCGACCGCCGCGGGCGGCCCCGCGCTCGGCGACTGCAACCTCTGCCACGGCCCGCCGCCGGACGCGATCCAGCTCGGCCCGTTCTCGTTCCGCCACTCCGACTACCTGAGCCGCGGCGTGCAGTGCTCCTCCTGCCACGGCGACGTGACGCGGGGCATGGGCGAGGTCCCGCGTGACCGGTGCGGCTCCTGCCACAACAAGGAGGCGCACCTCCAGAAGTACGACGACGTCGAGTTCGTCCACCGCATGCACGTGACCGAGCACTCCGTCTCCTGCATCCGCTGCCACAACGAGATCCAGCACGGGCTGCCGCCGCGCGAGGAGCACTACAAGGGCGCCTGCTCGAACTGCCACGTCGACACGCACAAGGGGCCCGCGGAGATCTACCGCGGCACCGGCGGCAAGGACGTCGCGGACGATCCGAGCGCGATGTACCTCGCGCGCGTCACCTGCAACGGCTGCCACCGCCCCCCCTTCCCCGGGGCCCCTTCCCCTCCGGCCACGTACGAGGCCGACCTGCTCGCCTGCGTGGACTGCCACGGCACCGGGTTCACCGGCATGGCGGAGCGTTGGCAGAAGGAAGCCGACGTGAGCCTCGCGAAGGCGAAGGACGCGCTCGGGAAGCTCGAGGAGGCGATGGGGGAGGAGCGCGAGGAGGGGGAGGGCGATCCCGCCGCCGCGAAGAGCCACTACGAGGCCGCCGCGTGGAACGTGAGCCTCGCGCTCTCCGACGGCAGCCGCGGCGTCCACAACCTGCCCTACCTGCGCGACCTGCTCCGGAAGGCCTCCGAGGAGATCAAGGGTGGCTTCGAGGCGCTCGAGGAGCGCGCGCCTTCGGTCCCGATCGGGCCGTTCGTCGCGTCGCAGCAGGGCTGCACGAACCTCTGCCACGTGGGCGTCGAGGAGAGGAGGGTCGACCGCGCGCGCGACCTCCCGTTCGCCCACGCGACGCACCTCCTGAAGGCGAAGCTCGACTGCTCGAAGTGCCACGCGGCGGAGCCGCACGGGACGACCGTCGTCCAGCGGCAGGACTGCGTCTCGTGCCACCACGGAAGCGAGAAGGCGGAGACCTGCGCCGCGTGCCACGGGGGGGTCGCGCGGCTGCGCGCGGCGGACAAGGCGCCGATGGCCGACCTCGACTGCATCGCGTGCCACGCGGACTTCTCGCCGAAGAAGCCGCTGCGCGAGCGGATGATGGCCGCCTGCGACGAGTGCCACGAGGACGACGAGAAGGACTTCTCGAGAAAGCACTACGACGAGTGGATCTCGTCGGCGGACGCCGCGCTGGCCGCGGCGGACGCGGCGGTCGCGGGGCTTCCGGCGGACGCGGCGGCCGGGGCGCGGGAGAAGCTCGCGGCGCTCCGGGCGTCGAAGCCCTTCCACAACCCGGCCGCCGCGAAGGCCGAGGCCGAGGGGATCGCGAAGTAGGGCGGAATCCGCCCGGGCGGCGGGGGCCGGGCCGGCGGAGGCCCGCTGCTACAATCCCGCGGATGCGAATCCACCTCCCCATCACCCTCGCCCTCGCGGCCATCGTGCTCGGGGCCGTCTCGTTCGCGCAGGACAACAAGCCGAAGACCCCGAAGTCCGGGATCCTCATCGTCAGCCTCGGGCGCACCATCGACGAGTGCGACGAGGGCAAGGACATCATCGCCAAGCTCAAGGAGGAGATGGCGACGAAGAAGCAGGCCCTCACCGACGAGGCGGCCAAGCTCAACGAGAAGGTGAAGGTGCTTCGCGAGGCGAAGCCCGCCGACCGGACGCCGCAGTACTACGAGGAGCTCGAGAAGGCGATGAAGGAGTCGGCCCGCCTCGAGATGGAGAAGAACATCTTCGGCGCGAAGAAGCAGGACGAGATGAACCGCAGGATGCAGCAGCTGCTCCAGGGGGCGCAGGATGCGGCGCGCGCCGTCATGAAGGAGTGCGGCGCAGAGGTCGTGCTGGTCACCCGCACGGGCCCGATCGAGTTCGTGACCGACCAGGACCTGCAGCAGGAGCTGGTGATGCGCCGGGTCCTCTGCTGTGACGACTCGATCGACATCACCGACGAGGTGATCAAGCGCATGAACCAGTGGTACAAGGAGAACAAGAACACGGCCGGCCTTCCGGAACGCGGCGAGAAGAAGGAGCCCGCGAAGGAGGATCCGAAGGGCGCGGAGATGAAGGGCGGCGCGGAGAAGGCCGGGAAGTAGCGCCGTGACGCGCTGGGAAGAGGCGGCCCGGAAGATCCAGGAGGAGCTCCGGAAGCGGATCGTCGGCATGGACGACGTGATCGAGAAGATGCTCATCTGCATCTTCACGCGGAATCACGCGCTCCTCGTCGGCGTGCCGGGCCTCGCGAAGACGCTGCTCATCTCGTCGCTCGCGGAGGCGCTCGATCTCACCTTCGCGCGGATCCAGTTCACGCCCGACCTGATGCCTTCTGACATCACCGGGACCGAGGTGCTCGCGGAGGACCGGGAGAAGGGGACGCGGACCTTCCGCTTCCTCCCGGGCCCGGTGTTCGCGAACATCGTCCTCGCGGACGAGATCAACCGCACGCCGCCGAAGACGCAGGCGGCGCTGATGGAGGCGATGGAGGAGCGGCAGGTCACGTCGGTCGGCAAGCGCTACCCGCTCCCGGAGCCCTTCTTCGTCCTCGCCACGCAGAACCCGATCGAGCAGGAGGGAACCTACCCGCTGCCGGCGGCGCAGCTCGACCGGTTCATGTTCCGGATCCGGATCGAGTACCCGGAAGCGGACGACGAGCGCAGGATCGCGCGCCGGACGACGCGGCCCTCGCCGCAGCGCGCGACGCCGGTGCTGGGGGCGAAGGACGTCGCCGAGTTCGGCCTCGAGGTCGCGAAGGTGGATCTCCCGAAGGACCTCGAGGAGAAGATCGTCTCGCTCGTGCGGCGCACGCGGCCCGACGAGCCCTCGGCGCCGGCGTTCATCCGGGAGTGGATCGCGTTCGGCGCGAGCCCGCGCGCGGCGCAGGCGCTGGGCGTCGCGTGCCGGGCGAGGGCGCTGCTGCACGGGCGGACGGCCGTCCGCCTCGACGACGTGCTCGCGCTGGCGCCCGACATCGTGCGCCACCGGCTGGTGCTCAACTACCACGCGACGGCGGAAGGCGTCCGCGCGGTCGGGATCGTGCGGAAGCTCCTCGCGGACCACTTCGATCTCGCGCCGAAGCAGGAAACCGCGCGCCCGCTGTGGCGCCGCCTCCTCCGCCTGGGGTAGGCCCCCGGCCCCCTCAGGATCCCGCCCGCGTATGTCCTACGCGAACTCGAACTGCTCCGCCGGGATCGAGCGCTCGCAATAGTCGCAGCGGACCGTCAGCGGATCGCGGTTCTCGACCACGAACGAGCCGGGGATCCGCTCCGTGTGCACGATGCACGCCGGGTTCGTGCACTTCAGGAGCCCGCGGAACGCGATCGGCGGGTGGAGGCCGTGCTTCCCGACCACCTTGTAGTCGCGGATGATCGAGATCGTCGCGTCCGGGCTGATCAGCGCGACCTTCGCCGCCTCCGCCTCGGAGAGCTCGTACCGCTCGATCTTGATCAGGTCCTTCCTGCCGTGGCTCTTCGACGTGAGGTTGATGCCCACGAGCACGGTCGTGCCCGGCGGGAGCTTCAGCACGCGCAGGCACCGCAGCCCGGCCCCCGCGCGGAGGTGGTCGAGGACCGTCCCCTCCTTGAGCTTCGCGACCTGCTGCGTCGGCTTCGGCATGAGGGGGCTCTCCTCGTCGTCGGTCGTGATCGGTTGCCGCTGCATCAGAGGACCTTCTCCGCGTGGCCGAGCAGGAGCGCGATGAGCGCCTTCCGCACGGCCACGCCGTAGTGCGCCTGCCGGAAGTACGCGGCGTGGGGATGCGCGTCCACCTCCGTCGCGATCTCGGTCACGCGCGGCAGCGGGTGGAGGATCACGATGTCCGGCCTCGCCCGCTTCAGGATCCCGAGGTCGAGCGTGTACGCGTCGCGGAACTTCAGGTACTCGTGCGGGTCCGTGAACCGCTCCTGCTGGACGCGCGTCATGTAGAGGACGTCCGCCTCGGGCACCGCCGCCTCGAGGTCGGTCATCTCGCGG